>DATJRF010000266.1:0-7732 GCA_035505015.1 Verrucomicrobiia bacterium | reverse complement strand
AAAGGCTCGCATCATGAACGTCCGCTTTTTCGCCACCCTTCTGTTCCTGCTCGGTTGGCTCGCCGCATTGCCGGCGGCGGCCAGCGATACGACCGACGTTGCCCGCATCAGCGCCATCGGCAAAGGCGGCAGCGTGATCGTGCAGCGCGGCGACGAGGAGAGCCAGCTCGCGGCGACGATCAACGCGCCGGTACTTCCCGGCGACTTCGTCGCGACGCAGGCCGATACGCAGGCCGAGCTGCAGCTCGACGGCTTCGCCATGCTGCGCCTTGGCTCGAACGTGCAGGCTCGTCTGGTCAACAACGACTCGACCGACCGGCACGTTCAACTCGCGCAGGGCGACGTGATCCTCTCGGTGCTGCACGCCGAGAGCGCAGTGGTGCAGATCGACACGCCTTCGGTGACGCTGCGCGTAAGCGAGCCGGGAAGCTATCGCCTCAGCGTCGCCGCGGACGGTTCTACCGTCGCCACGGCGCGCACCGGCCGGGCCGAAATCCTTGCCGGCCAGCAGAGCTACCCGCTCTTGCCCGGAGCGTCGCTCAAAGCCAGCGGTTCCGCGGGCAACCCGACGGTCGCAACGATCGCCGAGGTTCCGAGCGACGCGCTCGACGCGTACAGTTCGGCACGCGACCGCATCGCGAACGCGGCGCTCAACACCGATACCTACGCACCGCAGAGCATCGCCGGTTACGACGATCTCGATTCCTACGGCCGCTGGGTCGACGTCGAGCCGTACGGCGAGGTGTGGGCACCGTCCGTTCCGGCCGGCTGGGCGCCGTACCGGTACGGAAGCTGGGTCTGGGAGGACGGGTTCGGTTGGACGTGGGTCGCGGTCGAACCGTGGGGCTGGGCTCCGTACCACTACGGCCGCTGGTTCTACGCCGCACCATACGGCTGGTGCTGGTATCCGCCGGCGATCGCGCTCGTGCCGGTGTGGTACCCGGCTTTGGTCGGCTTCTTCGGCTTCGGCGATTACTACGGCGTCGGTCTGGGCTTCGCGTACTGGGGCTGGGTGCCGCTCGCGCCGTTCGAGCCGTTCTATCCATGGTATCCGGGTTGGGGCGGCTGGCACTCGCATCCGCATCCGCCGCTCGGGCCGCCGATCCCGCCCGGCGGCCACGTTCCGCCGGTACGCGTTCACCCTCGCTACGGCCAGAGCGTGGCGGAGTCGTATCGCAACTTGCGCTACGGCGGGACGGGCGTCACGGGTCCGGCCTTTCGTGCCGGGAACTTTACCCGCACGGTCGCGATCAAACCGCAGTGGCTCAAGAACATCACGGTGATTCGCGGATCGCTGCCGCTCACGCCGACCACCGCGAACATCGTCTTCGACCGCTCGCATCCCACCGCGCACGTCGGCCTCTCGCCGCTCTTCGAGCAGCCGCGCTTCCGGGAATCGGCGGCCGTGCCGCGGCGCACGCAGTTCGCACAACAGCAAGCGGAGCTCCACCAAACGCTCAAAGCGCAAGAGCCGCGCCCGGTACCGGCCAAGCCGCAGGTCCCTCCGGCATCGGACGTTTGGCAGCGCTTCGAGAGCGAGCGCCGCAGCGCACCCGCCCCGCTCGCGCCGCAACCGCGGCAGTATCCGATCACGACGCCGATCGAACCGCGCGCACCGCAGATGCCGCAGATGCCGCAGCATCCGCCCGCGATGCCGCCGATGCGCCCGCCGTCGATGCCCCAGATGCCGCCGCAGCGTCCGCCCTCGCGTCCGCCGGTTGGAACGACGGGCGCGGCTGGAGCGTTGGAAGGAAGTGAGGGCCGCTCCGGCAATGGGATCGGATAGGCGCCGCTTGGCTTCGGAGAACGAGTTTGAGAGCTTCCAGCCGGTTTCGTACTGCGGCTAGAGCCGCGTGGGTGTCGCTCCTTGCGGGGCTTCTCGCCGCCTGCTCGCACTCGGTCGGCTACGTTCCCGCCGAGCCGACCGGCGCGCCCTCCGGCTCGGTCCACCTCTCGGTTTCGAGCTTGGTTTTTCGGACCGATTCGCCGGTAACGGTCAAGGTTTCGCAGTCGGGATACGGCGGCGCGTTTACGCAGACCAACACCTGCTCGGGGATCGCGAAGGTCAAGCTCGAGAACAACGCCGGCGGGAGCGCCTCGCTGGTCGTCACCCCGATCGCCGCCGGCAAGTGCACGATTACCGTGACCGGCGGCGGCGGCCAATCCGCGAAGGTGAGCGTCGAGGTCTCGCCGAGCCCCGTCGAGGTTTCGCCGGCGTCGCTGAGCTTTGCCGCAACCGGCCCGGCGGCGGCGCAAACGGTGAGCGTCTCGCAAGCAGGCTTCTCCGGATCCTTTACCCAGACGGATACCTGCAATGCGACGGCGATCGTCGTCGCCGTCTCCAACGCCAAAGGGAAAGCGAGCTACAAGGTCACGCCGATCGCCAAGGGCGGCTGTACCATTTCGTTCGCAGGCGGCGTCGGCGAGGACGTCTCGCTCTGGGTCGCGGTCAAGCCGCTGGGCGAGATCGTGGTCGAGCCGTCGTCACTCGGTTTCGATACGACCGGCTCGGCGGCGGCGAAGGCGGTGAGCGTCACGCAATCCGGGTATCGCGGCCGCTTTGCGGAGGCGAGCGATTGCAAGGGGATTGCCGGCATCTCGGCGAGCGTCAACCAGGACGGCAGCGCCCGCTATACCGTAACGCCGCTGGCCAAAGGCGACTGCACGATCGCGTTCACGGGCGGCGGCTCGGCGACCGCGAAGCTGCCGGTGAGCGTCGCTCCACCGGGCTCGATCGAGGTCACTCCGTGGTCGCTCGAGTTCACCGACACGCACGAGCACGCGGTGCAAACGGCCGACGTCGCGCAAGCCGATTACCACGGGAGTTTCAAGGAATCGAATACCTGCGCCCGCATCGCGACGCTCACCGAAGTGCATAACGGCGGCGGCAGCGCGTCGTACGACGTCCGCGCGCTCGCCAAGGGCAAGTGCACGGTGACCTTTACGGGCGGTGCCGGGGCCACGGCCGATCTTTCCGTGCGCGTACAGCCGCCGGGGAAGGTGTTGCTCGCGCCGTCATCGCTGACGTTCAACACCACCTCCACCGCCGGATATGCCACGGCGACGCAGAGCGGTTATGCCGGCAGGTTCACCGAGCGCGACGATTGCGGCCCGACGGCCAGGGTCGCGGCGACGGTCGATGCCGCAGGCACGGCGACGTACGAGGTCATGCCGCTCGCCAAGGGCACCTGCACGGCGACGATCACCGGCGGTAACCTCGAGAGCGCGCCGCTGGCGATCGCCGTCGTGCCGTACGGCCTGGTCGTCCTCGACCCGTCGTCGCTGAGCTTCACGGCGACCGGATCGTCGTCCGCGCAAACGGTGGCCGTTTCGCAGGAAAACTTCACGGGGTCCTTTACGGAGTCCGACGACTGCACCGGAGTCGCCAAGCTATCGGCGGGGTCGAATGCCGGCGGCAAAGCTTCGTATACGGTGACGCCGGAGGCTGAAGGCGCCTGCGAGGCAACCTTCGCCGGTGGTAACGCCGTAAAGGCACAGCTCCCGATCTCGGTCACGCCGTACGGACCGGTGGTTGCCAAGCCGAGCTCGCTCTCGTTCACCGCTACCGGGTCGGGTGCGGCGCAGTCGGTTGCGCTCTCGCAGAGCAACTACAAGGGCTCGTTCGGCGAGAGCGACGACTGCAGCGGCACCGCGACGATCGCCGTCGAGAGCAACGGCGGCGGCACCGCCGGTTACACCGTGACGCCGCTTGCGAAGGGCGACTGCAGCGCGACCTTTACCGGCGGCAACGCGGCGAGCACGAAGGTCTCGATCTCGGTCGCGCCCTACGGTCCCGTCGTCGTCGCGCCGTCGTCGCTGACGTTCACGAGCACGGGCGAATCGAAGAGCGTCGTCGTTACCCAATCCGGCTACAGCGGGAGTTTCACCGAAACCGACGATTGCAGCGGCACGGCGACGATCGGCGGACCGGTCAGCGGCATCTACGCCGTGAGCTCGGTTGCGGCCGGCTCCTGCACGGCCGTCTTTACCGGCGGCAACGGCGAGACCGCGCCGCTCTCGATCGTCGTGAGCCTGCCGGGCGGCGTCGTCGCTTCGCCTGCGCCGCTCGCGTTCTCGGCGATCGGAGCGGCAAGCACGGTGACGGAAACGGTGACCCAATCGAAGTACGGCGGAACCTTCACGCAGAGTAATACGTGTTCGGGGCGCGTGAAGATCACGCAGACGTCGAATGCCGGGGGGTCGGCGACGTATCTGATGACGCCGCTGGCCGTCGGGATCTGCGCCGTCACGTTCACCGGCGGAAACTCGGAGACGTTCCAACTGCACGTATCGGTGACGCTGACCAAGGTCGGCGTCAACGTCGGACGGAGGCCGTAATGCGCGCCGTAGCTCGAATCGCCGCCGGGGCGCTCGCGATCGCGCTGAGTTCCTGCGCTGCGCCGCAATCGGCGCTTTCGCCGGCCGGGGCACCGGCGTCGGCGGGCTTCGCGGCCGCGCGGCAAGGCGTCGTGCGGATGCGGATCCTCGTGCCGGCGGCGCCGCGAACGCCGAAGTTCGTCTCGCCGAGCACCCAGTCGCTGGTGTACGTCGTCAGTCAAGAGGGCACCCCGGTCGAAGGCGGCAGCGGGTACGCCAACCTCACGCCCTCGTCGCCGGAATGCGCGGATACGGCGCAAGGCCTGGTCTGCACCGTCGACATTCCCGTAGCGGTCCTCGCAAGCGGCCTCTACGATTTTGCGCTCGCGATGTACGACCAAGAGCAGCACGGTTCGACCACCACGGCGCCGTGCACGCCGCCGTCGACGAGCGGCTGCAGCGGGTCGCTGCTCTCGCAGAGCATCGCACCGGCAGTCTTGGAGGCCGGGCGCCTCAACAACCTGACCTTTACGCTGGGCGGCATCCCGCAGAGCCTCGTGGTCTTGCCGCTTTCGCGCAGCTATCTGCGCCGCGAGCCTCACAGCGCCTTGGATCTGCGCCTGTGGGGCGAGCGGCCCGAAGAGTTCGCGGTTCAAGCGCTCGACGCCGACGGCAACGCCATCATCGGTTCCGGCGCTCCCAGGTACGGCGTCACCAGCGCAGCCTCGTCGAAGCTGATCGTGACGCCGCCGCCGAGCACGCTCTCGAACGTCTTTACGATGCAGGCCGTCACCACCGGGCAGCCGCCCGTGGTTCAACCGGGCGTCGTGGCGCTCACCTACACGGCGACGCCGTCGAGGCAGAGCCAGGCGGTGCCGCTGGTCGAGCAGGGGCGCGTCACGATCGCGCATCGCATCCTCTACGCGACGCTCTCGCCGAGTGCGGCGCGAACGCTCGCCTTCTACGACGGCAACACGACGCCGAGCGCATCGATCGTGCTGCGCCCGGGTCAGCTATCGGCGGCGACCGGCGTTGCCGTCGAGCCGGAGTCGGATCTCGTCTACGTCGCCGATCCCACCGAAGTCGCGCTTTGCCGGCCTCGCAGCACGAACTACTCGTGCACTGCGAACGTCGCCAAGCTGCGGTTGCCGCTGGGTATCGCGATCGGTCGCAGCGACGTTCTCTACGTCGTCGAGCATGGATTGCTCGTCTCCGAGGTCTTACGCTGTCCCCCCGCCGGCGCGGCGCTGCGCAGCTGCAGCCGGCTCCTGCGCGGCAATCATCCCTTTGCGGCGGCCGTCGGTGCTGACGGCACGCTCTACGTGACCGATAGCTCGCGCAACGTCGTTACGGAATGCCCTGCGAACGCGAGCCGGGCGCGCGATTGCACCTCCGTCGGAACCGTTCGCCATCCCACGGGCATCGCCGTCGACGACAAGGGCATGGTGTACGTCGCGAGCGCGCGCGACGGCACCGTTACGAGGTGCGAACGCGACGGGCGCTGTAAGACGCTGCTCTACGGCCTGCGCCGGCCGGGGGGCATTGCGGTCGACGGCGCAGGCACGTTGTACGTCGCCGACACCGGTGCTCACACGGTCCTCACCTGCCCGTTCGGCGGCGCGTGCAGGCCGGGAATCTACACGGGACTCTTCACCCCGCCGGCGTTCGTCGCCGCGGTACCGAGCGCGCTCGAAAAGTAGTAGGTAGGGATGAACCGGATGCCCAGGCTCGCGTTGCTCGCGGTATGCGCGCTCGTTGCGGCAGCCGCGCTCTTCTCGCGCGGCGGAATCGCCGGCGCCGCAGGTCCAACCGGTGCGCCGCCGGCCGATGGGAAGGCGGTCTTTCTGACGTATTGTGCGGGCTGCCATCAGGCGACCGGCCTCGGCGGCGGGCCGTTTCCGCCGCTGGCCGGCAATGCCGACGTCACCGGAGCCGATACCGCCTCGCTCATCACCACGGTTTTGAACGGCCGCAGCGGCCCAATGCAAATCGGCGGGCATTCGTACGGCGGGGTGATGCCGGCGTGGAAGGGTACGCTCTCCAACGCCGATATCGCCGCAGTGCTCACGTACATTCGCGGCGCTTGGGGTAACGATGCGGCGATCGTGTCCGAAGAGCAAGTCGCCTCCGCCGGGTCGCCGAGCGGGCTCAGCGGCGAGGAGATCTTTGCGGCGCATTGCGCGGCGTGCCACCAGGCTCAAGGCCAAGGGACCAGCGCGATCCCGCCGCTCGCCGGGAATCCCGACGTGCGCGCGAGCGACCCGGCCAAGATCGTCACGACGATCGTCAACGGCCGCCACGGGCAACTGGTCGTCAACGGTAAGACCTACAACGGCACCATGCCGACCTGGAACGGACAGCTTTCCAATGCCGATATCGCGGCGGTCGCAACGTACGTTCGCTCCGCCTGGGGCAACGATGCCTCCGGCGTCACGGAGCAGCAGGTCGCGGCGGCCGGCCCGGCGGTTCTGGCAACGGTCGGCGCGTCGATCTTCACGCTCAACTGTGCGCGCTGCCATCAGTCCAACGGGCAAGGCACGCGGACCATCCCCGCGCTCGCCGGCAACAAGTTCGTGCTGGTCGCCGATCCGAGCCGGATTATCGCCACCGTCGAGCAGGGCCGTCACCTGATGCCGTCGTGGAAGGGCCAACTCAGCGCCGCCGACATCGCGGCGGTGCTCACCTACGTGCGCTCGGCCTGGGGCAACGACGCCGCTCCGGTGACGGAGCAGCAAGTCACCGCCGTCAGATAACGAGCCTCGCTACGAGTGCGGCGCGAAGGCCGTGCACCAGCCGTTGGGGCTGATCGCGCCGGTAATGACCTTGCACGTTCCGTCGTCGGTCGGCTTCTTTGCCGGAGTGAAGAGGACGCAGTCGGAGCACTTTTGCTTGCCGTTGGGCTTGGATTGGTACTTCAGATCGACGCGGCTGTCGGCGCGCGCGGTTCCCGCCGTTCCCGCGGCCAGCGCGGCCGCCAAGGCCGGAAGGGTTAAAAGGTGCACCAGCGCCCCTTTGCGCGTCAGCCCCCCAGAAGTATCCCGCATCACCGAACCTCCTTTTTAGGAACGAGCGAGTCTGCCGCGATAGCGTAGCGTCGCGAGGGGAATTTCCGAAGAAGGCGGCCAGCCAGAGCTGGAGTTCCCAACTTCTTCCCACTGCGTTCTTTACGCGACCGCCGCTGGGCCGTACCATAGGGGCGAAGGAGGCCGCTCATGCATCGCTGCGTTCGAGAGTTTTCGATTGCGATCGTCTTCGGTATCGCGATCGCCGCTATGGCGGCGCCGGCCGAGGCGATGCCGGTCTTCGCTCAAGCCTACGGCGTGAAGTGCAACGTCTGCCACACCCAGGTTCCGGCGTTGAACACCTACGGGCGCTACATTCAGCGCACCGGCTACGCGGCGATGGATCCAAAGGT
>DATJRF010000265.1:0-3076 GCA_035505015.1 Verrucomicrobiia bacterium | reverse complement strand
ATCCCCAGGGCGTGACGGAGCGTCGCAGCTCCGGCTTCGGCTTGTCCGGCATACGTCGGTTAGAAGATGACTCCGATGGCGGTGCGTTCGAGGGCGTTGATCGTGTACTCGGCGTGAGCAAACTGTTCCTGGAGCCCGTATTCGCGGAAGATCTTCAACGAATCGCTCAGGCGGTTGACGGCATCGCGCAGCTCGTTGCGATCGCGTTTGCCGTCCGCCGCCTTCTGCAGGATCATCGCACCGAACTTCAGAGCCGTCTTGGCGAACTCGACGTCGTTCCCCATCGCCGAGAGCTCGTGCATCGCGACCAGATAGGCGTCGCGCGCTTCGTCGTAGTTGCGCCGGCGAGTGGCGATCATGCCTTTGAGCACGTTTTCGAGCGCGTCGCTTCGATTGCGGGCCGGCGCCAGCGCCCGGTCGAGCGCGTTGCGCAGATCGCCCGGGGGTTTGGCCGTGCCGGTCGCGCGCTGCGAACGCTGATCGGTGCCGGGCTTGGTCGCCTGCGACGGCTGCTGCACCGCGGCCACGACCGGGGCTCCCATCAAGTTCTGCACGTCGACGAGGAACTCGCTGGCGGTTTGAAAGCGCTTGCCGGGATCCCGGTCGATCGCGCGCATGATGATGTTCTCGAGCGCTTCGGGAATGTTGCGATTGATCTCGCGCGGCGGCGTGGGAAGGTCGTGAACGTGCGAGTACATCGTCGCGACGATGTCGTCGCGGTCGTTGCGAAACGGCAAGGTACCGGTGAATATCTCGTACATCACGATACCCACCGAATAGAGATCGCTGCGCACGTCGGCCGGTTTGCTCAAGAAGCGCTCGGGCGCGAGGTAGGAGATCGTGCCGATGATCTGACCGGTACGCGTGGTCTGCGTGACGTCGCTGGCGCGCCGCGCGAGGCCGAAATCGGTCAGCTTCACGTGCTTGCCGCCCTCGAGAATCATGATGTTCGAGGGCTTGATGTCGCGGTGGATCACGCCTTGCGAGTTGGCGTATTCGAGCGCTTCGAGAACCTCGCAGATGTAGCCGAGCGCTTGCTTGTAGCCGAGCTCGCCGCCCTCGAGCGCCGAGAGGGTCTTGCCGGGAACGAACTCCATGACGATGTAGGAGAGCCCGTCGTGCTCGCCGGCGTCGTAGATGGCGACGATCCGCTGATGGTTGAGCCGCGCCATGGCGCGGGCCTCGGCGAGCAGTCTCGCGTTGGTGTCGTCGGATCGGTCGACCAGCACTTTGACGGCGACGTCGCGTCCCAGGGTCTGGTCGGTAGCGCGATAGGTATCGGCCGTGCCTCCGCGGCCAACCAGCTCGATGATTTCGTAGCGCCCGTCGAGGGTCCGTCCCTGGAGTGAATCCATCGGTCAGAAGGCGTTTCGATGGAGGCGTATGCGATTACCGTCTACCGCCACGACATCGAACCGTATCTTTGCGGCAGGAGCGACCGTCTGCGCGTACTCCGCGGCGGCCCGCCGCAGGCGCTCTCGCTTGCGTGCGTCGACCGCCGAAAGGGCCCCGCCGAAGGCGGAAGAATCGCGGCGTTTGACCTCGACCACCACCAGGGTCGATCCGTCCAGGGCGATGGCGTCGATCTCGGCCCCCGGCAGGCGCACGTTGCGGGCCAAGACGCGGTAACCGTTCTCGGCCAAAAAGGCGGCGGCGCGGTCTTCACCCGCTCGCCCCTTGCCGCTGGACACTTTAGAGCCCCAGCTCGAGCTGGGCGGCCCGGACCCGCGCGAACCCGGAGCGGTGATGGGGGCCGGGCCCGTGGATCCGGAGCGCCTCGATATGCTGCGGCGTCGAATAGCCCTTGTGCTCGGCAAAGCCGTACCGCGGATCCTCGCGGTCGAGTTCGAGCAGGAGCGCGTCGCGGTGGACCTTGGCGAGGATCGAGGCCGCCGCGACGACCGCGCAGCGGGCGTCGCCGTGGATCAGCGGCTCCTGCGGGCCGGGGTAGGAGCGGATCCGCACCGCGTCGGTGATGAGATAGTCGGGCAGGCGCCCGAGCGCGGCGATCGCGCGCTCCATCGCCAGGACGCTGGCCCAGTAGATGTTGAGCCGGTCGATCTCGGCGACGCTCGCCACGCCCACCGCCCACGCCGCCGCGCGAGCCTTGACCATCTCGGCGATTGCGGCTCGCATCTCGGCGCGCACGCACTTGGAATCGTTGAGCCCCTCGATGAAGAGCGGCTCGGCGGCGACCACGCAGGCGGCGACGACCGGTCCCGCCAGCGGGCCGCGCCCGGCCTCGTCGACGCCGCCGACGTAGACGAAGCCGCGCTCGCGGGCGGCGTACTCGAAATGGTGCAGGCGATGGAGCCGCCGTCGCTCCCGCTGGCGGGCGTTGCGCGCCTTGCGCGACTTGGCTGCCTCAGTGGCGGTCATCGGGTGCTTCGAGGGAGATGCGGCCGAACGTCCCCTCGCCCAAGGTGCGGATGTACGCTTGCGCCGCGTTGTGGTAATCGATCTCGCCGCCGCGCCGCGTAAAGCGCGCGGCCGCGAACGTCTCGAGATCCGGCACCGCGCTGTGCGGATCGCGCGCGTGCAGCCAGCGGTGGAACGCGGCCACGACCTCCTCGGGATCGTAGTGCGTGCGCGGCACGGCGCCGACCAGCGCGAGCTTCCACTGCGCGGCCTTGGTCGCGATCTTGGGTACGAGGATCCCCGGCGTATCCATCAGCTCGATGTTCGGCTGCAAGCGGAACCACTGCAGCGCGCGCGTCACGCCGGCTCGGTTCTCGGTCTTTGCGGCCGCGCGGCGCAGGAGGCCGTTGATGATCGACGACTTCCCCGAGTTGGGAATCCCTACGACCAGCGCGCGCGCGCTGCCGCGGACGCCGCGCGTGAGATGGCGCATCGCGGTCGCGACGCGTGCGACGCCCGGCTGCGAGCGCCCGTCGGTGGGGACCGCTTCGACGCCCTGCGCGGCGAAATGCTCGACCCATTCTTTGGTCGTCTGCGGATGGGCGAGATCGTGGCGGTTGAGCACGACGACGCGCGCGCGATGGGCGGCGAGGCGATCGAGCATCGGATTGCGGCCGCTGCGGGGGACGCGCGCGTCGACCACCTCCACGACCAGGTC
>DATJRF010000264.1:0-4192 GCA_035505015.1 Verrucomicrobiia bacterium | reverse complement strand
GCGCGAGCAGAAGGAGCGCTGGTTGCTCCCTCTGCTCGACGGAACGATTCGCTCCGGCTTCTGCATGACCGAGCCCGGCGTCGCCTCGTCGGATGCGACCAATATCGCCGCCTCGATCCGCCGCGACGGCGAACGCTACGTGCTCGATGGGCGAAAATGGTGGACGACCGGCGCGATGCACCCGAACTGCCGCTTGCTCATCTTCATGGGCAAATCGGACGCGCAGGCACCCAAGCACTTGCAGCAGTCGATGATTCTCGTCCCGGTCGATACGCCCGGCGTACGCATCGTGCGCGCGCTGACGGTCTTCGGCTACGACGACGCTCCCTCCGGGCACTGCGAAGTCGATTTCGAAAACGTGCGCGTGCCGCTCGAAAACGTCATTCTCGGCGAAGGGTGCGGCTTCGAGATCGCACAGGGACGCCTGGGCCCGGGACGCCTGCATCACTGCCTGCGTTTGATCGGCGTCTGCGAGCGCGCGCTCGCGGCGATGTGCCGGCGCGTGCGCTCGCGCGTCGCCTTCGGCAAGCCGCTCGCCGAGCAGGGCGTCGTCCGCGAGTGGATCGCGCGCTCGCGCATCGAGATCGACCAGTTGCGGCTGCTCGTCTACGATGCCGCCGATCGACTCGACCGCGACGGCAACAAGGCGGCCGCGACGCAGATCGCGATGGCCAAGGTCGCAGCGCCCGGCGTCGCGCAGGCGGTCGTCGATCGTGCGATCCAGGCGTTCGGCGCGGGCGGCCTGACCGACGAGAACGGCCTCACCCACGCCTGGATCGCCGCGCGCTCGCTGCGCATCGCCGACGGGCCCGACGAAGTCCATCTGCAAGCCATCGCCAAAGCGGAGCTCGGCAAGGGCGATGCGTGAGTTTTCGCTCGAAGCCGGCGCCGTCGAGCTGCTGCTCCTGCGGCACGCCGAGGCGACGCCGGATCCCAACGCAGACGTCGTTCACGCCTCGTATCGGGATTTGCCGCTCAACGCGCGCGGCCACGCGCAGGCGCGCGCGCTCGCACTGCGCTGCGCCTCGATGAAGATCGCTACGATCTACGCAAGCCCGCTGCGGCGCGCGGCCGAAACGGCCAAGGCCATCTCCCTCACGACCGAACGCGCGATCGCCTACGACGAACGCTTGCGCGAGGTCGAGATCGGGGGCCTCGACGAGCCGCGCCATCCGGCCGAGTTCGGCGCGCACCTCGACCGGCTCGCCGAGCTCGCGATCGCGCACGGCGGCTGGTCGCAGATTCCCGGCACCGAAGGCTCCCGTGCCATTCGCGAGCGCATGCGCGCCGCGATCGACGCGATCGTCGCCGAGCACGCCGGAGCGCGCGTCGCCGTCGTCAGTCACGCGGGCTCGATCAACGCCTATCTCGCCGACGTCATCGGCCTGGCTTCGGACTTCTTCTTCCCGGCCGCAAACGCGTCGATCTCGGTCGTGCGCGCGAACGGCCCAAAGCGCCTGCTCGTCGCGCTCAACGACGTGGCGCACCTGCACAAGCCGCGAGCGCGCCTGCGCCATGCCGGATCCTGATCCCGAAGTCATCGCCGTTCGCGCCGAGGAGCGGCTCGATCTGCAACGGCTCGAACCCTACCTGCGCGAGGGGCTGGGCGAACGCGACGCGCCGCTGCAGATCGCGCAGTTCGGCGGCGGCCACGCCAACCTCACCTACCTGATCGCTTTCGGCGAACGCGAATACGTGTTGCGCCGGCCGCCGCTCGGGCCGGTACCGGCTCACGCGCACGACATGCGCCGCGAGCACGCGGTACTCTCGCGCCTCTACGCGACGTTTCCCCTCGCTCCGCGCAGCCTGCTGCTCTGCACCGACCATGCGATACTCGGCGTCGATTTCGTCGTCGAGGAGCGCAAGCACGGTATCGCGATCCGGCGCGATCTGCCGCCGCAGTTCCGCGACGACCCGGCGCTCGCGCGGCGCATCGGCGAAATGCTCGTCGACACGCTTGCCGCGCTGCACGGCGTCGACGCCGCCGCGGCGGGATTGAGCGATCTCGGGAAACCCGAGGGCTACGTCGAGCGCCAGCTCGACGGCTGGATCCGCCGCTGGGAGGCGGCGCGCACCGAAAGGACGCCCGCGGCAACCGAGTTGATCGCGTGGCTGCGCGAGCGCCTTCCGCGTTCGCCCGCGGCGACGATCGTACACAACGACTACAAGCTCGACAACATGCTGGTCGACCCGGCGGATCCGGCTCGGGTCACCGCACTGCTCGATTGGGACATGTGCACGCTCGGCGATCCGCTGATGGATCTCGGCTACCTGCTCGCCCTCTGGCCGCAAGCCGAGGATCCGCCGATGTGGCGAAATGGAAGCATGCCCACCTGGCGCCCGGGTTTTCCGACCCGCGCCGAAGCGACGGAACGCTACGCGCGCCGCACCGGCTTTGACGTGGGCGCGGTGCACTGGTACTACCTCTTTAGCATCTTTCGCTTCGCGGCGATTTTGCAGCAGATCTACGCGCGTTTCGAACGCGGGCAGACGAGCGACGAACGATTTCGCGGATTCGGCGAGCAGGCCGCCGCGCTGGTCGCAGCGGCCGGCAGCGAAGTCCGGCGAGGCGGCGAATAGGGCGCCATGATCCTTCGAGGCGAGCAGGCCGTTCGGTCGCCCTTCGTCGGTCGCGTCGCCGAGCTCGACGAGCTCGACGCGTTGCTCGAGGTGCATCGCCTGGTCACGATCGCCGGCGTGGCCGGCGTGGGCAAGACCCGCTTGGCGGATCGGCTCGCCGCGCGCATCGCCGGGCGCTTTGCGGAAGGCGCCTTCTTCATCGACGTCTCCCCGCTCTCCGACGCCAACCTTCTCGCGCCGGAGATCGCCGCGCTCCTGCGCCCGGGCGTACCCGTCGACGGCACCGACGCCGATTCGCTGGCGCTCGCGATCGGCGAGCGCGAGCTGCTGCTCGTGATCGACGACTGCGACCATCTTGCCGACGCGGTCGCCAAGGTACTCTCGACCTTTCTCCACCGGACCTCGCGCATGCGCATCCTCGCGACCAGCCGCGAAGCGCTCGGTGCGGCGGGCGAGGCCGTCTACCGGCTTCCGCCGCTCGGCTCGCAGGAAGCGGTGACGCTCTTCAAAGAGCGCGGCGGCCCGAGCGATAGTGCCGCCCTGATTTGCCGCGCGCTCGCGGGCGTTCCGCTCGCGATCGAGATCGTCGCCTCGCGCAAGCGCCCCGGCGCTACCGGCGAGCTCATCGAGCATCCAACCGCCGCCGCGACCGCAGCGCAATCTGCGATCGAATGGCGCTACTCGCACCTGAGCGAGGAAGAGCGGCGCGTACTGCGCACGCTCGCCGTCTTCGTCGGCGGCTTTACGTTCGCGAGCGCGGTCGACGTCTGTTCGCTCGACGAAGGCGGGCGAGAGCGAACGCGTGCCATCCTGCCCGAACTACTCGACGCGGCGTTGATCCAGCCGCTCGAGAACGGCCGCTTTCGCCTGCTCGAGCCGGTCCGTGCGTTCGCGCGCGAGCGCCTGCGCGAGGCCGACGAGGCCGAGTCGGCCGCGCGCCGTCACGCCGAGGCCTTCGACCGGCTCGCGCGCGAAGAATGCGACCGCCTGTTCGAGGGTCCGCGCGAAGCGTGGATCGCGCGGATGAGGCCCGAGCTCTCGAACTTCCGCGCGGCGCTCACGTGGGCGTTGGACAAACGCAACGACTCCGATTTGGGCGGAAGGATCGTCGGCTACCTCGGCGTGCTGTGGCGCGAGATCGGCTTGCCGGTCGAAGGCTTGCGGCGCGCGCAGCAAGCCGCCGTGCAGATCGACGGCGACGGGCGCCTGTGGCTGACGATCGCCTTCATCAAGTCGGCGCTGTGGATGCTGCCGCGCGAGCAGCTCGACGCGGCCGAGCGTGCCGAGAACCTCTTCGCAGCCGGCGGCGACCGGCGCGGCCGCATCGAAGCGCTCGTGCGCATCGGGCGCGCCTACGCGTTCATGCGCAAGCGCGACGAGTCCAAGCGCGCCTTCGAGTCGGCGACGCAGCTCGCGCAGGAGTTCGGAAACCGGCGCTTGTGCACGCTGGTCGGTTACGAGGCGGCGATCGCCGCCGCGCAGTGCGACGATTTCGAGGGAGCCAAGGCCCTCTACTCGTCGGTCTATCCGCAGCTGCGCGAGGACGACGAACGCCGGCTCGCCTCGGTCGCATTACTCAATCTCGCCGAAGTCGAGTTCGCGACCGGCGATC
>DATJRF010000263.1:0-9964 GCA_035505015.1 Verrucomicrobiia bacterium | reverse complement strand
AGGAGCGGGCACGGCCGGTACTTCGAGTCGCCGAAGCCGTCGTAGAGCACCTGCATGATCGAGAGACAGGTGTCGAGGCCGATGAAGTCCGCAAGCGTGAGCGGGCCCATCGGATGGTTCATGCCGAGCTTCATCACCGTGTCGATCGCTTCGACCGAGCCGACGCCCTCGTAGAGCGCGTAGACCGCCTCGTTGATCATCGGCATGAGCACGCGATTGGAGACGAAGCCGGGAAAATCGCGCACTTCGACCGGCGTCTTGCCCATCTGCACCGCCAGATCGCGCGTAAACTCGTAGGTCGCCTGCGAGGTCGCGATGCCGCGGATGATCTCGACCAGCGCCATCACCGGCACGGGGTTCATGAAGTGCATCCCGATCACGCGCTCCGCCCGCTTGGTCGCGCCGCCTAAGAGCGTGATCGAGATCGACGAGGTGTTGCTCGCGAGCACGGCGCGCGCAGCGCAAACCTCGTCGAGCCTGCGGAAGAGCTCGAGCTTGGTCTCGAGATGCTCGGTCGCCGCCTCGATCGCCAGATCGACGTCGAGCGGTCCGAGATCGGGCTGCGCCGCGATACGGGCGCGGATCTCGTCGCGCGCCCGCGCGTCGAGCCGGCCCTTCTCGACGCTGCGATCGAGACTCTTCTCGACGACCTTCAAACCGCGCTCGATGAACGAGGTGCCGCGATCGTTGAGCAGCACGTCGTGCCCGCTTTGCGCAGCAACCTGCGCGATGCCGGCCCCCATCTGGCCGGCACCGATGACGAGAATCTTCAAACCGTCAACTCCGCGCTTTAGCCGACGCGTACCAGCACGGCATCGCCCTGCCCGCCGCCCGAGCAGATCGCCGCGATGCCCAGACCGCCGCCGCGCTTGCGCAGCTGGTTGATGGTCGTTCCGAGAATGCGGGCGCCCGAGGCGCCGATCGGATGCCCCATCGCGACGGCGCCGCCGAACTTGTTGATCGCCGTCTCGTCGATCCCGAGATTGCGCGCCGAGGTGATGGCGACCGCCGAGAAGGCCTCGTTGATCTCCCAGACGGCGATGTCGTCGGCGCGCAAGCCGGTGCGATCGAGCAGCTGCTGCGCCGCCATCGCCGGCGTGAGCGCGATGTAAGGCGAATCCCACGCCACCGTCGCATGCGCTTCGATCGTCGCGAGCGCCTCGTACCCGTGCTGCGCGGCGTAATCGGCGTGCGCGAGGATCAGAGCGGCGGCGCCGTCGTTGACGCCCGGCGCGTTGCCGGCGGTGATCGTCCCGTCCTTATCGAGCGGGCGCAGCTTGGCCATCGCCTCGACGCTCGCGTCGGTGCGCACCGCCTCGTCGCGTTCGACCAGCACGTGCGGCTCGTCGCCGGTCACGAACGGCCCGTACTTCTCGTAGTCCAGCGTGAACGCGGCCGAAGGCTCGTGATCCCAGACGCGGCTCTTCGCGCCGACCGAGGCCGGCACGCGCACTTCGCCGCGGCGCGGAAGCTTCTCGACGACGACCCTGCCCTTGGCTTTGCTCGCGACCTTGACCGGAACGATTTCGTCTTTGAAGTGGCCGGCCTCGTGCGCCGCGGTCGCGCGGCGGTGGCTCTCGTAGGCGAAGCGATCCTGTTCTTCGCGCGTCATGCCGAGTTCGGTCGCAACCTTGTTGCCCTGCGTCGACATCGTCATCGGGAAATACTGATCCCACAGGCCGTCGTGCACCATCGCGTCGATCAGCGAGCCGTCGCCGAAGCGATAGCCGAAGCGCGCGTCTTTGAGCAGGTAGGGAGCGTTGCTCATCGACTCCATCCCACCGGCGCCGATCACGCTATTGGCGCCCGCGTTGATCGAGCGCATCGCGTTGACGACCGCGAGCAGGCCCGAGGCGCACACCTTGTTGACCGTGTCGGCGGTGACCGTCTTGGCCAAGCCCGCCTTGAAGAGCACCTGGCGGGCCGGATTCTGGCCGACGCCGGCTTGGAGCACCTCGCCGAAGACGACGTGCTCGACCTCCGAGGGGTCGATGCCGGCGCGCTCGATGGCGGCGGCCAGGGCAACGGCTCCCAGGGTCGTGGCGTTCAAGGGGGCGAGGGCGCCGCCAAGCTTGCCGAACGGCGTGCGGGCCGTCGAGAGTACGACGGCCTTGGAGTTGAACGAAGTCATAGCCCGGCTGGGTTCGCCCGGGAAACGCGCCCCCCCTATCGCGGGCGCCGGATCGCAAGCATCGTGTAGTTCTGCACGTCGCGGTCGTTGCGCACGACCCGCCCCAGCGCGTAGCAGCAGAGGTTGACGAGCAGGAAGAACGGCGCCTTGAGGGCCTTCCAGAGCAGCGACGAGGGACGGCCGCCGATCTGCAGGATCGCGCTGTTGATCGCGATGCCGGCGAGGGAGAGCCCGCAGCCCTCGCGCCAGACCTGCGCGACCTCGAAGCCGGCCTGGGAGCAAAGCAGGCGCAAGCCGTATTCGGTGAAGCGATAAAAGTCGCGCGGCTCCTCGTGCAGCTCGAAATACTGCGGCCCCGAGAGCACCATCGTTCCCCCGTCGCGCAGCACGCGCGCGCACTCGCGCAGCATCGCCGCCGGATCTTCGACGTGTTCGATGACCTGCGTCGAGAGCACGGCGTCGAAGGAGGCGTCCTCGAAGGGCAGCGCCAGCGCCGTCCCGACCACGTCGGCGTGCGGATTTCCCTCGACGTCGAGGCCGACCCACTGGAAAGAGGCGCGTTGGAAGGGGCGCGAGCCGCAGCCGACGTCCAAGAGCTTGCCGGGCGCGATGCGATCGAGCGCGGCACTCACGTTGCGATAATTCTCGTGGGCGCTCAACCACTCGGGCGTAAAAATATAACGCCCGGGTCTCCCCGGGAAGGCCATGCGGCGCGGCTTCGGTAGGTCGGATGAGCGAACCTCTCGAAGAGACGCGCCCCAATGCCCCCGCCCAAACGTTCGTTTCTCGAACGGCTGCGCCGTTCGTTTACTTATGGCCAGATCGGCGCGATGCTCGCGCGCGAGCTGCGCGATTGCAGCTCCGTCATCGACGTCGGCTGCGGCACCGATTCGCGGCTGCAGTACGCCAACTTCCGCGGGCGCACGATCGGCGCCGACGCCTACCCGCCCGCGCTCTCGCCCAAGCACCCGCTGCACGACGAGTACGTGCGCTGCGATCTGCGCGACTTCACCTATCCGGAGAAGAGCGTCGATGCCTGCGTGCTGCTCGACGTCATCGAGCATCTCACCAAAGAAGACGGCTGGCGGCTGGTCGACCGGTTGGAGCGGATCGCCCGCAAGCGCGTGATCGTCGCGACGCCCAACGGATTTCTGCCGCAGCCCCCCTCCGCCGACAATCCCTTTCAAGAACACATCAGCGGGTGGGAGACGCACGAGCTGCGCGAGCAAGGCTATCGCATCTACGGCTTGAGCGGCTACAAGCCGTGGCGCGGCGAGGAGGGCAACGTCGTCGCCCAGCCCTGGCCGCTCTTCCTCGCGCTCTCCAAGATCTCCGAGCCCTTCTTCGTCAACCGCCCCGAGGGCGCGTTCGCCCTCTTCTGCGTCAAGGACCTGGCCCAGAGCTAAGGCTCCTCACCCGCCGCCGCCGGTCAGTGTTTGACGACGATGGGGCAGCTCTCGCACTCGAACTGAATCGTCACGTGCTCGATGCCGAAGCCTTGCGCGCAGCGATCGATCTCGCGCAGCAGGACGGCGGCTTCCGAGAGGCGCCGGTCGTCGATCGCGACGTGCGCCGAGAGCGCGTGCGAGCCGCTGCCGATCGACCAGACGTGCAGGTCGTGCAAACCGGTCACGCCGGAGATCCCCTCCATCCCGCGCGTGAGCGCGGCGACGTCGACGCTGGACGGGACGCCCTCGAGCAGGATGCGCGTCGCGTCGCGCAGCACGCGCAGCACGCCGGCGACGATGATCGCGGCGACGAAGAGCGAGAGCACCGGGTCGATCCACGCGGCGCCGGTAAACGCGATCGCGACACCGCCGATCAGTACGGCGAGCGCGCCGAGCGCATCGCCGAGCACGTGAAAGAGCGCCGCGCGCACGTTGAGATCGCGCTCGTGCTGATGCAAGAGCACGTAGCCGACGACGCCGTTGACGACCAAGCCCACCGCCGCAACCCAGATCATGGTCGCGCTGGCCGGCTCGACCGGCGCGCCGAATCGGCGAATCGCCGCGACGACGATCGCGGCGGTCGCGGCGAGCAGCAGGGTGCCGTTGAACATCGCGCCGAGCACCTCGACGCGCCCGTAGCCGAAGGTGCGGCGCTTGTCGGCCGGGCGCGCCGCACCGATCGCGGCGATCAGTGCGATCGAGAGCGCGAAGACGTCCATGCACACGTGGACGGCGTCGCCCACCAGCGCCAAACTGCGGGCGGTGAAGCCTCCCCAAAACTCGAGAGCGGCAACCCCGGTAGCGAGCAGCAGCGAGAGAACGAGCCGCCCGCGCGCGCTCATCGGCGAATCGCTACGCGCGCACGGCGCGCAACGCGAGGGTCGCCAGCATCGCGCCGAACGTCAGGAAGGTGTTGCTCTCGGCGTCCTTGATGACGCCGGGCTTCCACTCACCGGCGCCGTCGGGCATCGGCTCGAGCTGCGGCACGACCGGCGGTACGCGCTCGCAGTAGCGGTCGAACGCCTCGCCGAACTGCGCGCGCAGAAACGACTCCTCGTGCGGCACGATCGTTGCGTAGACCGCCGCCATCGCGGCGAGCGAGCCGCCGACGAGCGCCAGGCGCGCCTTCCCCGAGTTGCGCCCGGTAAAGGCGATGGCGAAGCCTGCCGCGGTGATGAAGTTGCCCACGTAGAGCGGGTTGCGCACGTAGGCGTACGGACCGGCGGTGACGAGCTGCGGCGCTTCCACGGCATCTCCGCGCGTGGTGACGCCCGAGTAGCCGACCGCCCAACAGCGCACCAGCTCTCCCGCGATCGCCAGCGGCAGGCCAAGCGCAATCGACAGCGCGCTGGGCCGCCCGAACGCGGCCAGCAGCGCGGCCGGAACCGCGAGCAGCGTGCCGCGGTGCGCAAAGACGAACGCGCGTGCGTCGTCGCTCCGAAAATCGCTCATAGGCTCGCGCTCTTACGAACTAGGGCCGCGATTTCCCGCAGACGCGAGGGCGGCGGCATAGACTTCGCGCAGCGAGCGCTCGAGCGGCGTGCTCGGCTTCCAGCCGGTCCGCTCGGCCAGCTTCGCGTAACTGCCGACGAAGAGCGGTACGTCGAGCGGCCGCATCCGCGCCGGATCCTCGCGCACCTCGACGCCGACGTGCGCGATGCGGATGAGCTCGCCGAGGATATCGCGGATTTTTACCGCACGGCCGCTGCAGACGTTGTAGATTTGTGCGCGCTCGCCGTGACGGGCCAGCAGCAGATACGCCTCGACGACGTCGCGCACGTCCAGGAAATCGCGCTGCGCCTCGAGGTTGCCCACCAGCAGCTGCGCTCCGCCGCCCGCGGCGACGCGGGCCAGCTGTGCGGCCAAGCTCGCGACGACGAAGCGGTCGCTCTGGCCCGGCCCGATGTGATTGAACGAGCGCGCGACCACCGCATCCAGGCCAAAACTGCGCGCCTCCGCCAGCAGGATCGCCTCGGCTGCCGCCTTGCTCGCGGCGTAGGGGTTGGCCGGGCGCACGTCGGCGGTCTCGCGCAGCGGAAAATCCTGGGGATCGCGGCGCCCGTAGACCTCGGCCGAACTCGTGAGCAGCAGGCGCGGCATCGGATTGCCGGCGCCGGCGTAGTCGCGCGTCGCCTGCGCCAGCCGCGCGACGCCGAGCGCGTTGATTTCGTAGGTAGAGAGCGGCGACGACAGCGACTCCGGCACGAACGTCTGCGCGGCGAGATGAAAGACGACGTCGGGGCGGCTCGCGTCGAGCACCGCGCGGATCGCGTCGCCGTCGCTCAGATCGAGCGCGAGCATGCCGCCGCCGTCACGCGGGCCGCCGCAGCTAAAGACCTCGAAGCCGTCGCGCTGCAGCGCTGCGACCAGATAGCCGCCGACGAAGCCGCTCGCGCCGGTTACCAGCGCCCGCATTGCGTGCGCCTACGCGTGCCCGGCGAGACGATCGACGTCGGCGCGAACCATCATCTCGACCAGCCGCTCGAACGAGACTTCCGGCTCCCAGCCGAGCGCGTCGCGCGCCTTCGACGGGTCGCCGATGAGCAGATCCACCTCGGCCGGCCGCACGAAACGCTGATCGACCTTCACGTACGGCTCGAACGAACCGAGGCCGGCCGCTTCGAAAGCGATCCGCACGAACTCGCGGACGCTGTGCGTGCGCCCGGTGGCCACCACGTAGTCGTCGGCGTGCGGCTGCTGGAGCATCAGCCACATCGCGCGCACGTAGTCCCCCGCGAATCCCCAGTCCCGCTGGGCGTCGAGATTGCCCAGGCGCAGTTCCTTCGCGAGCCCGAGCTTGATGCGCGCGACCGCGTCGGTGATCTTGCGGGTCACGAACTCCTTGCCGCGCCGCGGGCTCTCGTGATTGAAGAGGATACCGCTGCACGCGAACGTGTCGTAGGACTCGCGGTAGTTCACCGTGATCCAGTGGCCGTACACTTTGGCGACGCCGTACGGGCTGCGCGGATAGAACGGCGTCGTCTCCTTCTGCGGCACCTCGACGACCTTGCCGAACATCTCGGAGCTCGAGGCCTGATAGAAGCGGATCGCCGGATCGACGTGCCGGATCGCTTCGAGCACTCGCGTCACGCCGAGCGCGGTGAACTCTCCGGTGAGCACCGGCTGCGTCCACGAAGCCGGAACGAACGACTGCGCCGCCAGATTGTAGAGCTCGCTCGGCCGAAACTCGGCGATGATCGCCTGGATCGACGTCTGATCGAGCAGATCGCCCGAGACGATCTCCACCCGCTCGACCAAGTGCTCGATCCGCTCGTGCACCTCCGTGCTCGTCCGCCGCGTCATCCCGACGACGCGATACCCCTTCTCGAGCAGCAACTCGGCCAAATACGACCCGTCCTGCCCCGTAATCCCCGTGATAAGCGCCGTCTTCTGCAAATTCGAATGTTCCTAAAAAGCGTAGCAATGGCCGGACGCAAGGCGCGGGCAGCCGAAGTGGACCGCCGTCCACGAGGCTGCCTTTTAGTTCAAAATCTGGATGTTGGAGCCTTGATCGTCGAATACGAAGCGCGTCTCGTACATTTCGTTGCCTTCCGGGCCGACGACCTTCGATTGGATCGTCAAGCGGTGGACTAGCAAGTTGTTGTGCCGGACGACGCCGGAGTAGAAGTACTGCACCAGCGGCGTGACGTTCTCTTGAATCGGCGCGAGACGGCGGCGTTCGACGAGCATCGAGAGCAGGCGGCGCTGCAGCTGAATCGGCAACAGCCGGTTGGCGTCGTCGGGCGTCATGCGCACCGAGACGAGCTCTTCCTGCGCCTTGTTCTCTTCGGCGATCGGCTTGTCGGTGGTGTAGCGGATGATCGCGTCCCAGTCGTCTGCCGAGATGCCGGTGAAGCGCATCCCGTAGCGCCAGACCGATTTGCCCTGGTGGGTGACGGTATCTTGCCAGACGGAGCGGCCGCGCATCCGCAGCACGCGTGTCTCGATCGTGGCACGCACTTCGAACTCGTCCCGCCCCGTCGGCTCCTGCGTGAGCAGGCAGAGCCCGCCGCCGCTGATGTCGAGCCCGATGGCCGGTTTCTGGCTCGCACCGTCGACCGAAACCGTTGCCCGGTACGGCTTGCGCTTGCGCGGGTATTTTCGCCGATTCGGCTCTTTACCGGTAAACCAGCCGAGCAGTTCGTCGAGCATCGCGAAGCCCTCTTTAGACGAACGGGCCGCCGGTTACTCTTCGACGACCCTGGTGAAGACGGCCCCATCGGCGTCGAGTGCCGGGCCGGGTGGATGCCGGCCGGGCACCGCAGCGTTCGTTTGGGCCGTCGCGACCGTCCACCCCGCCGGGGAGGTCAGCTCCGCGAGCCGCGCTCGGTCGGGGCGACTCCCCGCGCCGTCTGGGCGTTGCGAGCGGTGAAACGCTCGAGGTGCGGCAGCGCGAGATCGGGGTACGCACCTCCGCCGCGCTGCGCCGACGCGATCGCGTCGATCTGCTCGCGCGAGAAGCCGTTGCGCTCGAGTCCCACTGCGTTGAGCCCGAGGAAGCGCGCAGGATTGCCGGCCCACTTCGAAAACGGCGGCAGATCGCGAATCACGACGCTCGACATGCCGATCATCGAGAAGGCCCCGATCGTCGTGAACTGGTGGACCGTGCTCGAGAGTCCCATGACGCAGCCGTACTGGATTTCGGTAAAGCCGGAGAGCTGGACGCCGGCCGAGAGCGTCACGCGCGACCGAAGCGCAACGTCGTGGGCGACGAAGTTGCCGCCCATCAGGTAACAGTCGTCCTCGATCAACGTCACCCCGTCCCTGGGCTCGTTGACGCTAACGTACTCGCGCAGCGTGTTGCGGTGACCGATCCGAATGGGAAGAAACCCCGACTCCTTCCATTCGAAGCGCGGCCCGTGATACTGCGGCGCCGTTCCGATCGTCACGTGCGGGCCGATCCAGTTGTCGTCGCCGATCTCGACGTTTCCGACGATCGCCGAGAACGGGCCGACGAAGTTGCCCTTACCGAGGCGAACGTCTGGGCCGACGACGGCGCTCTCGTGCAGCAGATTGCCGCCGGCCTCACGCATGCCGGGAAAGCGAAAGTTCATTTGCGCCCCGCGACGCGCTGCCAGACGAAGGTCAAGAACTGCTTCCAGAACTCGTAGCCGAATGCCGCGCTCACGAACGGATGATACAGCCATTCGATCCGGCGATCGACGGCGAGGCCATAGAGCGAGACGAAGCACGGAAAGACGAAACTCATCGAATAGAACGGCCAGAGGTAGGCGCGCACGCGCTTGCCGGAGTTCCAGCCGCGCGAGCGCTGCCAGAGCGGCTGCTCGGGGTCGCGCAGGCGAACGCGAAACCGCGGCGCGTATTTGCGTAGCGCGGCGCCGATCCCGCCGACCGTGTGATGCTCGACCAGCGCCGCGGGAACGTAGGCAATCTGCTTGCCGGCCTCGATGAGCATCTCGACGGGGACCAGGTCGTCTTCGTCGGTACCCTCCGGTTTCGCGTAAGGGAGGCGCAGCGTAAAGGCTTGAGCCAGCCCGATCAGCGGCACCGGCCCGGCTTGGAAGTCGTACACGACGTAGTCGGGGGTACGCTTCTTGATGCGGTACGTCCGGTGGTACGAAGCCGGCGAAGCCGCCGATCCGTAGAGAAAGTGATTGAACGGATCGGTGAAGGCGTTGAAATACCGCGTGGTCGCCGAATCTTCGGCGGTATTGACGAGCATCGGAAAGGCCGCAGCGATCTCGGGATCCGCAAACGGCTTGGCAAGATTGGTTAAGAAGTCTTCGTCGTGAAATGGATTGTCGGCCGCCATCACGACCGCCAGGTCGCCGGTCGCCTTCGAAAGCGCAATGGCGATCCCCGGCTCGCAGCGCACGACCGGATTGTCGTATACGGCGCATCCGGCTTCGCGCGCGATTCGAACGGTCGCATCGGTCGAGCCTCCGTCGGCGATGACGATCTCGACGCATTCGCGCGGATAGCGCTGGCGCCGGATCGACTCTATGAGAACCGGGAGACGCCGTTCTTCGTTGAGAGTCGCCAGGAGCAGCGAGAACTTCGGTGCCGAGGCGGACACGCTATCGCTTTGCGATGGAGCGCTGCAAGCCGTCGACGACGCGATCGATCTGGGCCTCGGTAAGCTCGGGGAACATCGGCAGAGAGAGAATCCGCCCCGCCGCGCGCTCCGTCACCGGGAAATCGCCGCGCGCGTATCCGAGTTCGGCGTAAGCCGGCTGCAGATGGATCGGAATAGGATAGTGAAGGCCCGTCGCAATGCCCTCGTCGGCCAGCGCCTGCCGCGCGGCATCTCGATCGTCGAGCTCGATCACGTACAGGTGATAAACGTGGCCCTCGCCGGTAATCCGTTTCGGCGGCTCGACGCCGATCGCGCGGAGCTTCTCATCGTAAAGCCGCGCGTTGCGCC
>DATJRF010000262.1:0-4698 GCA_035505015.1 Verrucomicrobiia bacterium | reverse complement strand
CGCGCCCACGTGTGCGGAACTTTCGGAAAGCGCGCGAGATGCAGCCGGCGATCCAGGCAGCCGTAGATCGCGTCGGCGTCGAGCGCGCGCGCCCGGGTCGCAAAATCGTCGACCGAAACCGGGGTGAGAACCGGAAGGTCGGACGTAACGATCATCACGAGCTGGCCGGACGGCAGTCCTTGCAAGCCGCTGCGAAGACTATCGGAGATGCGCGCGCCGTCGCTGCGGCGCTCGTCGGCCGCCGCCAGCGCCTGGGATGCGTGCGTTTGCGGCGGCGCGACCACGACGATGCGATCGACGCAGGCCGCAGCCCGCAGCGCGCGCAGCACCCGCTCTACCATCGGAACGCCCGCGATCTCGACGAACGCCTTGTTGGGCGCGCCCGCCTGCCGCCGCGCGACGTCGTCGAGCGGTCCCCCCGCGAGCACGACGGCGTCCATTTAGTTGCGCCATCCGGGCGTCGCCGCAAACCGCGTGAGAAAGCGCTCGTAGGTCGAAGGCAGCTCGAGACGCTCGGCGAGACGCTGCGCCTCGGCATCGTCGGCCGCCAGCGCGAAGGTGCACGATCCCGAACCTGCCAGCAACGCGACGCGCGCGCCGGCCGAACGCAGCGCGTCGAGCGCCGTCGCGATCTCGGGCGCGAGCGCCGCGATCGGTTCTTGAAAATCGTTGGTGGCCAGGCGCTCGACCTCGCCGAGATCCCCGCGCTGCAGCGCGGTCAGCGCGGCCAGCGACGCGGAAGTCGAACGGGCGCGACTCGGCCGCGGATGCCGGTCGAGCTCGGCGTACGCCGAGGCGGTTGAGATCGCCGCCGGTGGTTTGACGATCAGCACGGCCCAAGGCGGCAACGCGCCGGCCGGCGTCACGCGCTCGCCCGTGCCTTCCACCAGTGCGCCGGTTCCGGCGAGAAAGAACGGCACGTCGGAGCCCAGCTGCCGGGCTGCCGCCAGCCAATCGACGGGTCCGCAGTCCCCGAACGCGCCCTCCATCGCAGCGCGCAAGACGGCCGCGGCGTCGCTCGAGCCGCCTCCCAGACCGGCCTGCGTTGGAATCCGCTTGCGCAGCGTCACTCGCGCCGCCGGCAGCTCGCCGATCGCGCGGAGCGCGCGGACCGCGAGGTTGTCGTCGCCGCCGAGGCCGGCGATATCGCACGAAAAGGCGAAGGCGTCGCTGCGCTCGATCGCCAGTTCGTCGGCCAAATCGAGCGGAACCATCACGCTGCGCAGGGCGTGATAGCCGTCGTCGCGACGCGCGAGCACCTCCAGGGTCAGGTTGATCTTGGCCGGAGCGCGGTAGAGCGAAGCCATCGAAGCCACGGTTCTTTGCGGCGAAGCGAGGAGGCGCCTTCGGCTCCACGCGTAAAGGGGTAACTCTCGAAGCATGGTCACGAGCTACGACGCGCAACGGAACGAATTTTGTGCCTACGTTTTGCGCGAATCGCAGACGCCCTACGGTCTACTGCTGGGTAACTACAAAGCCTACGCGCAGTCGACGGCCAAAGGCGGCGTTCGCGGCTTGTGGGACGCCGACACCGATCAGATCATTTTCGGGACGCACCATATCGCTTACGGGTTGAGCGCGGGCGGCCAGCGCCGCCCCACGCTCTTCCCGCACCAGATCGAGCGCGACCTCACCTTTCTTCCGTACGCGCAGATTTCGGAGTTCACGCTCGAGGATCGCGCGCACGTCACCGAGGCCTTTTTCGTGCCGTTCGGTCAGCGGTTCGATCGGGCGGTAGCCTTCGTCGTCGACGTGACGATCTACAATCCGGGAGGAGAAGAGCTGCAAGTGCAGCTCTTTCCATGGGCGATGCTGGTCGGACAGCGATTTTACGGCGAGCCCGAGCATCAAGTCCGCGCCTGGAACGACGGACGCTACATCTGCTCGAAGAACATCGAGACCGGCGGCGAGCGCTGGTGGGGCGGATCGCGCCGTCCGACGGCGGTCGAGCTTTCGCTGCGCGAACAAGTCTTGCTGGAATACATGCGCCGCGGCACGCTCTTGCCGGCCGGCAGCGCGCAGCACTTCGGCGACGTGACGCCCGAGCAGGCGGCCCTGGTGAGCCGGCGTATCTTCGGAGCCTTCGAGTACACGATCGACGTGGCGCCGGGGGCGCGCGAGTCGCTTCGGCTCGCGGTAGTCTACGACAAAGCCGGTACCGAGAAGAGTCGTCCCGTGCTCGAAGCGCTGCTCGACGACCCGCGCGCGCTGCACGACACGCAGCGCTACTTTTCCGAGCGTCTCGCCGACGCGCGGATCATGACGCCGTCGCCCGAGATCAGCCGCGGCGTCGCCTGGGCCAAAGCCAACATGCTGCGCATCGTCAAAGAGTATCCGCAAGGCTGGGGCTCGACCAACTCGCCGCCGTCGGACATCCTGGTCTCGCGCGACACGTCGTGGTTCGTTCACGGATTCGACTACTTCAATCCCGAGTTCAGCCGCAACGCGCTCGAAGTCTTCAATCGCGCGATCGACGAGAACGGTCTGATGATCGAATACATTCGCGGCGTCAGCGGGTACAAAACGGCCTACGACCTCAACGTCAACGACGACACGCCGCTGCACGTCATCGCGATGCTCCACTACTACAACGCGACGCTCGACGACGCGTGGGTCCGCGAGCGCTTGTCGCTGGTCGTGAAGCTGATCGACTACATGCTGCAGCAGCGCGACGATCAGGGGCTGGTCTTCTGCCGCGCCAAAGGCGTCGACATGTACGGCATCTCGTCGTGGCGCAACATCATTCCCTACTACACGCTCGACGGAGCGGTCACCGAAATCAACGCCGAGTGCGTCTTCGCCCTCGAGGCGGCCGCGATGCTGTGCGCGGTCGCCGACGACCACGCGCACTGGGAAACGTACACGCGGGAAGCGCAGAACATGCGCGAAGCGATGATGGACTATCTCTACAACGACGATACCGGCGCGTTCGTTCTGAACTACGATCAGGACCGCAACTACCAAGACAACTTCACGGCCGACGAGATCTTTCCGGTGCTCTTCAACGTGGCCGCGCCGGAACAGCGGCGCGCCATCCTGCAGCGGCTGCTCGAGGCGGATTTCGTTACGCCCGTCGGGTTGCGGACGATTTCGACCGCCGACGCGTGGTATTTTCCGTCCTACGGATTCGGCTTGCTCGGCGGGATCTGGCCCGATTTGACGCTGTGGTTCGCGCTGGCGTTGGCGCGCAACGGAATGACCGACGAATCGGTGCGCTTTCTGGGCGCCGTGTACGCCGCGATGGAAGGCGGCAGTCCCCGCAACACCGTTCCGGGTGAGTTCGGCGAATGGTTCGACGGCGGATCGCTCAGCAATCGCGGAATGTACCTGTCGCCGTGGACCGGAGCCAAGTACCTTTGGGCGGTAGCCGAAACGGTCGGCGGGCTGGACGGCTATCGCACCAGCGGGCGGCCGCATCTGGCGCCGCTGCGCCCCAAAGACTGGCAGTGGGTGGCCGCCGCGCGCGTGCACTGGGGCGGCCGGCGCTGCACGTATCTCATCGATCTTCAGAAGAACGCGATCTACGGCAACATGCCCGAGTTGTCGGCCGAGGAGCCGTTCGAGTGCATTTACGCCGGCCGGGACGTCAGCGACGAGGTCAGCGTCTCTCCGGTCGAAGTCGGCGCCGTCGCCTTCGAGGACGAGCGCGGAGCCGTGCGCATCTTCGCGTGCAACCATTTGGACAAGCCCCGCAACGCGTTGGTGGAGTTTCGCGGGCACACCGTGCGCGTCGACCTGGCACGCGGAGAGTGCCGCGAGGTTCAACCGCTCGGCCGGGCCAGCGACCGGCGGGCGCGTGCCGCCAAACTCGACGCGGTCCGCCCGGTGGCTCGCGTATAATAGGCCTCCGTGCTCGATCGATCGCATCGCTTCGCGACGGCCGTCTTGGCCTTGGGGACCCTCGTGCTGCTGGTGGCGATCGTCGTCGGCGAGCGCATGGGCGATCGCGTTCTCGGGCAGGCGACCGAGCAGGCTCCCCTGCTGTCGTCTCAGCTCGCCTCACCCGAGCCCACCGCCAGCGCCGGCCCCTTCGGCCCGGACTGGAAACGAAACGAGGCGCTCTCAGCGGCCTCGGACCCGCATTTCCCGGACCCTCGGGTCCCGCCCAAGCCCATTCCGACGCTGCCGCCCGCCCCTACGCCGACCCCGCCGCCGGCCACCCCGACGCCCAACCCCAACGTTCCGATTTGGCGCCAGCAGCCGCTTCCTACGGCCTTGCCTACGGCGACTGCCGCGGCGCCCGAGGCTCCCACGCCGACCCCGTCGGGCAACCCCGTGCGTATCTAATGTCATTATTGGAATCGGCTGATACGATAGAGACATGGAAAGTACTGGAACGACAACCGTCAAGCGCGGGCTCGCGCAGATGCTCAAAGGCGGCGTCATCATGGACGTCGTCACGCCCGAACAGGCCGTCGTAGCGCAGGAAGCCGGCGCGGTCGCCGTGATGGCGCTGGAGCGCATTCCGGCGGATATCCGAGCCGCCGGCGGCGTCGCCCGCATGAGCAGCCTGGAGCTGATCCAGGGCATCATGGACGCGGTCACGATTCCGGTGATGGCCAAGGTGCGGATCGGTCACTTCGCCGAGGCGCAAGTGCTGCAGCAGCTCGGCGTCGACTACGTCGACGAGTCCGAAGTGCTCACCCCGGCCGACGACAAGTACCACGTCGACAAACACGCCTTCACGACGCCGTTCGT
>DATJRF010000261.1:0-8052 GCA_035505015.1 Verrucomicrobiia bacterium | reverse complement strand
CTCTCTGAGCGCCTACGATGCGTCGGGTGCCGCGATCGTGGGGCCGAGCGCCTTCCAGAGCCCGGTGACGCTCGCGATCCAGGGGGATACGGCGGCGGCCTTCTCGCTCGAAGCGGGTTCCGGCGGCGGCGAGAGCCTGCAGATCGACAAGCCCACCTCGGCGATCGCGCTCGTCTACGACGGCAACGACGCGGCCCAATCGGTCACCGTCCAAGCCACGGTTGCCGGCGGAGCGGGAGCGCCGAGCGTCTCACGAAGCTTCACGCTCGTCGGGAAGCCGCCGCCGCCCGAGGCCGGCCCGATCTACGCACTCAACGCCGGTACCAACGGCGGCAAGGGTGCAACGGTGACCGTCTACGGCGCGCAAGCGCAAGGCGATGCGGCGCCCGTGCGCACGTTACGGTTGAGCTCGAAGCTCTACGCGCAAACGATCGCCGTCGACGCGCATGGGTTGTTGTACGTCGGTTTCTTCGATTCGGCGCTCGGCTTCAACGCGGCCTCCGGCACGCCGGACGCCGGCAACGTCGTCGAGGTCTTCGCCGCGAACGCCGCGGGCAACGACGCCCCGATCGAAACGCTCACCGCCGACGCCGCGACCGGCACGACCGTCTTCCCGTCGAGTATCGCCTTCGACCCCAGCGGCGACGTGGTCACCTACGGCGCAACCAACAGCAACGGGATCGACGGCGGCGCCGTCCTGGTCTACGCGAGCGAGTCCGGAGCCGTCGCACCCGCGCATGCGTGGAACTTCGCGACGCCCGTCGTCGGTTATCCGGGCCCCGCCGGGCTTGCACTCGACGGCGCCGGGAACTTCTACGTCAACGGCAAGCTTCGGGCGGGCTTCGCCATCCAGCCCGGCGTCTACGTTGCGTCCGCGGCCGATCGCGACAACCCCACCGCCAACGCCGCGCGGACGATTCCGTGGGACGCGACCACCCGGCTCACGTTCGGCGGAACCGCCGACGCGGTCGATAGCTCCGGCGCGATCTTCGTCTCTACCACCAACGAGACGGCGGGTTCGGGCTCGCAGACCGCTTGCCAGGCGCAGATCAACGTGTACGCGTCGGGCGCAGCCGGCGGGACGACGGACGTTCCCCCGGTGCGCACGATCGCGATCGGCGGCCTCTCGACGACGAATCCCCGCTGCTCGACCGCCGGCGATCCGCTCGCGGCGCTCTTCCCGGCGTTCGTGGTCTACGGCACGTCGCTCTACGTCGCAAGCGATTTTACCAACACGATCGCCGTGCTGCCCGCCGACGCGGCCGGCAACGTCGAGCCGGCGCGGACGATCTCCGGATCGTCTACGCACCTCAATGTCCCGATCGCCGTTGCGGTCGGGCCTGCAACTCCCGCCGCCGCGCGGGCTTTCTTCCAACCCACGTCAGAAAGGAAACGACCCTAATGCGAATCGTCCTGAAGACACTCGCGTTGGCTGCGGTCCCGGCCTTGATGCTAAGCGCCTGTTCCACGCCATCGAGCGGGATCGGCACGACCGCCGGCAACCTCCCGGCGCAAGCGTCTTACGCAGCCCACCCCAACGCGGACAAAGCGACCGACCTCCACGCCGGCGGCGCCACGTTCCCGGCCTACGCCTACAACGAAGGCTACCAGCCGGTCGGAACCGGCACGCAGCCCAACCAGATCGGGCCGGGCCCGGGCTCCCTCTTCGCAAGCGCCGGCACCAAGGGCACGATCTACTACTGCCTCACGGGCACCGGCTTCGGCAAGTCGATCTTCGACGGCGCCACCGCAAGCGAGGCGACCGCGCCCTGCGCGGCACTGACCGACAGCCCGACCGGCTTCGGCAGCCGCTACGCCGTTCCCGACTTCGTCGGTGCCGATCAGGCGCTGAAAAACTCGGAATACGAAGCCTACCAAACGAACCGCGAACCCTCGACCGGCGAGAACTACGGCGAGCCGTTCCAGTTCCCGGCCATCGGCGGCGCGATCGTCTACGGCTATCGCAAAGAAGACCTTCCGGGCCACAAAGAGATCAAGTTCTCTACGTGGACCTATTGCGCCATCGCCAACGGCACGATCACCGATTGGAACGACCCGGCGATCACCGCCGACAACGGCGGATCGGTCACCGGCGGCGTCTCCGAACCGATGACGTTCTACTTCCGCAGCGACAGCAGCGGCACGTCGTACCTCTTCACGACGCATCTGCAAGCCACGTGCGGCAGCTCGTGGCCGGCGCCCTACAACGCCTCCCCGTACCAGGGCGGCACCCACGGCGGCGGGACCAGCGCCGCGTGGACGTACGGCGCGAGCACGACCTGGCCCGGACCCGGCAGCCATTCCGTTCCGAACTCGAACTTCATCGGCGAGAGCGGCAACCCGGGCGTGATCGCCGGCATCCAGAGCAAGGCTCACTCGGTCGGCTACGTCGAGGGCGCCTGGGCGACGGTCGCGGGATCTCCCGCCGTCGGTCAGGCGTGGCTGCAGAACACCTCGGGGAACTTCGAGGATCCGACCGTCCACGCCAACGTCGTTACGGCGCTGAGCACGTTGACGGGCGCCTCGATCTCGTTCGGCACCGCCTCCGACACCGATGCCCCGTTCGCCGGCGACACCGAGCCGATGTGCCAGATGTACATCAATCCGTCGCACTTCACGAGCCCCAAAGAGGCTTCGGCCTATCCGATCGTCGGCGTCAGCTACCTGATCTTCTACGGCAAGAACCAAGGAGTTCACACCGCCGATAAGATCAAGCTGATCAAGTACGTCATCTCCAAAGCCGGCGGCCAGGCGATGGAGAACCTCGATTACACGCCGCTCAGCTACGACATCTACCACCACGTCAGCGAAGCGGTCGACGGCACCAAGCCGTACAAGAGCCCCTGCATCCAGTAGGTCCCAAGCGTCAGCTGCGGCGCGCGCCCGCCTTCGGGCGGCGCGCGCCGGGCCCGCGCCGCATCGCTACCGGAGATTCATGAAACCCCTCTTTGCGGTTCTCGCGCTGCTGCTCGCGTTTGCGAGCGGCTGCAACGCAAGCAGCAACGGCCTGGCACCGGTTCAGACCGGCGCCACGACGGCGCAAGCTCGCTTCGTCAACGGAGCGCCGGTCCTCGAGACCGGCTCGGGCGGCACCGTCGTTTCGCTCGGCGCGGCCTACCTGCAGTTCGACGCGGCGACCATCGCCTCGCAGTTCCCGTACGGATCGGTCACGCAGTACGTCTCCGTGCTGGGAACGCACCCCAACTCGATCGAGCTCTACGACGCGACCGGCTACTCCGTCGGCCCGATCGCGGTGCCGCCGCTCTCGGGCGGGAAGAGCTACTCCCTCGTCCTGGTCGGAAGCTACCCCAACTATCGCATACTCGCGTTCGAGGACCCGCTGCCGACCGGCGGCGCCTCGATCGTCGTGCGCAACGCGGCCTCGCAGTACCGCGACGCGGACTTTGGAACCTTCGACGCCGCGAGCGCAAGCGGCTACGTCAAACGCGGGTCCGTTGCATACGGCAGCGAGAAATCCGTTTCGCTCGGGACTTCGGTCACGAACCTCGGAGCCTACGCCGGAACGGGTACCACCCCGTTCCCCAACCAATCATCGCTGACGCTCGCGAGCGTCGACTCCTTCGACGGGTCGAGCAGCCTGCCGTTCAACGCCTCGGGCCGGCTCTCGCTCTTCATCATCGATCAATCGAGCGACGGCAGCGCGGGCCCGCTGCTGGGAGTGCTCGATCGGTGAGGGTACCGGCTTTTTTCGCGCTGCTCTTCGTCGCGATCGCCGCCGGCTGCGCGGCGCCGACCTCCACGATGCCCGCGCCACTGCACGGTACCGCGCCCTCGATCGCGCATTTCGTCTTCGCGACCAACACGCCGGCGCCGAATCATCTCTATCTCGATCACAACGGCATCTTCTTCGAATACCGTCTGCCGCTGCGGGCGAATGCAAAGCCGATCGTGGCCGCCTCCGAGGAACCCGGGGCGCAGATTCCGCCGGTGATGACCGCCGATCAGTTTGGGCGTGTCGCGATCGCGACGCCGACCGAACTGCTCTTCTTCCGCCCGCCGATTACGTCGTTCGCGCCGTCGAAAGCCTATTTGACGATTTCGCTCACCCCGGCGATCACCGAGATCGGGCAATCGGGTGCGGTGCTGGCCGACGTCGAATGGGATCCGAACGAGAACTTCTGGCTGCTCAACAACATCGGCGGCGAGGTCACGATGTTGCCGTGGCCACTCTCGAAGCGCAGCGTTGCGACGGTCTCGATCGCCTTCGGGCAGCCGGGGACTAAGACGGCGGCGTACACGGTGCTCTCCAGCGCCCGCTTCGACGTGAACGCGACGCTCTACGTCCTCGCTACGGCGCCCGGCTCGGGCTCGATGCTCTTTAAGAGCTCGTATCCCTACGCCAAGGCGCCCTCGCCCGTCCAGGACCTCGACCTTTCGGTCCCCGATTTCGTCGATCCGAGCCAGTTTCCGAACGGGCCGCCGATCTCGATCAGCGACGGGGTGCTCTACGGCCAATACCTCGGCCCGCTCTACGCGCCGCCGCCGCAGCGGCCTCCGCCGGTGCCCGTCGACGCCCTCGCGCAGTTCTCGCAGCCGTTCGTCCCCAATCCGAACGTCTACCCCGACGCGACGATCGACGTCCTCGCCGGCGCCCTGGTCGCCGATGCAAATCGCGGCCGTCTCTACGTGCTCGATGCCTCCGACGGAAGCCTACGCGTCTATCCGATGCCCTTCGCCAACCACCAGCGCGCGATCCAGAGGCTGCGCTGCCCCGCGCCAAGCGCCGATTGCGACGACGCACCGGAGCACGTTTTCCTCGCCCCATAGAGCCTCGCCCGCCGGGCGACGCCCGAGCGCTTAGGCGGGCTCTTTCTTCTGTTCCTGGTAGATCAGGGTCGGCGCTTCGCGCTTTTCGATGACGTCCTTGTTGATGATGCACTTCTTGACCCCCGCGAGCGAGGGCAGATCGTACATCACGTCGAGCATCGTCTCCTCGAGAATCGAACGCAGCCCGCGCGCGCCGGTCTTGCGGCCCTGAGCGCGCGTGGCGATCGCAACGAGCGCGTCCTTCGTAAACGCCAGCTCGACGCCGTCCATGTTCATGATCTTCTGGAACTGACGGACCAGCGCGTTGCGCGGCTCCGTGAGGATGCGCCGCAGCGCGAGCTCGTCGAGAGCGTCGAGCGTCACGACGATCGGCAGGCGGCCGATGAACTCCGGGATCAACCCGAACTTGAGCAGATCCTCGGGCATGAGCTGCTGGAGCATCTTGCCGACGTGCGCGTCCTTCTTGCTCTCCGGATGCGCGCGGAAGCCCATGTTGTTGGCCGCGACGCGCGACTCGATGATCCGCTCGAGCCCGTCGAAGGCGCCGCCGCAGATAAAGAGCACGTTGGTCGTGTCGATCTGGATGAACTCTTGGTGCGGGTGCTTGCGCCCGCCCTGCGGCGGAACGTTGGCGGTCGTACCTTCGAGAATCTTGAGCAGCGCTTGCTGCACCCCTTCGCCGGAGACGTCGCGCGTGATCGAGGGGTTCTCGCTCTTGCGCGCGATCTTGTCGATCTCGTCGATGTAGACGATGCCCTTTTCGGCGCGCTTGACGTCGTAGTCCGCGGCTTGGATCAGCTTGAGCAGGATGTTCTCGACGTCCTCGCCGACGTAGCCGGCCTCGGTAAGCGAGGTGGCGTCGGCCATCGCGAGCGGAACGTCGAGGATCTTCGCGAGCGTCTGCGCGAGGTAGGTCTTGCCCGAGCCGGTCGGGCCGACCAGTAGGATGTTCGACTTCTGCAGCTCGACGTCGTCGGCGGTGCCGCCGGCGTTGATGCGCTTGTAATGGTTGTAGACCGCGACCGCGAGGGATTTTTTGGCGCGCTCCTGCCCGATCACATACTGGTTGAGGATGTGATTGATCTCTTTCGGCTTGGGAATGTTGCGCAGCCGAAGGTTCTCGTCGACGTTCTTGTAGAGCTCCTCTTCGATGATCTCGTTGCAGAGCTCGATACACTCGTCGCAAATATAGACGCCCGGGCCGGCGATGAGTTTGCGCACCTGCTCCTGCGATTTGCCGCAGAAGCTGCACTTGAGCTGGCCCTTTTCGTCTCCAAAGCGGAACATCGCGTGCCCCCTCGGGGGCTTCCTCCTCCTTAGGCCGGCGCCGACAGGCTCTTGCGATCTTCGATAATGGTGTCGATTATCCCGTAGTCCTTGGCCTCCTCGGCCGTCATATAGTAGTCCCGGTCGATGTCCTTGAGGATCTGCTCGACCGGCTTCTTGGTGGTCGCCTCGTAGATGCGGGCTACGGTCTGCCGGGTGGCGATGAGGTCCCGGGCGGCGATCTCGACGTCGGTCGCCTGTCCGCCGATTTGGGAGACCCAGGGCTGGTGGATCAATATCTTCGAATGCGGCAGCGACATCCGCTTGCCGGCGGCTCCCCCGGTGAGCAGGATCGAGCCCATCGAGGCCGCCATGCCCATGCAGATCGTGGCCACGTCGGGCTTGATGAAGCGCATCGCGTCGTACATCGCCAGGCCCGCGGTCACGCTGCCCCCGGGCGAGTTGACGTACATGTCGATGTCCTTATCCGGGTCCTCTCTCTCGAGAAAGAGCAGCTGCGCGATCACGAGGTTGGCCAGGTGATCGTCGATCGGGCCGCCCACGAAGACGATCCGATCCTTGAGCAGGCGCGAATAGATGTCGTACGCGCGCTCCCCGCGCGCGCTCTGCTCGACCACCATCGGCACGAGATGTCCCACGTACTTATAGTCTCCTTCTGTTCCGTTAACTACGCTAGGGGGCGGGAAGTTTCTTCGCGTGCCACGACCTTGGCGTTGTCGATGAGGAAGTCGAGCGTCTTGTTGCGGACGATTCCGTCCATGAGCGAGAGCAGATTGTTGCCCAGCGCTTTTTGGATGCGGGCGACGGGTTGTCCGTACTGGCGGGCGAGCGAGGCCAGTTCGTCGTTGATGTCGGCGGGCGTCGCGGCGATCTTCTCGGCTTTGGCGATCGACTCGATGAGCAGCGTCCCCTTGACGCGGCTCTCGGCCTCCGGCCGGTACTCCTCGCGCAGCCCGTCTTGGGTTTTGCCGCTGGCCTCCAGGTACGCCTCGAAGTTCGTCCCCGCCCGTGCGGCCGCCGAGGCCGCGTCGTTGACGAGCTGATCCAGCTCCGACTCCACCAGCGCCGGCGGCAGCGGAAACTCGTGCTCGGCGAGCAGGCGCTCCATCACGGCGTTTCCGACCGCCCGGCGCGCGCGAGCCTGCGCGATCGTCTCCAGCCGGCGCCGCACGTCGCCGCGCAACTCCTCGAGGGTCGCGTTGTCCGAGATGGCTTTGGCAAACTCGTCGTCGATCGCCGGCAAATCGAACTGCTTGACGTCGTGCAGGGTGACGGCAAAGACCGCGCCCTTCCCCGCCAGGGACGTCTCGGCGTAATCGTCCGGAAAACGCGCTTCGATCTCGCGGCTCTCGCCCGGGCGCATGCCGGCGATCCCGGCGGCGAAGCCGGGTATGAAGCGCGCCTCGACCAGTTCGGTAACTTGGCTTTCGGCGCTTCCGCCCTCGAAGGGCTCGCCGTCGATCGTCCCGCGGTAATCGATCGTCACGACGTCGCCGAGCTCCGCCGCGCGGTCGACCGGAACGAGCATCGCCCGCTCCTTCGCCAGGGCCGCAAGGCTGCGGTCGACGTCGCCCTCACCGACCGTCTCGGCCTGGCTCGCAACCTCGATGCCCTTATACGGGCGCAGCTCGATCGCCGGGCGGACTTGAACGACGGCGCGAAGGCGCGTCGGGCGGCCGCCGCTCTCTTCGAGCACCTCCATCTTCGGCCGCTCGACCGGGTCGAGCTCGTGCTCCCGCACGGCCTTGGCATAGACCTCGGGCACGACCTCGTCCATCGCCTGGCTCGTGATCGCATCGCTGCCGTAGGTCTGCTCGAAGACTTTGCGAGGGACTTTTCCCGCGCGGAAGCCGGGCAGGCGGACGTTCTTGGCGAGCTTGCGAAAGGCGCGCTCTTCGGCGGCCGCAAGCTCCTCCGGCGTGATCGGGATCTCGAGCTCCACCTCGGTGGGTGCGAGCCGGTTCATGGTCGAGGTGC
>DATJRF010000260.1:0-9880 GCA_035505015.1 Verrucomicrobiia bacterium | reverse complement strand
AAAGAAGTAAGGCTTTCCGGCGAGGCGAAGGAGTACGGCGATGGACCGGAGGCCTGCTACGGTTCGGGCGTGGGCGTCGTGGTCGGGCATCGTCGTGACGGTGCTGTCTGCACTTGTGCTCGCGGTCGTGATGGTCAAGGTCTCGCAGCTCGACGAACTCGGCGGACTCGATCCCGCGACGCTTGCGAGTTCGCAGGTCGCGCTGTTCGCAAGCTCCGATTTGCTCGATCTCCAAGAAGTGCTCACCGCGTACCGGCGTGCCGTGGCGCTGAGCGAGCCGCCGCTGGAGATCGCGGCGTTGCGCGACGACATCGACGCGCGTTTGAGCCGTCTGGACACGCTCTACGACGGCGGCGCGGCCGCGGCGCTCGACCCGCTGCACGACTGGAAGACGCTCCGGCGCGATTGGCAAACGGCGCGCGTCGCGCCGCCGGGCGATCGCGGGATCCGCTCGACCTCGCGCGTGCTGCTCGACATCGCCTCGCTCGTCTCCGACAACATCAATAACTCGAACCTCAACTACGATTCGGATCCGGCCGGGCAGAATCTCGCGGATCTCGCGGTGACCTCTCCGCCGAACATGTACGAGAGCGTCTCGCGTTCGCAGGTCGAGAGCGAACTCTCGGTCCTCCAAGGCGGGATGCCGCTGCTGCGGCGTCTGGGTTTGGCGGGAGCGCTGAGCAACATTCGCGCCGGCCTCGATCTGGACTTCGATAAGGTTCCCGAGATCGTCGACACGCTCAAGACGCTGCTGCCCGAACGCAACGCGGATTCGGAGTCGCTCCTCGCGCTGACCGGCCGCTATACCAAGACCTCGGCCGCGTACGAGCGCCTGATCTCCGCAAACGTGCTGCTGGCGGCGCGGCCGACGCTGGATCCGCGCGTCATCGACGCGCGTGCGCGCGTCGCGCTCGACGCCTCGCACGCGCTCCGCGTTCAGGCCGCCGCGCTGCTGGCTTCCATGCTCCAGCGCCGCGGGCAGATCTTCGAGCAGCGCAAGCGCTTGATCTACGTTGCAACGCTGGTGGGCGCGCTGCTGCTGGTTGGGCTGATGCTGATCATCGCGCAGTTCGTGGCGCGCCGCGACAGCGACGCCCTGCGCCGAGCCAAGGAGGAGTCCGAACGGCTCGGCACCGAGCTCGCGCGGCAGAAGGCGGAGGAAGCGCTGCGCCTCTCGGAGGCGCAGTTCCGCGCGGTGTTCGAAGGTGCCGCCATCGGCATCGCCGTCCTCGACCGAAACGGCAACCTGCTCGACGCCAACGGCGTCTTCCGGTCGCTCTTCCTCGACGGCATCGCTGCAGCGCTGGAAGGGCACGAGCGCGAGCTCGGCGAGCTGCTGGCCGGCGAACGCGACACCTTCGAGTACGAGCAGCACCTGCGCACGCCGTCCGGGATCGAGATCTGGACCGACGCCACGGTCTCCGTGGTCAACGCCGAAGACGGGCCGCTCTTCGCGGTGTGCATGTTCCGCGATAAGACGGCGCTCAAACACAGCGAGCGGCGCATGCTCCACGACAAGACGCACGACGCGCTCACCGGCCTGCCGAACCGCCAGCTCTTCGAAGAGCACTTGCGCCGCCGGTTCGAAGAGGCGACCGCGCTGCTGGACTCGTTCTTTGCCGTCGTGTTCGTGGACCTGGAGCACTTCCGCGACGTCAACGAGTCGCTCGGGCACGCGGCCGGCGACAGCGTTCTCACCCAGGTCGCGCAGCGGCTGCGTTCGTCCGTCGACGCCCGGGACGTGGTCGCGCGCCTGGGCAGCGACGAGTTTGCCGTCCTGCTGCAGTCGCTCGGCGACATCTTGCACGTCGAGTCGGTGGCTCGGCGCATCCTCAATAACCTCTCGAAGATGATCACCGTCGGCGGGCGCTCGATCTACCTCGGCGCAAGCGTCGGCATCGCGATCGGCTCGGCCAGCTACGAACGCGCCGAGGACGTAACGCGCGACGCGGAGATCGCCATGCAGCACGCGAAATCCGGGGGCGGCGCGCGCTACGCACTCTTCGATTCGAAGATGCAGGATCGCGCGCAGAAGCGGCTCCAGCTCACGAGCGACATCCGCCTGGCGCTCGAGCGCAACGAGTTCCGGCTGCTCTACCAACCGATCGTCAACATCGTCGACGGCACGCCGTTCGGATGCGAGGCCCTGCTGCGCTGGGACCACCCGAGCGAAGGCGTGATGAGTCCGACGGAGTTCATGCCGATCGCCGAGCAGAGCGGGCTGGCCATACCGATCGGCCGCTTCGTCATTCAGACGGCCTGCGAGCAGCTCTCGGCGTGGCGGCGCAACCGCAACGGGCAGATGGATTTCAACATGCACGTCAACGTCTCGGCGGCGGAACTGGTGGATCCCGATTTCGAGCGCCACCTCGTCTCGGCGATCGAGCATCACGGCTTGGCGCCGGAGGATCTGATCATCGAGATCACCGAGAGCGTCGTGCTCGACTCGGGAACGCGCGCCAACGTGACGCTCGAGCGCATTCGCGACCGCGGCTTCAGCTTGTGCATCGACGACTTCGGCACGGGCTACTCGTCGCTGCGCTATCTGCAGCAGTTCAAGGTGGATGCGATCAAAATCGATCGCGGCTTCGTCTCGGGCAGCGACGGCGAGCTCGCGAGCGAGCCGATCGTGCGCACGCTGATGACGCTCGCGGAGGCGTTCGACGTGCGCGTCGTCGCCGAGGGCGTGGAGACGGTGCGGCAGCGCGAGATCCTGCGCGGAGCGGGCTGCCGGCTGGCGCAGGGCTACTTGTATTCGCGCCCGATCTCGGCCGCGGAGATGGTCTCGCTGTACCCGGACGTGCTGGGACGCTTGGCGAAGTCCGCCTCCGCCTGAAGGACGCGATGGCCCGGGGTGCGTATACCTCGGGTCGGTCTGCCCGCGCCGGGTGCGCCTTTAGCTCAGTCGGTAGAGCAGCGGCCTTTTAAGCCGTTGGTCCCGGGTTCGAGTCCCGGAGGGCGCAGATGCGCACCGCTAGCTCAATGGTAGAGCAGGTGACTCTTAATCACTTGGTTCGGGGTTCGAGTCCCTGGCGGTGCACCAACTTCGGCCCCCGCGATGCGTTGTCGCGGGGGCTTCGACGTTCCGGTGCGCTCGCGGCTGCGGGCATTGCGAGCGGGAGCCCAGAACTCGCGCCCGTATGGGCAGCGCAATCGATCCGGGAAAGCGTGCCGTTGGATACGCGGCGGTCGACCGCTACGTGCGCGACGGCGAGTGTATCGGGTTGGGAACGGGGACCACGGCGTACTGGGCGATTCAGCGCGTCGGCGAGCGCACCGCAGCCGGCGAGCGCTTCGCGGTGGTGGCAACGTCGGTCGAAACGGAGCGGCTCTGCCGCGAGCTCGCGATACCGCTGGTCGGATTGCTGGAGCGCCCGATGGGCGTGGCGATCGACGGCGCCGACGAAGTAGCCCCGGATTGGGCGCTCACCAAAGGCGGCGGCGGCGCGCTCTTTCGTGAGAAGGCGGTGGCCCTGGCCGCGCAGCGCTTCGTCGTGATCGTGACGGAGAACAAGCTCGTGCCGGCGCTAGGGAGCTTTGCGCTCCCCGTCGAGATCGTTCCGTACGCCTATCCGTACGTGCTCCGCGAAATCGAGCGGCGCATCGCGCGAATCGAGATCGCCCGGCGCGGCGGCGACCGGCCGTTCGTCACCGACAACGGCAACTGGATTTTGGATTGTCGCTTCGGCCGCATCGAGGATCCGCCGGCCCTCGACCTGGCGCTGCGCTCGATCCACGGCGTCGTTGCCAGCGGAATCTTCTGCGGGATTGCGGCCGCCGTTCTGGTCGGGGACGGCGCCGGCGCGGTACGGGCTCTGGAACGAGCGTGAGGCGAGGCAAGGGGGCGATACTGCCGCCTGGCTGGAAGGTACTGCGCAATCGATCCCGTGGAGGTGCCATTGTCGTCACGCGCCAGGGTCGTATTCGCCCTGGGCTTCAGTCTGGTAGCGGCCGGCTGTTCGAGCGCGCCGCGCAGCGTCGTTCCGGCCGCCGTGCCGGGCACTGCCCAAATCGCACCGCACCTCGTCGTGCGCATCCCGTGGACGCGGCGCAGCGACCGCCGGCCGGCACGCCGGGGCCTTGCCCACCAGCATTTCATCTCGGCGAGCACGCAGGGGCTGCAGATCGACGTCTACCGGCACGGCAGCCGCGGCACGCCGGTCGCGCGCAGCTTCGCGAACGTCTCTGCGAGCTCTCCGCACTGCGAGGCCTCGGCGAAGGGCCGGGTCTGCGCGCTGGCGCTTCCGGCGCTCAAGCCGGCAATTCCGTACGACTTCGTCGTCGAGAACTACGACCGGCCCCCGAGCGGTAACGGATTTCCCGCCGGCGCGTCGCGCTTGGGTTGGGGCCAGGCGAGCGCGACGCTCGTCGCCGGGAAGGCCAACCTCATCGACGTGACGATCGGCGGGGTCGTTGCGAATCTCTCGTTTGCGGCACTCGAGGCCGTCCACGCGATCGCGCCGTCGTCGCAGACGGCAACGGTCGCGGCGCTCGACCCGGACGGAAACGTGATCGTCAGCGACGCATTCGTCGACGCATCCGGCAACCCGGTGAGCGTCGAGCTCAGCGCGGATAGCGCCGCCAACGGCACCGTCAGCTTTACGCCCGCCGCCTTCTCCTCGCCGCCGCCGAGCATAACGGTCGCATACTCGCCCTCGGCGGCGCAGCTCGCCCAAATCGCGAACGGCTTTAGCAGCGTCTTGACCGCCTCTACGGGCAGCGGCATCCCGTCGAGCTCGTCGACGCTCACCGTACAGGCGCCGGCCGTCGAGCAGCAGAGCGTGCCCACGAGCGCGAGCGCACCGGCCGGGATCGCCTCCGGGCCGGACGCAGCGATGTGGTTCACCGAAAGCGGCGCCTCGAACATCGGCCGGATCGACGCGGAGATGGACGTCAGCGAGTTTCCGGTTCCCACCGCTCGCAGCAACCCGCGGCAGATCGTCGCCGGCAGCGACGGAGCGCTGTGGTTCACGGAATGCGCTGCGGGGAAGATCGGGCGCATCCCCACGTACGCGAGCCCGGGCAGCGGATCGACGATCACCGAGTATTCGACCGCCGCGGCGGGTTCGGTACCTCAAGGTATCGCTTTGGGAAGCGACGGCGCCTTGTGGTTCGTGCAGTGCGCGGCGGCGGTCAACGCGATCGGCCGCGTGACCACGGCGGGAGCGCCGCTCAAAGAGTTTCCGATTCCCACGGCCGCGAGCCAGAGCCTCGGAATCGTCTCCGGTCCCGACGGCGCGCTGTGGTTTACGGAGAGCGCGAGCGATAAAATCGGCCGCCTGACGACCGGCGGAAACTTCCAGGAGTTTGCGATTCCCACGCACGGCGCCGCGCCGGCCGGCATCGTCTCGGGACCCGACGGCGCGCTGTGGTTCACCGAGTGTGCCGCAAACAAGATCGGCCGCATTCCGACGAGCGGCTCGCCGATCACCGAATATCCCATACCGACCGCGAGCGCGCGGCCCGTCGGCATCGCGGCGGGAGCCGACGGCGCGCTGTGGTTCACCGAGTCGGCCGCCGACAAGATCGGCCGCATCCCCACCGCCGCGACCAACGGCAGCAGCGCGCAGATCATCGAGTTCAGCGCTGCGGGGTCGCCGTACGGCATCGCCGCCGGGGCCGGCGGGACGCTGTGGTTCACCGAGATCTCTGGCAACGCCATCGGGAGACTGCAATGAGGCCCGTGGCGCCGGCCGCGCTCGTGCTGCTGGTCGCCGCGGGGTGCGGCGCGCACGCCCTTCCGCCGGACGGGCCGTCGCCCGCGCGCCGGACGGCCGAGATCGCGCTGCACGTTCTCGTGCCCAAGGCGCGGCCGCAGCTCTCGCGCGCATGGCGCCATCAGAACTTCATTTCCGCCAGCACGTCGGGACTGGCGGTCGCGGTCTACGCGCACGGCACGCGCGCTTCGGCGATTGCGACCGTGACCGCCGATATCGCCTCCGGCTCGCCGCTCTGCACGAACGGCGCGAGCGGACGAGCGTGCACGGTGAAGCTGCCCGCGCTCGCACCGCACGTCGCGTACGACTTCGTCGTGAGCAACTACGACCGGGCGCCGGTGGGCGGTGGTTTCTCGGGTGCAAAGGAGCTGGGGGTGGGCGTCGCCACCGCGACGTTGACGGCCGGTAGCGCCAATGCGATCTCGGTGACGATCAGCGGGATCGTCGCCAGCCTCTCCTTTGCGGCGCTTACCCCTTTCCCCGCGATCGGCGTCTCCACGCAGACGGCCACCGTCTCGGCGCTCGATCCCGACGGAAACGTTATCGTGAGCGACGCCTACGTCGACGCCTCCGGGAATCCGATGCTCGTGCGCATGAGCGCCGACGCGACGGCGCCGGGAGCGGTGACGTTTTCGCCGTCGTCGTTTTCCTCGCCGCCGAACGGCGTGGGCGTGCGGTACTCGTCGGCCGCCGACTCGGCTTCGCAGCTCCAAAACGGCTTCTCGACGGTGCTCACCGCCACCCCGAGCAACGGCGTGGCAAGCGCCAGTGCGACGCTCTCGATTGCAGCCCCGAGTTTTTCGTCGTCCACGATTCCGACGGGCAACTCCGGGCCGATGGGACTCGTCTTGGGGCCCGACGGCGCCGTCTGGTTCGTCGAGAACGCTGCCGCGAAGATCGGACGCATCACGACCGGCGGAACGATCGACGAGTACCCGACGATCTCGCCGAGCAGCGCGCCCGATGCGATCGCCGTCGGAAGCGATGGTGCGCTCTGGTTCACGGAGTTCGGCACGGGCTCGATCGGCCGCATCCCGACCGACGCGACGCCGGGAAGCAGCGCGCAGATAGCGGAGTTCTCCGGCTCCGGCGCGGGCTCGGATCCGACCGGGATCGCGTCGGGGGCCGGCGGCGATCTGTGGTTTGCGCAGTCTGCCGCCTCGGCCAACGCCGTCACGCGGATGACGCTCCAGGGCGTTACGACGACGTTCGGGATACCGAGCGCCGGCAGCGATCCGGTTGCCATGAGCAAGGCGCCGGACGGATCGGTCTGGTTCGTCGAGTCGGCAGGCAACGCGATCGCGCGAACGAGTCCCAACGGGACGATCACGGAGTTCTCGATTCCAACGGCAGCGAGCGCGCCGAGCGCAATCGCGCCGGGCCCCGACGAGGCGATGTGGTTCACCGAGTACGCGGGCAACAACATCGGCCGCATTCCGCTGGGCGCGTCGTCGTCGTCGCAGATCTCGGAGTATCCCATCCCGACATCCGGCGCCGAGCCCGCCGGCATCGCGCTCGGGCCGGACGGCGCCATGTGGTTTACGGAGTTCGGGGCCTCGAACGTCGGGCGGATTCCCACGACCGCCGTAGCGGGCAGCGGCAGTTCGATCCTCGAGTTTCAGCTTCCCGGCAAGTTAACGGGGCCGGGAAGCATCGTTACCGGAAGCGACGGCGCGCTATGGTTCGCGGAGGTTTGCGCGAATGTGATCGGGCGTCTTCAATAGACGGCTTCTGGCACAAGGGGGAAGTTTGCAGCGGAAAACCTTTCTGGCCGCCTCGGCGTTGGCGGCCGCGTTCGCGACGGACGCTTGCGCGAAGGGCGGGGCCAGCGAACTCGAGATGGTCGAACCGAAGGCGGAGTTCGATTATGCCGCCTTCGCCAAGCTGGTCGGCAAGCCGGCCGACGCGCGCCAGCTCTGGGATATGGACGGCTACGTTCCGACCGCCCTGGGCGGGATCAAGAACGCCTACAACGGCTATCAGTTCGGCTATGGGATCGCTCCGGGGCGGATCGCGCAGGTCGCGTGCCTGCACGGCTACGCGAATGCCTTCGCCTACGACGACGCGATGTGGCAGAAGTACCGGCTGGGCGAGACGTTCGGCTTCAAGGATCCCGCGGGCAACGTGGTATCGACGAACATCTTTTATCACGCTCGCTCGCAAGCGGTGACCTCGGCGGATCCCAGCGACGGGAAGTCGATGTACCAAGACGGTACGATCGAGGCGCTGCAGCGGCGCGGGTTGATCGTCCTGGTCTGCCATAGCGGAGCGGCGGAGCAGGCGCGGATGCTCGCCTCGGTCGCCGGCGGTTCGGCGCCCGCGATCCTGGCCGAGCTGCTCGAGAACGTCATGCCCGGCGTCACGATCGTCCCCTCGATGGTCGCGACCATCGGGGTACTCCAAAACCGCTTCAAATACGCCTACACGACGGTGAATCCGTCGTAATGGGCGCCGCCGGCCGCTAGCGTGCGTTTGGTCTTCGTCGTCGTCGCGCTGTTCTGCGCGTACCTTACCGGGAACCGTCTGGCGCACCCGTTCATCGACGGCGACCTCTTTTGGCAGCGGCAGCTCGGAGAATACGTCCTCGCGCATCATGCGATTCCGCACGCGCTCGGAACCGACACGTTCACGGCCGCCGGCGCGCCCTGGGTTCCGCACGAGTGGCTGCTCTCCACCGTGGTGGCGCTCGCGTTCGCGCACGACGCGATTTGGACGCTCAGCGTGCTTGCCGGCCTAGCCGTGTTCGTCGCGCTCATGCTGGCGGCGTGGCGTGCGAAGCGCGCCGGCACCTCGACGTACTCGACGCTCGCCGTTCTGATCTTCGCGGGGATCTGCCTCGAGGGACCCTTCGCGATCCGCGCGCAGGTCCTGGCGTGGCCGCTGCTGGCCGCGCTCATGCTGGCGCTGGACCTCGACGGGCCGGGCGTGCTCCTGGCGCTGCCGCTGATCGCCGCTTGGGCGAACCTTCATGCCAGCGTGATGATCGCGGTCCCGATCGTCTGGCTCGACGCGGTCGTCTATGCGTGGCAGCGCTGGCGCGACGGGACGCTCGCGAGCGATCGCGGGCTGCGCTGGCGTGCCGTGCTCTGCGTCGGGGCTCCGCTCGCAACGCTGTGCACTCCGCTCGGTATCGCGCTGCCGATCTATAGCTACGACGTGCTCAACAGCCCGCTGCGCCAGTACATCGCGGAGTGGCAGCCGCTCAACGGCCTCACCACGCAGATCGTGGCGGGCTTCTTTCCGCTTCTGGCGCTCTGCCTGTGGGCCGCGCCCAAGCTGCTGCGGCGGCGGCCGCGCGACCTCTTTCTCACGCTGCTCATGGCGGTGTGGACCTTCGTTGCCGTGCGCAACATCGCGCTCTTCGGACTTGTCGCCGTCACCGGCGCCGCCTTTGCCATCGACGAAGGCAAGGGCTGGGAGGATCCGCTCGCGGCCCGCAGGTTTGCCTGGGTTCCGGCCTTCGCGCTGCTCGTGCTCGTGCCGCTCGTCGGCGCCATCGCCTATCGCGCGCAGCCGATCAGCTCGGTTTGGACCCCGCCGACGCAAGCGGTGGCGGCGCTGGCTCGCATGCCCGGCGAGCACGATCTGCTCTGCGCCGAGTTTTCGAAGTGCTCGGTCTTCCTGGGAACGCCCAACGTCCGCGATTTCATCGACGGCCGGGCCGACCCGTTCCCGCCCGACGTGTGGAGCGCCTTCGTCACGATCTCCGCGATGCTGCCCGGCTGGCAGGAGACCGTCGATCACTACAGGGTCAACGCCATCTTGGCCAACCGCGGCAGCGATATGGAGAGCGCGCTGAAGGCTTGGCCCGCTTGGCGGGAAGTCCCGACCTCCGACGCGTGCTGCACGCTCTTCGTCCGGAAGGAAGCGGAGTCGAGACCGCGTATTTGAGGTGGTCGCCGCCGCCGACGTCGTCAGCGCCGGAGAACGGGCAAGTGGCGGAACTGGCAGACGCGCTGGATTTAGGTTCCAGTGGGGCAACCCGTCAGAGTTCGAGTCTCTGCTTGCCCAAGACGACGGCACCGGTCATTCAACGCGGAAGTAGCTCAGTGGTAGAGCATCGCCTTGCCAAGGCGAGGGTCGCGAGTTCGAATCTCGTCTTCCGCTCCAGGACTTCTCAGGCGAAACGGGGGCGCGGGCGCGCGAGCGCCGAAGCGCCCCTT
>DATJRF010000259.1:0-3472 GCA_035505015.1 Verrucomicrobiia bacterium | reverse complement strand
CCTTGAGCAGCGCGTTGTCGACGTAGCTCGAGGCGCCTTCCTCCACGTCGGGGTAGCCCTCGAACGGCTCGAGCGCGAGCGCCGAATCCGCGAAGATCGCGCGCATCTCCTCGAGCTTGCCGCGATTCTTGGTCGCCACGTAGGCCTTCAAGCGCGCTAGTCCTCGAGCCGCAGGACCGCCATGAACGCCTCTTGCGGCAGCTCGACCCGCCCGACCCGCTTCATGCGCTCCTTGCCGACCTTCTGCTTCTCGAGCAGCTTGCGTTTGCGCGTGATGTCGCCGCCGTAACATTTGGCCAAGACGTTCTTGCGCTGGGCGCTGACCGTCTCGCGCGCGACGATCTTGCCGCCGATCGCCGCTTGGATCGGGACTTCGAACATCTGGCGCGGGATCAGCTCCTTGAGTTTCTCGGCGAGCGCGCGCCCGCGCTGCGCCGCCTTGTCCCGCGCGACGATGAACGAGAGCGCGTCGACCGGCTCGCCGTTGAGCAGGATCTCGAGCTTGACGAGGTCGCCCTCTCGGTAGCCGATCACCTCGTAATCCAGCGACGCATACCCTTTGGTGCGCGACTTGAGCTGATCGAAGAAGTCGACGATGACCTCGATGAGCGGCAGCTCGTAGGTGAGGATGACGCGTCCGTCGTGGAGGTACTCCATGTTCTGCAGGGTGCCGCGCCGCGTCTGCGCGATGTCCATGATCGCTCCGACGTAGTCGGGCGGCGAGATGATCGTCGCCTTGACGTACGGCTCCTCGATCGTGTGAATGAGGTTCATCGCCGGAAGCTTGGACGGATTGTCGATCGTCTCGACCGTGCCGTCGGTACGGGTGATCCGAAAGACGACCGAGGGCGAGGTGGCGATCAGGTCGAGGGTGTAGTCGCGCTCGAGGCGCTCCTGCACGATCTCCATGTGCAAGAGCCCGAGGAAGCCGCAGCGGAAGCCGAAGCCCAGCGCCACCGAGGTCTCCGGCTCGTAGATCAGCGCGGCGTCGTTGAGCTTAAGCTTTTCCAGCGCGTCGCGCAGGTCGTCGTACTCGGCGCCTTCGTTGGGATAGAGCCCGCAATAGACCATCGGCACCGCTTTGCGATAGCCGGGCAGCGCCACGTGCGCGGGATTGCTCGCCGAAGTCACCGTGTCGCCGACGTCGATCTCGCCCAGCGACTTGATGTTGGCGATCACGTAGCCGACGCTGCCGAGTTCGAGCCGTTTGGTCGCGCGCATGACCGGGCCGAAGACGCCCACCTCGGTGCACTCGAAGACCCGTTGGTGGGCCATCGACATGAAACGCGAGCCCGCCGAGAGCTCGCCGTCGACGACCCGGAGGTAGCTCACGACGCCGCGATAGGGATCGAACTGCGCGTTGAAAACCAGCGCCCGCAGGAGATCGCGATGGCCTTTGGGCGGCGGGATGCGCGAGACGATCGCCTCGAGGATGTCGTCGATGCCGATGCCGTTCTTGGCGCTGGCGAGGATGCACTCGGAGCGCTCCATGATCAGCAGCTCCTCGACGTCGCCCATCACGCGCTCCGGATCCGCCGCCGGCAGATCGATCTTGTTGATGACCGGGATGACGGTCAGATCGTGTTCCAGCGCGAGATGGTAGTTCGCCAGCGTCTGTGCCTCGATGCCCTGCGCGGCGTCGATGATGAGGATCGCCCCTTCGCAGGCCGCCAGCGAGCGCGAGACCTCGTAGGAAAAGTCGACGTGTCCCGGCGTGTCGATGAGATTGAGCTGATAGAGCTCGCCCGATTTCGAGCGGTACGACAGCGTAACCGGGTGCATCTTGATCGTAATGCCCCGCTCGCGTTCGAGATCCATCGCGTCGAGAAGCTGCTCCTCCATCTCGCGGGCGTGGACCGTCTTGGTAACTTCCAACAAGCGGTCGGAGAGCGTCGTCTTGCCGTGATCGATGTGCGCGATGATGCAGAAGTTGCGAACGTGGCTCGCAACCTCGAGCCGGTGGGGATGCTCGGGTTTGCTCAAGCTGTTAAAAGCCGACGTAGCAGGCGTGGATCGCGACGTTGCGGACGAGCGGAGCCACGAGCACCTGCAGCACGAGGATCAGCACCAAGAACGCAATGTCGAGGCCGCCGATCGGCGGAATCACGCGCCGGATCGGCGAGAGGACCGGCTCGATCAGCAGCGAGAGGTAGTAGATCCAGCGGCCGCGCAGGTCGGGGATCCAGGAGAGCACGGCGTAGACGAAGAGCAGTACCGTATAGACGTTGACGACGTAGCTAAGGACGGTCCAAGCCTGGCAGGCGATCGCATTCACTCGTCGGCGGTTCTACGGCAGGGAGGCAAGGACATTCGGCGGGACGCCGGACAGAAACGGCGTCGGGTCGATCGGCACTCCGTGGTACATGAGCTGATAGTGGAGGTGCGGACCGGTCGCGAAGCCGGTAGCGCCCACGAATCCGATCGCCTCGCCCTTGTACACGCGCTGCCCGACGGAGACGGAAACGCGCGAAAGGTGCGCGTACCACGTGTGGTAGCCGTTGCCGTGATCGATGTCGATCTTGATGCCGTAAGAGCCGTCGTAACCGTTGGCGACCACCACTCCGGCAGCGGCGGCGCGCACGCCGGCGCCGTAGTCGGCGCCGAGATCGACGCCCTCGTGAAACTCGACGTCCGGGTAGGTGCGATAGCAGAAGCACCCGACGATCGGAGCGCCCTCGACCGGGTCGATCGAGGGGATCGCGGCGATCAACCGGGCGCGCGCCATATCGCGCAGGTGCGCCATGTTGAGCACCCGCATCGCCAGCGTCCGCATCCGGTCCGACTCCTGCTGCGCCTGCGCCGAAGCGGCGCGCAGCTGCGCTACGCTCGCGGCGACCCGCTCCAGCGGGGAGCCCGCGCGAACCTCCGAGGTCTTCTCGAGGGCCTGGGCGCGCGACGAGCCGCCGATCCCGATCGCACTCTTGATCTCCTGGTTCTGCCGCTGCACGCGCTGGAGCTCGCGCCGCAGGTCCTGCGTCTGCGCGTCGATACTCCGGAGCGCTTGCTGCTGTGCGTCGGCTTGCTGCCGAAGCGAGACGACCGCGAACTGCGCTCGCAGCACCTGCACGCCGGCAAATCCGAAGGAGCCCAGAACGACCAGCGCGAGCGCGCCGATCGCGGCCCACACGTGGCGCCGCCGCACCTCGAAGCGATGCACGGTATCGCCGCGCTGCGGAACGATCTTCACGTAGTACCGGTCGTTGATCATGCGGTCGACGCCGGCTCCCTGGCTCGCTCGATTGCCGTCAACTCTTCCTCCGAAGCGTTCGCCGCCGGCTTGAATCGCTCGACGGCTTTCCCGTACGTCCGGGTATCCGAACGCGAGTAGATGCTCGAAAGAACCACGCCGTCGCCCTCGCGATTGAGCAGTGCGAGCGCGTACGAGAGGTCGGATCCCGTGTCGTCGAAGGCGTCGTAGCGCACGAAGCCGATCCGCGACACGTCCGTCTTGGCCAGCAACTCAAGTTCGGCG
>DATJRF010000258.1:0-20282 GCA_035505015.1 Verrucomicrobiia bacterium | reverse complement strand
GAAGGCTCGACCCCGGTCCTCTACCACAACCCGATTTCGGTAACGCTCTCGGAGAACAGCGGCAGCGCCAGCTATTCGGGGCTCATCCTCAACGGCGGAAGTCCCCAGAAATCCGTCACGCTGCGCTACAGCACCGATACGGTGGTGCTGCAATACAACGGGGGCGGCGGCCCGGGATACTCGGCAACGGTGACGCTCACGGCGAGCGGCGCCACGGGTCCGGCGGTCATCACCTTCTCGCCCCTCTTCGCGAGCACCAACGGCAGCACCGCGATCACCTCGCTCGCCCTCAACGGCAGCTTGACGAGCCCGACCGTGACCGTCGGCGAAGCCGGCGCGCCCAGCTCGACGCGCTATTACGTCACCAACGGCTGCGGCTCGTCGGCAACCACCTCCGCGGTCAGCGGCTCGGGCAGCTCGGCAACCTTCAGCGTGGCCGGCACCCTCACCGCGAACGCCAGTTGCCCGATCGTCGTCGCCGACGGAACGACCGCAGCCGCGACCATGCTGACGCTGACGACGTCGAACACGCTCGTGCAAGGGCAGATCACCGTCGACGGCACGCAGATAACGCAAGTCTCGCTCGGCGCGGCGACGACCTACGTCACCGAGGGTCCGGACGGCAACATGTACCTCACCGATACGACGAACGAATCGCTGGACCAGTTCAACCCCTCGAGTGGATACGTTACCAACTCGTTCTCGGTGCCGTTTAGCGACCTGTACGGCGCCGCGCCCGGATCCGACGGCGCCATGTGGGTGGCGGATCAGGATCTGGAGGGCATCGACCGCATCACGACATACGGCTCGCTCGCGCAATATTCGACCCAGCTGGGCGGTTCGCCGATCGGGGTCGCGACCGGGAACGACGGAACGATCTGGGTCGCCGATCAGGTCGGCTCGCTCTGGAACGTCACGATGGGCGGCGCGATCACGCAGACGTCGCTGACCCTGCACGGCTCGCCCGGCAACGCGATCGTCGGTCCCGACGGCAACGTCTGGTTCGCCGAGGGCGGCTACATCGGCCAGGCCAGCGCCACCGATCCGCCGACCGTCTTGAACCAGTATGCGGTTCCCGCGGGCGACACGGCCGTGAATCTCGCCTCGGACCCGGCCGACAACGAAGTCTGGTACACGGCGGAAGGCAGCACCCCGGTCGTGGGTTACATCCCGACCGGTGGCGGAAGCCCGGGTACCTTCGACATCGCTGCGACGGCGACGCCGACCGGGATCGCCGTCGGCGTCGACAAGGGCGTTTGGTACCTGGACTCCACAAACGACCAGCTCGGACGCATCTCGACGGTCGGCAGCAACGTCATGTCGCTCTACCCGCTGCCCTCCGGCTCGAACCCCACCGGAATCGCTACGGGACCGGACGGACGTCTCTACGTCACCGAACCCGGCGCAAGCTCGATCGCCGTCGTTCAGCCGTAGGACCGCCGAAGGCGCGCACGCTCGCTCGTCTGCAAGGCCTCCCACCCGGCGTTGGGAAACCTCTCGAAAGCACCAATCGTCGAGAGGAGTTCATTTTGCCGGGCCCCCATGCCGTCCAAGAGCGCCGTAACCGGATAACGGAGGCGCCTAAGGTGGCGGCAGGGGAGGCGGCCTGAGATGGCAGCCGCCGGAAACACCATCGAGTACGTCCTTCGCGACGGCCGCTATGCGCTGCGCGTCGGGAAGCTGCATATCTCGCAAAGCACTTTCTTGGTGCTCACCGCGGTTTTGGTCGGCATCGGCGGCGGATTCGGCGCGGTGTTTTTCCGCTGGCTCATCGCGGTGGAGACGCACCTCGCCTTCGACCTGATCGGCGGCTCGCTCGCCAAGATCGTCGGACCCGCCGCGGTCGTCGCGCAACTCGCGCTGGGCGGCGCGATCGCTGCCTACGTCACGTGGAAGTGGGCGCCGGAGGCGAAAGGACACGGCGTTCCGGAGGTGATGGAGGCGGTCGCTCTGCGCGGCGGACGGATGCGCCCACGCGTCATCGCCATCAAGGCGCTCGCCTCCGCGACCTCGATCGGTTTTGGGGGAAGCTGCGGCCGCGAAGGCCCGATCGTGCAGATCGGCTCGGCGATCGGCTCGACGATCGGCGGCCTGGCGCGTGCGCCGGCGCCGATCGTACGCACCTTGGTCGCCTGCGGCGCGGCCGCCGGCATCTCGGCAACCTTCAACGCACCGATCGGCGGCGTCTTCTTCGCTTCCGAGGTGATCCTCGGCGAGTTCGCCCCGCGCTCGTTTGCGGCGATCGTCGTCGCGTCCGTGGTTTCGGCCGTCGTCGGACGCGCGTTTTTAGGAAATCATCCCTCCTTCAACGCCTCGGGATTCGTGCTCGTCTCGCCGGCGGAGCTCGCGCTCTACGCGGTTCTCGGCATCGTCGCCGCGGCTTGGGCGACCGGCTTCGTACGCATGCTCTACTTTCTGGAAGACAGCTTCGAGCGGTTCAACATTCCGGCGTGGGCGAAGGGCGCGTTCGGTTTCGCGCTGGTCGGCGTCATCGGCATCTGGTATCCGCAGGTGCTCGGCGTCGGCTACGGCCCGATGCAGCAGGTCCTCGACGAGCACGTCGCCGCGCGGCACGCGCTGGCGCTGGCGGCGCTCAAGCCGGTCGCCACCTCGCTCACGCTCGCGGCGGGCGGATCGGGCGGCGTCTTCGCGCCCTCGCTCTTTACCGGCGCCTTCCTCGGCGACTGGTTCGGCCGCATCGCTCATCAAACGTTTCCCACGTGGACCGCGCCCCCGGCCGCCTACGGACTGGTCGGCATGGCGGCCGTCTTCTCGGCTGCCGCCGAAGCGCCGATCACGGCGATCATGATCGTCTTCGAGATGTCGGACGACTACACGATCATTCTCCCGCTCATGGTCTGCGTGGTGATCTCGACCTTGATCGGACGGCGCCTGCTGGGTTCGACCGTCTACGAGCTCAAGCTCATCCGGCGCGGCATCGATTGGGAGCACGTGCGCCGGCCGCGTTTCCTGAGCCGCGTGCAGGTGTCGAACGTCAAGCGCGACCCGCCGATCGTCGCGGCTCCCGAGCAAACCATCGCCGCGGTCGCCAAGCGGCTCGAAGGAACCTACGAGCTGGCGATCCCGGTCTGCGAGAACGGCCGCTTCATCGGCCTGGTGACTTCGTCGGATCTCGCGCTCGCGGTGGGCGCCGGGCGCGGCGAGGCGCAGGTGCGGTCGCTGCTGCATCCATCGCAGGAGCTTTATCCGGGCGACACGGTCGAGCGAGCCGCCACGTTGATGGCGGACGACACCGCACCGCTGCTGCCGGTCGTCGACGAGAAAACCAAGGAGCTGCTGGGCATCGTGACGCGCCGCGACGTTCTGCAAGTCTACCGCAGCATCAGCGACGCCTAACGCTGCGGCTCGTCACCACGTTCCTACGGGCGCAGCGTGCCGATCGCTTCGCCGATGCGGCGGATGCCTTCGCCGATCTCGTGCCGCGTGACGGCGGTCAGTGCCAGGCGAAAGTGGTGGTCGCCGCCGGAGTTCGCGAAGAACGCCTCGCCGAAGAGAAACGAGGCACCCAAGCGCTCCGACGCGTCGAGCAGCGCCCGCGCGCGCAGCTCGCGCGGCGTGGTCGCCCAGAGATAGAAGCCGCCGGCCGGCCGGCTCACGCGCAGCGAGGCGGGCCAGTGTTCGGCGATCGCCTCGTCCGCCATCGCGCGGCGCAGATAGAGCTCCTCGCGCAGCTGTTCGACGTGCGCGTCGTACCCGCGCTCGAGATAATCGGTGATCGCGGCCTGGACGTAGAGGCTGGTCGCCATGTCGTAGGCCTGCTTTCGCAGGAGCAGGCGCTCGAGGATCGTGCGCGGCGCCAGCAGCCAGCCGACGCGTAAGCTCGGCGCGATCGTCTTCGAGAACGTCGAAAGGTAGACGACGTAGTCCGGGGCGAGCGCGACCAGCGGCGGCGCGGCGCCGCTCGCAAGCGGACCGTAGGGATCGTCCTCCACGATCGGTACGCCGGCGCGGCGCGCGATCGTCGCCAAGCGCTCGCGCCGGTCCGCGTTCATCGTCGCGCTCGTAGGGTTGTGTAGGGTCGGCATGGTGTAGATGAAACGCGGCCGCCGGGTGCGCAAGATTGCCTCGACGTGATCGACGCGCATGCCTTCGTCGTCGACCGGCACGGGAATCGCGCGCAACCCGTTGATTTGAAAGACTTGCAGCGCACCCGGATAGGACGGCGACTCGACGATGATCTCGTCGCCCGGCTCCGCCAGGCTCTGCGCTACGATCGCGATGCCTTGGGTCGATCCCGTCAAGACGATCACGTCGCTGGCCGAGATGGTGGTGGCGCCGCGCGCCTGCATGCGCGCGGCGATCGCGGCGCGCAGCGGCTCGTAGCCGACCGAGTCGCCGTACGAGAGCACGAAGCGCGGGTCGCGCGCGACCCGGCCAAACGATTTTGCGAGCTCGCCCAGCGGAGAGGGCTCGTCCGGCGCGACGCCCTGCACGAAGGAGATGCGCCCCTCCATCTGCTTGGCGGCGAGCTCGCCCAGGACGTTGGGGAACTCCCCGACGCGCCACGGCGGGAGCGTCACCCACCACGGCACGCCGGCCGCCCGCTCCGGCTGCCCCCCGCGCAGTTGCGGCACCACCCGGGAGCCCGAGCCGACGCGCTGCTCGATCAGACCGTCTCCGACCAGCTCGCGGTAAGCGTGCACGACGGTGCTGCGGTTCACGGCCAGCTTCTCCGCCATCGTGCGTTCGGGCGGCAGGCGGGTCGACTCCGGCAGCGTGCCCGCCAGGATCGCCTCGCGCAGATGCTCGTAGATCTGCCGGTAGAGCGGGACGATCGAGTCCCGGTCGAGATCCGGCAGCAGTCCGGTCCACCCAATGGTCGGCATGGATTGATCCATTTCGGTGAAGGCGCGAGAAGGCATCCCCACCCGCGCTCGAATCTAGGAGCCCCAAGGCGCATGAACGGCACCAGCTCGATCGACGTACGGGTCCCTTTCGTCGGGCGCAAGGAAGAGTTGCGCCGGCTGCTGCGCCTCTTCGAGGGCGGCGGCGCGCTCACGCTCGTCGGCCCCGGCGGGGTCGGCAAGTCGCGCCTGGCCATCGAAGCCATCGAGCGGTGGCCCGAGCGAGAGCGTTTCGGCGCGACCTTCGTGCCGCTGGCCGGCGTGGCGGCCGAGGCCGTGGCCGGGAGCATCGCCGCGGCCCTGCAAGCGCAGCCGCGCTCTCCCGCCGACGCCGCCGAGGCGATCGCCGAAGCCGCCGGCGAACGCTCGCGCGTCCTCGTGCTCGACAGCTGCGAAAACGCGATCGAAGTAGTACGCCCGATCGTCGAGCGCTTGCGGGCTACCCGCGGCGTCGCCGTTCTCGCGACGAGCCGCGCGCGCCTCGGCCTTGCCTCCGAGAGCTTGCTCGCGGTGGAGCCGTTCGATGCACGCGACGGCTGCCTCTTCTTCGCTGCGCGCGCCCGCAACGCCAACGTCGACGTCGATCTCGACGGAAGCGACGCACCGTTCGTGCACCGCATCGTCGCCAGCCTCGACGGGCTCGCGATCGCCCTCGACCTCGCGGCCGCACGGCTGGCCTCGCGCAACGTGCGCGAACTAGCCGACGAGCTCGCCGACCCGCGCCCGTATTATTTTCGCTCGTCGGCGAGCAGCGAGCCGCGGCACTGGTCGCTCAACCACGTCGTGGATTGGAGCGTTCAAAAGCTCTCCGAAGGCGCGCGGCGCGCCTTCGCCTTTGCCAGCCGCTTTGCGCGAACGTTCGACGCCGAAGACGTGGCCGCGCTCACCGGCGATAGCGTTGCAGAGACGGCGCAGTCGCTGGCCGCGCTGGAGGCGCAATCGCTCGTGCTCGCGGCCGCGCAGGCGTATGCGATGCTGGCACCGATCCGAACGGTGGCGCGGCGACATCTCGCCGAGCTGCCCGACCGGCGCAGCGCCGACGAGCGCTTCGCGGCGCGGATGGAAGCGGTAGCCCGAGGCATCGAGCGTGAAGGCGGCTCGCCCGGCTCGGCCGGTACGCTCGCCGCCGTCTCGGCTCGTTACGACGATCTCTGCGCGGCGCTCGCGTGGGCGCTCAAAGCGCCGGCGCGGCGCCTCGAGCAGGTCGTGGGCACCTTCCTCGCGCTGGTCGGGGTATGGAGCGACGGCGGGCGCTTCTGCGAAGGGCTCTCGTGGTGCGATCGCGTCGTCGAAGCCGCCGAGGCGATCGACATCGTCGCGCGCGGGCGCCTCTACTACGGTGCGATCGTCGTCGCGCACGCCGCCGGCGAATACGATCGAATCCTCGCGCTCGCACCGCCGCTGATCACCACCTTCACGATCGCCGGAGACCGCTTGGGATTGGCGCGTGCCTACAACGCGCTCGGCGTCGCCTCGCTCTCCGCCTCGCGCGCCGGCGCGGCCGAGACCTACTGCCGCACGGCGCTCGCGCTCTACCAGGCGATCGGGCACGCTCGCGGCGTCGCGACCGCCAACATCAACCTCGGAAACGTCGCACAGGAAGCCCGCTCGGAGCCGGCGATCGCGCGCGATTTCTACGAACGAGCGCTCGCGACGCTGCTCGAAGGCGGCTGGGACGCGCTCGTTGCGATTGCCTACGGCAATCTCGCCGACGTCAGCATCGATCTGCGCGATCCCGCGGCGGCGGAGCGCTACGCGCGGCTCGCCCTCGGCACGCTCAGCGAGACCGGCAACGCGGCCAACGCCGCTTGGCAGCACGTAACCATCGCGCGAGCGCGCATCGAGCGCGGCGACGCCGCGGGCGCTCGCGCCGAGCTCGCGCGCGCATTCGAGCTGCTCGAACGGCAACCGCAGCCGGAGTATCTGGCCAATGCCGCGCAGACGGCGGCGCGCGTGCTCTGCGACCGGCGCGACTATCTCGCCGCAGCCGAGCTCGCGTACTTCGTCAAGCGCTTTCGCGAGCAGCGCCGCGCGCCGGCGAAGGGCGGCATGCTCGCGGAAGCGCGCGCGCTCGAGGCGCGCATCGACCGCCAGCTCGAACGCAACGAACGGCTCGAGGCTTCGGCCCGCGCGCGCACGTTCGAGCTGCGCGCGCTCGCCGATCGCGCACGGCGCGCGATCGAGGGAGCGGAGCTCGCATGAGCGCCCACGGCGTCGATACCCGCGTACCCTTCGTCGGGCGCGCACGCGAGCTCGAACGGCTGGCAGCCTGCTTTCGCAATGGCGGCGCGATGACGCTGTTGGGACCGGGCGGCGTCGGCAAGTCCCGGCTCGCCCTCGAAGCCGTCGAACGCTGGCAACGCGAAGGCAGCGGCCGCAAAGCGACCTTCATCCCGCTCGCCGGAGTCGAACCGGCCGCCGCGGCCGCCGCCGTGGCGCGAGCGCTCGGCGCGCGCGAGGAGCCCAACGTCGATCTCGCCGACGCGATCGCCGGCGCCGCGCAGGAGACCGCGCGCGCGGTCGTGCTCGATAATTGCGAGGACGCGGTTGCCGAGCTGCGGCCGATCCTCGAGCGGCTCGCGGGCCTCCCGGGCACGATCCTGCTCGCGACCAGCCGGGCGCGCACCGGCTATGCTGGCGAAACCGTCCTCGACGTCGAGCCTTTCGACGCTCGCGACGGCAGCGCGTTCTTTGCAGCGCGCGCGCGCAACGCCGACGTCGAGGTCGATCCGGCTGGAGCCGACGCGGGCGCGGTCGGGCGCATCGTCGCGAGCCTCGACGGCCTCGCGATCGCGATCGACCTAGCGGCGGCGCGGCTGGCCTCGCTGAGCGTCCGCGAGCTGGCCGACGAGCTGATCGAGCCGCGGCCCTATCACTTCCGCTCCTCCGGCGGTCCGCAGCCGCGGCACTGGACGCTCAATCGCGTCGTCGATTGGAGCGTCTCCAAGCTCGACCAGCGCGCGCAACTGGCCTTCGCGCTCGCATCCGCTTACGCGCACGATTTCACCGCAGCCGACGTCGCGGCGCTCGCGGGCGACGGCACGAACTACGACGCGCCGCTGCAGGCGCTTGCCGGGCAATCGCTGATTCTCTGCGCTCGCGACGGCGAATACCGGATGCTTGCGCCGATTCGCGCCGTCGCCAAGCGCCGCCGCGCCGGCCTGCCCGACCGGCGCGCGATCGACGAGCGCTTTGCCGCGCACCTCACCGCGATCGCGCGCGACGTCGAGGAGCGCGCCAAAGCGACGATCTCGCACGAGATGATGGAGACGCTGTGGGCGCGCTACGACGATCTCACGAACGCGCTCGCGTGGGCGCTGCGCGCGCCGGCGCGGCGGCTCGACGCAACCTTCGCGGTCTTCTGGGTGCTCACGACGGTCTGGGCAGACGGGGGCCGCTTCGGCGAAGGGCTGCGCTGGTGCGAGCAAACGATCGAGGCGAGCGCGCACCTCGAAGAGGGGCGGCGAGGACTGGCTTACTACTGCTTGCTGCGCGTCGCCTTCGTCGCCGGCGACTACGCACGCATGCTCGAGATCGGCCCGCAGCTGATCGGGACCTTCACGATCGTGAACGATCGCCTCGGGCTGGCGCGCGCGTACAACGCCTTGGGCGTCGCCTCGCTCGCCACCGGGCGTTTCGACGAGGCGCAGACTTACGTCGAGACCGCGCTCGCGCTCTACAAGTCGGTCGGCCACGAGCGCGGCCAGGCGACCGCGCTCATCAATCTGGGGAACATTCTCTTGGAAGCGCGCAGCGATTGCGCGGGTGCGCGGCTGCGCTATCTGCAGGCGCTCGAGCCGGCGCTGCGCCGCGGCCCCGACTCGATCGTAGCGCTCGCCTACGGCAACATCGCCGAAGCCGCGTACGCGGCGCGCGACTACGCCGGCGCGGAGAGCGCCGCGGCCGAGGCGATCGACCGCTACCGCCGCATGGAGAGCGCGACCGGCGCGGCGTGGGGGCAGACCACGCTCGCGCGCAGCCGCCTCTCGCGCGGTGACGAAGCCGGCGCCGTGCGAGAACTGCGTGCGGCACTGGAAGCCTTGCAGCGCCGGCCTCATCCCGGCTACGTCGCCGGCGCCGTTGAGTGTTGCGCGCGCCTGCTGGCCGGACGGCACGAGTACGCCCGCGCCGATCTCTTGGCTCGCGCGGCAGCGCGGCTGCGGCGCGAGCGCCTGGCGCCTGCCTTCGGGCCGACGCTGACCGAAGCCGAGGCGACCCGCAAGCGCATCGAACGCTCGCTCGATCCCGCCGATGCCGCGGCGGCACGCGCCGAAGCGGCCGCCCTCGACTTGCGCCAGCTCCCCACGCTCGCGCGCTCCTGCATCGAGCAAGGCACCGGCGGCCGGGCCGGGAATCCATAGCGTTCGCATCCATCGCCCGAAAGAGGAGTCCATCTTGTCCGAACATCAGGTCGACGCGGTCGTCATCGGAGCCGGTCCCGGCGGGTATCACGCGGCCATCCGTCTCGGCCAGCTCGGCAAGAAGGTCATCTGCGTCGACCGCGACGAGGTCGGCGGCGTCTGCCTCAACTGGGGCTGTATTCCGACCAAAGCGCTGTTGCACGTCGGCGAGGTGATCCGGCACATGGATCATGCCGCGGCGATCGGCTTGAAGGTCAAGGGCTACGACGTCGATCGCGAAGGCGTCGCGAAGTTCAAGACCGACGTCGTCAACGCGAACGTCGGCGGCGTCAAGACGCTCTTCAAAGCCAACGGCGTCGAGTTCGTCTACGGCGAGGCTTCGTTCAAGAGCCCGACCGAGATCGTCGTGAAGAAACGCGAGGGCGGCGAGGATACGATCGTTGCGAAGGACGTGGTGATCGCGACCGGTTCGGCGCCGATCGACGTGGCGGCGTGGCCGCACGACGGCGATACGATCGTCAACTCCGACGACGCGGTGCAAGTCAAGCGCGTCCCGGAAAACCTGCTCGTGATCGGGGGCGGCGTGATCGGGCTCGAGTTCGCAACCGTCTTCAAGCGCTTGGGCGCAAACGTGCTCGTGATCGAGGCGCTGCCCCAGATCCTCACCGGCACCGATTTGGAGATTTCGAAAACGCTCGGGCGCATCCTCAAGAAGCAGGGCGTCGAGATCATGCTCTCGACCAAGGTCGCAACCCTCGAGAAGAAGGGGAAGACGGTCAAGGCCACCTTCAACGGCGAAGGCACCGGCGGCAAGGACGAGACGCGCGAGTTCGACACGGTGCTGGTCGCGGTCGGGCGCCGCCCGGTAACCGACAAGCTCAATCTCGCCGCCGCGGGGCTATCCGTCGACGAGCGCGGCTTTCTCGCCGTCGACGCGCAGCTGCATACGAAGACGCCGCACGTCTACGCGATCGGCGACGTCACCGGCCAGCCGCTGCTCGCGCACCGCGCGATGAAGCAGGGCGTGGTCGCCGCCGAGGTAATCGCCGGATCGAAATCGGCGGCGTTCGATCCGATCGCGGTGCCGAACTGCGTCTACACGGATCCCGAGGTCGCAACCGTCGGGCTCTCCGAAGAGGAAGCAAAAGCGCAAGGCTACGAGGTGCGCATCGGCAAGTTTCCGCTCGCCGCCAGCGGCCGCGCGCGCACGATGAACGAAACGGACGGATTGATCAAGCTCGTCGGCGACGCCAAGAGCGACTTGCTGCTGGGCATGCATATCGTCGCGCCTCAGGCGGAGTCGCTGATCGGCGAGGGCTTGATGGCGCTCGAGATGGGCGCCACCCTCGAAGACATCGGCCTGTCGGTTCATCCCCATCCCACGCTCACCGAAGGCATCATGGACGCCGCCGAAGCGGCGCACGGCAAAGCCATCCACATCGTCAATCCCAAGCCGAAAGCGGCGGCCGCGCGCTAGCGCGGTCGCCTACCGCACGCGGTCGATGCTGTCGTTCACGTCGTCCGCGAACCACAGGTAGCCGTCGGCGCCGGTCGTGAGATAGCCGCCGCCCTCGCACTCGGAGTTCGTGCCCGAGTACGTATACTCGGTGATGGCGCCGGCGGTCGTGACTCGCCCGAGCTGCGCGCCGCAGAAAAACGTATACCATAGCGTTCCGTCGGGAGCCTCGGTGAGATACATCGGGCCTCCAAGCGCCGAGTACTCGGTCACCGCGCCCGCGGTCGTGATGCGTTGCACGTCGCCGATGGTCTCGGTGGTCAGGACCGTATGCCAGAGATTATCGTCCGCGCCCACCGCGATGCCCGGCCCTTTGTTAGCGTTGGTATACTCCGTGATCGTGCCGGCCGTCGTCACCTTGCCGATCGCTCCCGAACAAAGCTCCGCGAACCAGAGGTTGCCGTCGGGACCCTTGGTGATTTGAAGCGGCCGCGACGAGGCCGTCATGCCGGCCGTATATTCCGTAACCGTTCCCGCGGTCGTGATCTTGCCGATCCGATCCGCATAGGCTTCGGTGAACCACAGATTGTCGTCCGGGCCCACCGTTATATCGGCGGGATCGGCGTCGCTCTCGAACCCGGCGGTGTACTCGGTAATCGTGCCGGCAGTCGTGCTCTTGCCGATTCGGCCCTCGTTATCGGCAAACCAGAGATTCTTATCGGGCCCCTCGACGATGCCGCCGGGGAGGGACGGAGAAAGCAGCCCGCTCGAATATTCGGTGATGACACCGCTCGTCGTAATGCGGCCGATCCTCCCCGCGCACTCGGTAAACCACACGTTTCCATCGGGCCCGAGTGCAACGCCGTTAGGCATGCTCGATGCGTGGGGCAACGGATAGATCGTCACGACGCCGCAGATCGCGTCGCCGCCGCCTACCGAGATCGTTCCGCTCGCACTCTTGACGGTACCGCCGCTGCCCGAGAGCGGCGTTGCCCCGGCGGTCAGCGTCACGTTCGTCGACGACTCCTCGAGCGGATAGCTAAGCGCAAACTCGTTCGGCGTCGACGGCGCGGGCGTCGCAACGGTGACCACGCCGGTATTGCCGGAGGAGAGCGAGACGGTCGGGCCGCCCGAACCGATGATATCGTCGCCGCCAGCGTCTACGCCGTAGACGTCGACGTTCTGCGGCGAGCCGCACTTCTGCGCGACCAGACCGGCCGAAAGCGTTCCGGTAACCGACGATCCGCTCGCCGGCACCACGGTAACGCTCGCCGGAATCCCGTCGAGCGTCACGGCGATCGTGCTGCTGCCGGTCGAGACCGCCTTGACCAGCGTGTTGCGCGAGAGCTCCGAGCCGGTCGCGCCGGCGCCGCTATAGGCGGTGACGGTAAACCCGTCGCTGGCCGCGGGCACCTTCCACGCGCTGCTGCACGTGTACGTTCCCGAACTGTCGGTACAACCGGTGCCGAGCGAAATCGTAACGCTGGAAGTATAGCCCGAGGGCACGCTCCCGCCGTCGACCGACGTCAAGGCGAACTGCACCGAGCTGGTCGCCGTCGAAACGTAGCGCGATCCGCGGCGCACCGCCGGCGGCCGTTTCGGAAACTTCACGATCACGCGCGCGTCGACCGGCGAAGTCCGCACCTGCGACGTCGCCTGCGGTGTCGCCGGCTCGCCGGCGGCACAGCCGGCCAGCAAAAAGCCGAGAGCGATCGATAGCACACCGAGTCTCACGCCGGGGTTTTTCGCCCCGCGGGGCAGTCGCCCTACCGGCCCGGTGAATCGTCCGGCGGTCAAGGCGGGTTCGGGAGTTCGATGGCCGTGAGAGCGCGACTGCTCGATTTGGGCGTTCGCCCGTATCGCGAAGTTTGGGAGCTGCAGCACCGTCTCCACGAGGCGGTGCGCGAAGGGCGCGAACCCGATACCTGGATCGCGGTCGAACATACCCCCACCGTAACGCTGGGCCGGCAGGCGAAGGGCGAGCACGTTCTGCTCTCGGAGGCGGCGCTGGCGCAGCGTGGAGTCGACCTCGTGCGGATCGAGCGCGGCGGGGACGTAACCTATCACGGCCCCGGGCAGCTGGTCGTTTACCCGATCCGCAAGCTGGAGCGCTTTCGCGAAGTGGTACCGCTGGTGCGCGCACTCGAGGGAGCGGTCATCGCGACCTGCGCGCGCTTGGGCGTAGCGGCCGAGCGGTGGAGCGAGCACGCCGGAGTTTGGGTCGGGCGAAATCAGATCTGTGCCATCGGGCTGGCGGTGCAAAAGATGGTATCCCTGCACGGCATCGCCCTCAACGCGTGCACCGAGCTCGACTACGATCGCCTGATCCTCCCCTGCGGCGTCGCGGATCGCGGGATCACCTCGCTCTCGCGGGAAACCGGACGTTGGGTGGGTGTCGACGAAGCCAAGGCGGTCCTGCTCGAGGAGCTAGCGCGCACCTTCGACGTGGATTTCGAAACCAATCCACGCGCGGCGAGTGTATGACGTAAAAGAGATCATGGCTGTAGAGATCGACCTCATCCCCGGCATTCCCAAGCACGCGCGCAAGCCCGACTGGCTTCGCGTCTCGCTGCCCTCGGGCGACGAATACGAGCGGGTGAAAGCCAAGGTGGCGTCCCTCGAGCTGCACACCGTCTGCCGCGAAGCCGCCTGCCCCAACCTTGCCGAATGCTGGGGTGCCGGCACGGCGACGATCATGATCCTGGGCGATCTGTGCACGCGCGGCTGCCGTTTTTGCAACGTGCGCACGGGCAACCCGCGCGGCGAAATCGACTGGCTCGAGCCCGTGCGCGTCGCCGGCGCCGTCCGCGACCTGGGCTGGAAGTACCTCGTCCTCACCGCCGTCGATCGCGACGATCTCGCCGACGGCGGCGCGCTGATCTTCGCCAACACGGTGCGCGCGATTCACGAACGGGTGCCCGGCGCGAAGGTGGAGATTCTCTCGGGCGACTATCGCGGCGACCTGCGCGCGCTCGACATCGTCATGGACGCGCGCCCCGACGTCTTCGCCCATAACCTCGAAACCGTCGCGCGCCTCACGCCCTCGGTGCGCGACAAGCGTGCGACCTACGAGCAGTCGTTGCGGATACTGCGCCACGCCAAGGCGCGCGCGCCGCAGCGGTATACCAAGACGTCGCTGATGGTCGGGCTGGGCGAGAGCGAAGCGGAGATCGAGCGCGCGATGGACGACGCGCGCGCCGTCGGCGTCGACATCTTTACGCTCGGGCAGTACTTACAGCCGAGCAAGAAACATTTGCCGGTGGAGGAGTACGTGACGCCCGAGAAGTTCGACCGCCTGGGCGCGCTCGCGCGCGTCAAAGGCTTCCACCAAGTCGTTTCGAGCCCGCTCTCGCGCAGCTCCTACCACGCCGAGCAAGCGTTCCCGGCGTGACGCGCGTCTTTCTCCACCGCCCCGTCTTGGCCGCGGTCTGCTCGCTCGTCATCATGATCGCGGGCCTGGTCGTCATCCCCGCGATGCCGATCGCCCAATACCCGCAGATCGCCCCACCGGTCGTGACGATCACGGCAACCTACACCGGCGCGAGCCCGCAGGCCGTCGAAGCGCAGGTGACGACGCCGATCGAGCAAGCGGTCAACACCGCCGAGGGCCTGCGCTACATCAGTTCTACCAGCACGCAGGGCACCTCGACCGTCACCTGTACCTTCAACCTCGGCGTCAATCTCGACATCGCCGCCGCCGACGTGCAGAACCTCGTGCAGTCCGCGATCGGTCAGCTGCCGCAGACCGTCCAGACGCTCGGCATCACCGTCGCTAAGAACTCCGGGACGTTCGTGATGGGCGTCGCGCTCACGTCGGACAACAAGGCGTACGACACCCTCGCGCTGAGCAACTACGCGCAGCTCAATATCGTCAACAATCTCTCGCGCATCCCGGGCGTCTCGCAGGTCGTCATCTTCGGCCAGCGCCAGTACGCGATGCGCATCTGGCTCAACCCGTCGCGCCTGCAGCAAGAAGGCCTGGACGCAAGCGACGTCGTCACCGCGCTGCAGCAGCAAAACGCGGAAGTCGCCGCCGGCAGCATCGGCTCGCCGCCCGCTCCGAAGAACCAGCCCTACACCTATCCGGTCAACGCGCTCACCCAGCTTGCGGATCCGCGGCAGTTCGCAAACATCATCTTGCGCGCCAACCCCAACGGCGGCTACGTCCGGCTCGGCGACGTCGCGAGGATCGAGCTCGGCGCGCAGTCCTACACGAGCGCCTTGCGCTTCGACGGCCAGTCTCGGGTCGTCGGCATGGGCGTACAGCAGTACCCGACCGCCAACGCGCTGGACGTCTCGAAGGCCGTCACCAAAGAGATGGGCGTGCTGCAGAGCGACTTCCCGACCGGCGTCCGCTGGCAGGTCGCGTTCGACTCGACCACGTTCGTGAACGAGTCGATCAAAGAGGTCCTGATCACCCTCGGGCTCTCGATCTTCCTCGTCATCCTGGTCATCTTCATCTTCCTGCAGAACCCTCGCTCGACGCTGATTCCGGCAGCGACGATCCCGGTCTCGCTGATCGGCGCCTTCTTTTTGATGCAGCTCTTCGGCTTCACGATCAACACGGTCACGCTCTTCGGGCTCACGCTGGCCACGGGCTTGGTGGTCGACGACGCGATCGTGGTGATCGAGAACATCGCGCGCCACATGGATATGAACCAAGGGCGGATCGGGCCGGTAGAGAGCGCGCAGGAGGCGATGAACGAGGTGCAGAGCGCGGTCGTCGCCTCGTCGCTCGTGCTGCTCGCGGTCTTCGTGCCGGTCGCCTTCTTCCCGGGAACGACCGGCCTGCTCTACAAGCAGTTTGCGATGACGATCGCGGCGGCGATCTCGATCTCGCTCTTCCAGGCGCTCACGCTGGCGCCGGTGCTCTCCTCCCGTCTGCTCACCGGCGAGACCGAATCGAACTGGCTCTTCTTCCGCTGGTTCAACGCGGGCATGCACCGCTTCCGCGACTGGTACGCGCGCGTGCTCCCGATGCTCTTCCGCCGGCGCTGGATCGTCGCGGGGTGCTTCGCTGCGGCCCTGGCCGTCACGGCGTTGCTCTCGCTGACGACACCGAGCGGCTTCATCCCCAACGAAGACGTCGGCTACTTCATCATCCTCGTGCAGGCGCCCGAAGGCACCTCGCTCGAGGGCGAGCAGACGATCTCCAAGAAAGTCGAGGGCATCGTTCGCTCTCAACCGGAGATCGAGCACCTCTTCGACGTCGGCGGCTTCAGCTTTTCCGGCGCAGCGCCGAACCGCGGCGTCATGTTCGCGCTCTTGAAGCCGTGGGGCGCGCGCGAGACGCCGGCGTGGTGCCAGCTCTGGTTCTTCGGTAAGCCGCCGGCAGCGTGCACGCCGCACGACGTACAGTCGGTCACCAACCGGCTGAACTACGCCTTCTACACCTACGTGCCCGAGGCGCAGGTCTACGCCTTCAACCCGCCGCCGATCAACGGCCTCGGCTTCACCAACGGCTTCCAGTTCGAGCTAGAGGATCGCGCCAACCTCGGCCTGCCGGCGCTCATGAATACCGCCTACGCGATCATGGGCGCGGCGGCGCAGAACAAGAGCCTGCAGAACGTCTTCACGCAGTTCCGGATCAACTCGCCCCAGATCGAGGCGGACATCGATCGCAACAAGGCCGAGTCGATCGGGATCTCGCTCAGCGACATCTTCACCGAGATGGAGGTCGATCTCGGCTCGCTCTACGTCAACAACTTCACCTACCTCAACCGCTCGTGGCAGGTGATCGTCCAAGCCGACGCGCCGTACCGCAACGACGTCGCCTCTCTGGGCCAGCTCTACGTCCACTCGAGCTCCGCGCCCGGCACTAGCGTCGTACCCAACGCGCTGGCGACGGCCGAACCGGGCATCGCGACGAGCAGCACCAGCGCGACCGGTGCCGTGATGACGCCGCTCTCGGTGCTGATGTCGGCCAAGCAGACGCTCGGGCCGCCGGTCATCACCCACTACAACCTTTACCGCAACATCGAGCTACAGGGGAACGCTTCGCCCGGAACGAGCTCCGGCACCGCGCTCGAAGCGATGACGCAGATCGCGCAGCACGTGATGCCCAAAGGGATGAGCTTCGAGTGGTCCGGGCTGCAGCTCGACGAGATCGCCGCAGGCAGCGTCGGCGCGATCATCTTCATCCTCGGGCTCGTCTTCGTCTTTCTCACGCTCTCGGCGCAGTACGAGAGCTTCATCGATCCGCTGATCGTGCTGCTCGCGGTACCGGCGGCGCTGCTCGGCGCGCTGGCCTTCATCAATCTGCGGCACTTTCCGATCCCGTTTCTCTTCGATCCGAACCTTTCGCAGGACGTCTACGCGCGTGTCGGCTATCTCATGCTCATCGGACTCGCCAGCAAGAGCGCGATTCTGATCGTCGAGTTCGCCAACCAGCAACTGCGTGCCGGCGCTACGATCGTCCAAGCGGCGCTGCGCGGCGCGCAGACGCGATTGCGGCCGATCCTCATGACGTCGATCGCCTTCATCATCGCCGTCATGCCGATGGTGTTCGCCAGCGGCGCCGGCAGCGAAGCGCGCCACTCGATCGGCACGGTCGTCTTCGGCGGAATGCTCGTCTCGACGTTCCTCAATCTCGGCATCACGCCGGTGCTCTACGTCATCATCAAGGCGCTCGAGCCTCAGGCGCGGCGCGGTTCGCGCGACGGCAAGCCCCAGGCCCCGGCAAGTCCGGGTCTGGCCCCCGGCGAAACGAGGGTTTAAGGACCTTAAGGACAACTTTTCCGCTCAACCTTCGAGTGAGTTGGGGGATCAGGATGCTCAAGACGACACTCCGAACGGCCGTCGCCGCTTTCATCGCAGGCTCGTTCGCTCTGAGCACGCTGCCCGCGTTGGCGGACGGCATGGGCGACGTCTTCGGGAACGAGATGGTCAACGGCGCCAATACGGCGATCCGAAACGCGATGGACCGCGCCAAACTGCAAAAGCAGAAAGAGGCGCAGAAGGTCGCGCCCGGGACGGTGGCGCAGGCGCCGCCGATCAGCCAGCAGCCGATCGGCCCCGAGCAGCAGCTCGGCCTCCCCACGGGCTTCACCTACACGGTCGACGCGTCGGTCGCGTACCCGTTCGGCAACATCGGTACCGCGGGCTCGCGCTGGCTGATGGGCGGCGGCGACATCTCGCTCGGCTACGGCTTCAACCCGACGACGCGCATCACCGCGAGCATCTACCAGCTCCAGCACTGGCCGCAGGGCTTCAATACCGGCATCCACCCCGTCTATCTGCAGGGTTTCCAGAACCCCGTCGGTTGCGTGGACATCGGCAGCACGACCGGGACCAAGAACTGCCCCGGGATCAACCCGATCAACATCGCCACGAAAGACACGTTCGCGGTGGCGATGGGCGAGCAGCTCTTCGTGGCGGGTCCGATCTTCGGGCGCCCGATCCCCTTCGTCGTTTCGCCGATCTACGTCGCGCGCACCGGCATCATCGAGCAGTCCGGCAACAACACCGACGAGGTGCCGTTCGGCTACAACCCGCCCAACGGTCCCTACTTCCTCGATCTCAAGGCTCGCACCACCGAGGTCTGGTCGTTCGGCTTGACCGTGCCGTTCCTCAAGTCGCCCGACATGTTCGGAACCTTCACGCTCTCGCCGGCGTGGCTGGTCCATCCGAGCGGCATCAACGGCCCCAATACGGCGCAGCTCTACCAGGTGCTCTATATGGAGTACACGCCGAACAACAGCAAGACGACGGTTTTCTTCGAACCGCAGAGCGCACGCGACTACATGCCGACCGATCCCTACCCGGAGCACCTGATCGCCTACTTCGGCGGCGTCTCGCAGCGCCTGACGCCGTGGTCGTTCGTCCAGTTCGTGCTCAACAGCGGCGGCCCGACCAACGAAGGCCCCTACGGCGTCACCGGCATCTTGGCGCCCAACGTCAACTGCCTGGTCAAGCAAACCTGCCCGATCGTGACCGGCGGCCTCAAAGCGACGCAGCTCCAGCTGCAGTTCGGCTTCGGCTCGCCCAACGTGATCCCGCTCTAAGGCTCGAGGGACGACGATGAACTACACAACCTTCAAGAAGCCCGTCGCGGCGCTACTGCTCGCTTCGGTCGCCGCCTGCGGCGGCGGCGCACCGGCCGCCGGCACCGGCGGCTTGCCGGCCGCTCCGCTCGCGCGCAGGGCGGGGGCCGCGCATCCGCACGCGGCGCTAACGAACGTCGTCGGCGTCGGCGACAGCCTGACCGCCGGCTATCAAGCGGGCGGCTTCCTCGGCGCGCTCGGCGTCAACAATCCGCTCGACACCTTCCCGCCGAACAACGTGGTACCGCCCGGCCAGGAGAGCGGGTGGTTCGCCGATCTCTACGAGCAGGCCACCGGCTTCCCGCCGGGTGAGATGTACGATCCGTCGGTCAGCCCGTTACCGCTGATCGCCGGCCCCGGCTTGGACAACCAGATCGTCGCGTCGGCATCGACCGTCATCGGCCAGCTCAAGAGCGGCGACGCCTGCACCGACAACAACGATTTCAATCTCGACGGCTTCAGCCTGAGCCACCTCGCGCGCGTGCGCCTCAACCCCAACTCGCCGAACATTCGCGACCTCGGCGTCCCGGGCATCACGCTGCACGAGGCGATCTACATGCGGGCGCCGCTGACCTCGACGTGCCAGAGCATCCCCGGCGTGCCCGGCCTGCTCAGCGAGGTCATCAACGACGAGAGCGGCCTCTTCTATCCGGTTCTCGGCGGCTTCGCCGGGCAGATCGCGCCCAGCCGCTTCTCGATGGTGAACATCGCCCACGATCTGCGGCCGCAGCTCGTAACGGTTTGGCTGGGTGCCAACGACGTGCTCAAGTTCATGGGCTCGGGCGGCGCGTTCACCGCAGGCGACAATACGGTGGGGCAAGTCTCCAACGACATCAGCGGCGTGCTCAAGACGGTGACCGCCAACGGTGCTCTGGCCATCGTGGCCAACCTGCCCGACGTCCTGCAAGCGCCGTACTTCATGAACATCAACATCCCGAAGAACGCGAACGCCTGTAAGATCCGGCAGTACTTCTATTGCTTCCTACAAGATTTCGGACTCTCGCCGACGCAGGCCGAAGGCGTGACGCTCACCGTTGGCAAGACGTACGGTCTCATTCCGCCCGCGGGAAAGTGCGTAGCCACGAGTACGAACTCGCCGTGCGGATACGTCGTTCTTCCCGGAGCCTTGGCCATTCTCTCGTCGCTCGAGGCGACCGGGAAGATCCCCAACCTCGATCCAAACGGGCCCGGCAGCGGCCTTGGAGCCAGCTACATCACCCCGGCCTTTGCCACGCGTGTGCAGAACCTCAACAACGTCGTCAACGAAGGTATCGCGCAAGGCGCGCAGTCGCGCGGCGTGCCGATGGTCGACGTCAGGACGATCTTCGCGGGTCTGGTAAGCGGCGACCCGCACAACCCGTACTTCCAGCTCGCGCAGGTCAACCCGGGCGTCTGCTGCTACGCGGCCTATCTCGGCGGCACGCTGAGCTTCGACGGGATTCACCCCTCGAACACCGGCTATGCGATCATCGCCTACGAGTTCATCGCCACGCTCAACGCGAAATACAACCTGCACATTCCCGAGGTGCCGATCCAGAAGATCTACGCCGGGCTGCCG
>DATJRF010000257.1:0-6187 GCA_035505015.1 Verrucomicrobiia bacterium | reverse complement strand
CGCGTGCCGAAGTCGGTAATGTAGTAGAACATCCCGAAAAGCAGCAGCAGCGCGATGATTGCGAACGCCCCGACTTGAGCCTGCCTGGTCATGCTGCCTCCGTAATTCCCGTCGTGCCTGCAAAGAGCCTGGTCATAGCGGTATCGGCCCCACCTCGCTGCCCTGCAAGAACTGCTGCACGATGGGGTTCACCGAGCGTTTGATCCGTTCGGCCGTATCGTAGGCGATGATTGCCCCTTCGAAGAGCATCGCCACGTAGTCGGCCATCGCGAAGATCGACTGCAGGTCGTGCGAGATGACGACCGCCGTCCCGTTGAGCTTCTTGCGCAGCTTAACGATCGTATCGGTGATGAGGTTGGTGACGATCGGGTCGAGCCCGGTGGTGGGTTCGTCGTAAAGGATCAGCTCGGGCCGCGTCACGATCGCCCGCGCGAAACCGGCCCGCTTGAGCATGCCGCCCGAGAGCTCGCTCGGGAGGCTGTCGAAGGTGTGCGAGAGGCCGACGCTTTCGAGCGCGTCCATGACGATCTTGCGGATCTCGCTCTCCGAGAGATGGGTGTGTTCGTGCAGCGGCAGGGCAACGTTCTCGCCGACGGTCAGGCTGTCCAGAAGGGCGGCGAACTGGAAGGCCAGGCTGATCTTCTGGCGCACGGTGATCAGCTGCTCCTCGCTCATGTGGGCAATGCTCTGGTCGTGCACGTAGACGTTTCCGGCGCTGGGGGCGAGCAGCCCGTCGATCAACCGCAGGATCGTCGACTTCCCCGCACCGGAGAGACCGATGATGCACGTGATCGCGCCCTCGACGATATCGAGGCTGCAGTTCTTGAGCACGACCTTCTCGCCGAAGGCCAGGCTCACGTCTTCGAGACGGGCGATCACCGCCGCCACTATTGCCCTCCGAAGAGCAAGAACGAGAGCACGAAGTTCGAGATGAAGATGAGGATGATCGAGAGGACCACGGCGCCGGTCGTCGACTTGCCGACGCCGGCCGCGCCCCCGCGCGTCGAGAGCCCTTGATACGCACCGACCAGCGCGATGATGATCGCGAAGGCGACCGACTTGACGAGCCCCTTGAGGACGTCCTCGAAGCCGATCGTCTGACGGGCCGAGGACATGAACGTGTCCACCGAGATGTGGGCGTACGTCTGAGCGATCCACATGCCGCCGAGAATCGAGACGACGTCGGCGAAAATCGTGAGCAGCGGCAGCATCACCAGCAGCGAGAGCAGGCGCGGAACCACCAAGAACCGCGACGGTTCCAAACCCATCGAGCGCAGCGCCTCGATCTGCTCGGTGACGACCATCGAGCCGATCTCGGCCGCGATCGCCGCGCCGCAGCGGCCGGCCACGACGACCGCCGTGAGCATCGGGCCGAGCTCCCGCACCGAAGCGTAGGCGACGGCTCCGCCGACCAGGGTCGAGACGCCGTATTGCACCGCCTGCTGTGCCGACTCGAGCGAGATGACCATGCCGGTGAACAGCGAGGTGAGCAGCACGATGCTCGTCGACTGGACGCCCAGCAGGTAGCACTGCGAGATCGTTTCGAGGAAGCGGATGCGCAGCCGCACGAGAAAGCCCGCCGACTCGCCGGCGAGCAGCGTGAGACCGCCGGCGTACTCGAAGAAATCGATCGTCGCACGGCCGAAGCGGTCGAGCACTTTCACGCCGGCGTCTCCTCGAGCGCGGCCAGCTCGTGAAGGATCCCCGCCGTCGACTCGATCCGCTTGACCGCGACGCCGCGTTCGGCCGTAAGGTTGAACTGCACTTGATGGAGCTGCTCGAGGCGGCGGTCGAGGTCGCGCAGATGCGCGCGCGCTTCGCGCGCGAAGCCTTCGAAGTACTGGCGCACCGCCGCCGTATACGAACGGCGCAACTCGTCATCGAGGGCTCCCGCGACCAGCGCGGTCTCGATCCGCTCCTGCGCCCGCTTCATGGCACGGTCGGTGATGTGAAAGGCACCGACGTGGGCGACCAGCGCGCGCAGCCCGGTATCATCCGGCGCCGACGGCAAGCGCGCCCCCCTCGAGCGCCGCTCGCTGCGCGGCGAAGAGCTCGCGGATCCCCTTCTCCGCGAGGGCGAGCATCGCGTCGAGCTCGCGCCGGTCGAAGGGCGTCGCCTCGGCCGTGCCTTGCAGCTCGACGAAGCGGCCCGCATCGGTCATGAAGACGTTCATATCGACGTGGGCGCGGCTATCCTCGTCGTAGGCGAGGTCGAGCAGCGCGTCGCCGTGGAGTATCCCGACGCTGGTCGCGGCGATCGCGGCGGGCAGCGGCCAGCGCCCGCGGTCCTTCGGATCGAAGGCCGCGCGCAGCGCGAGCGCCAGGGCGACGTAGGCGCCCGTGACCGCCGCGGTGCGCGTTCCGCCGTCGGCCTGGATCACGTCGCAGTCGATCCAGACGGTCCGCTCGCCGAGCTTGGCCATATCGGTGACCGCGCGCAGCGCTCGCCCGATGATGCGCTGGATTTCGTGCGTCCGGCCGCCCACGCGCCCCTTGGCCGATTCGCGCTGGGTGCGCTCCTGCGTGGCGCGCGGCAGCATGGCGTACTCGGCGGTCACCCAACCGGTGCCTCGCCCCTTCATCCATTGCGGAACGCGGTCCTCGAGGGTGGCCGCGCACAGGACGCGGGTATTGCCGACCGAGATCAGGGCGCTGCCTTCGGCGTATTTCAAAAAGCCCGGCTCGATCGTTACCGGGCGCAGTTCGTCGGGAGCTCTCCCGTCGTTACGGGTCATAGCTCGCTCTTATTCGGCGCGGCCGCTTTTCCCCGCTCTACTCGGAGCGGGAAGACTCGGTCTCGCGCAGGCGGTCGATGATGTGCCGTGCGTACCACGACGGCCAGTTGGCGTCGGCGCGCCCGAGATGGCGCTCGTAGACGCCGTGCGCGTGCTCGGCCTCGCGCAGGATCTCCGCAAGCCGCTCGATGGGGCGATCGCCCAGGTCGATCTGCATCTCCTACTCCACGGTGACGGTCTTGGCCAAGTTTCTCGGCTGATCGACGTCCTTGCCTTCGATGTCGGCGACGTGGTACGCGAGCAGCTGCAACGGGATGACGTTGACGATTGGCGAGAGCAGTTCGTCGACCTTCGGCACCCACAGGACGTGGTCGGCAATCGCCTTGGCGTCCGCGTCGCCGTTATTGGCGACGACGATGACGGGGGCCTCACGAGCGCGCGATTCCATGAGATTGGAGAGCGTCTTCTCGCGGACCCGGTCGTCCGTCATGATCCCGATGACCGGCACCGTCGAGTCGAGCAGGGCGATCGGGCCGTGCTTCATCTCGCCGGCAGCGTAGCCCTCGGCGTGGATATACGAGATCTCCTTGAGCTTGAGCGCCCCCTCGAGCGCCGTCGGGAAGTTGATGTAGCGCCCGATGAAGAGCATCGAGGTGGCTTTGCGGATCGCCTTGGCGACTTTGCGGATCGCATCGGAGGTGTTGAGCACGACGTCGACCGCGGCCGGCAAGAGCTTCGTGCCGTCGGCGATCTCGCACAAGCGGCGCTCGTCGACGCTGCCGCGCAGCTGCGCGAGGTAGAGCGCGAGCAGCGTGATCGCCGTCACCTGCGAGACGTAGGTCTTGGTCGCCGCCACCCCGATCTCGGGGCCGCCGCGGGTATAGAGCGTGCCGCCCGCCAGCCGCGTGAGGTGCGAGCCCAGGACGTTGCAGATGCCCAGCACCGCGCTGCCGGCGTTCTTGGCGATCCGCACGGCCTCGACCGTATCGGCCGTCTCGCCCGACTGCGACATCGCGATGACGAGCGCGGTGGGATCGATGACGGGATCGCCGTAGCGAAACTCGCTCGCGAGCTCCATCTCCACCGGTAGTCGCACCAGCGAACGCAGGAGGTACATGCCCACCATCCCGGCGTGATAGGCCGTGCCGCAGCCGGTGATCGCAATCTTGCTGATCGCGCGCAGGAGCTCGGGCGAGATGTCGCCCAGCTCCCGGCCGAGATGCACGGTGCCGGCGTCGTCGATCCGGCCGGCCAGCGTCTCCTTGATGACGTTGGGCTGCTCGAAGATTTCTTTGAGCATGAAGTGCTTGAAGCCGGACTTTTCGGCGGAGCTGACGTCCCAGGTGATCTGCACGACGTCGCGCTCGATCGGCGCGCCGCCGTAATCGTAGAGCCGCCAGCCGTCGCGGCCCACCACCGCGACCTCGCCTTCTTGAAGGATGATCTCCTTGCGCGTATACGGCAGGATCGCCGGGGTGTCCGAGGCGACGAACATCTCGCCGTCGCCGATACCGATGATCAGCGGGCTCGCGCCGTTGCGCGCGAAGATCAGGTGTTCGGGATCGTCGCTCGAGAGAACGCCGAGCGCGTAGGCGCCGCGAACCTCGTGCAGCGTCTTGCGCACGGCCTCGTGCAGCGCGTCCGCGCCGTCGCTGCCTTTGGGCGCGCCGGCGTAGTGCGTTTCGATGAGGTGGGCCAGGACTTCGGTATCGGTCTCGCTCCCGAAGCGGTGCCCTTCTGCGATCAGCCGCGCGCGCAGCGGGGCGTAGTTCTCGATGATCCCGTTGTGAACGACCGCGATCTTGCCCGCGCAATCCAGGTGCGGGTGGGCGTTGGCGTCGGAGGGGCGTCCGTGCGTCGCCCACCGCGTATGCCCCATCCCCACCGTGCCCGCGAGGTGCTCCCCATTGGCCAAGCGCTCGGCCAAGCGCGCGAGCTTGCCTTCGGCCTTGGAGCCGCACAGCGCGCCGCGATCGTCGATGACCGCGATGCCGGCGCTGTCGTACCCGCGGTACTCCAGGCGCCCGAGCGCGTCGAGGATGATCGGAACGCCGTCGCGCTTACCGATGTATCCGACGATTCCGCACATGTCGCCCGGGTTCGCCTACTTGATGCCTTCGCGCGTGCGATGGTACTCGATCTTCCCCTCGGCGATCTCGTCGAGTGCGATCGAGACCGGCTTGTTGGGGTTGATGCTCTCCTTGTCGACGAGCGGCTCGCTCGTGAAGTACTCCCGTCGCTCGGCCGGCGGCAGCTGCTGCACGCGGATCCAGTTGTTGAGCTGGCGCGCGCGCTTGGTGACGATCGTTACCAAACTGAACTTCGAGTCGGCGTGCTTGAGCAGGGTGTCGAGGTCTCCGAAAACCGATTTACTCACAGTGTTCCTTATCTTCTCATGACGTCGGCGATCGCATCGTCGCCGTAGCGGTGGATCCGAAATCGTTCGGCGCGCAATACCGCCTCGAGATCGCGGACGGCATCTTCCGAGTGGTCCTGTTCGTTGACCACCATGTAGTCGAAGTTCCGAACGAACTTCATCTCCTCGTGCGCGATCTCGAGCCGGCGCGCGATCTCCTCGTTCGTTTCGGTCCGGCGGGCGAGCAGCCGGTCGCGCAGATGCGAGAAGCTGTCCGGAACGAGGAAGATGAGCACGGCATCCGGGTAGGCCGCCTTGATCGCGAGCGCTCCGTTGACCTCCGGCTTGGCGATGAGGTCGTACCCCTCGCCGAGCGTTCGCTCGACATAATCGCGCGGCGTCCCGTAAAGGTTGCCGTTGTATTCTTTCCACTCGAGCAGCCCGCCGGAGCTTGCGCGCCGGTCGAACTCGTGCTGCGTGAGGAAAAAGTAGTGCTCGCCGTCGCGCTCCTCGGGCCGCGGCTTTCGCGTCGTCGCCGAGATCGAGTAGCGCAACCGCGGGGTCCGCGCGCGAAGGGCCTCGACCAGGGTATCCTTGCCCGCTCCCGAGGGACCCGAAACGACGAAGAGCAGACCGGGGCCGGTGATCACGCGAACTCCACGAAGAAGCAAAGCCACATCAGTTCACAACGAAAGGGCGATTACCCTGGTCATGGGCCTAGCATTAGCCGCCATCCTGGCCGAATCGGCCGCCCGCCACCCCGAGCGCACGGCCCTGGTCTTCTCGGGCGAGCGGACGAGCTATCGCGAGCTCTGGGAGCAGGCCCGCCGGTACGCGGGCGTGCTCCGGGCCCGTGGCGCGCGCCCGGGCGACCGCATCGCGATCCTCATGCCCAACCTCCCCGACTTCGCGCGCGCCTACTACGCGATCTTGGCCCTCGGGTGCGTGGTCGTGCCGGTCCACGCCCTGCTCACGGCCGAGGAGGTCGAGTACGTGCTGCGGGACTCCGGCGCCCGGACGCTGCTCTGTGCGGGCGCCCTGCTTGCGGCGGGCCTGCCGGCGGCGCGGGCGGCAGGCGTCGAGTGCCTGAGCGTCT
>DATJRF010000256.1:0-2071 GCA_035505015.1 Verrucomicrobiia bacterium | reverse complement strand
ACCGCGCTCGGTCCCGCACCCTGGATAAGACTCGGCGACCAGACGGCGTAGACGTCGCCGGCGTCCACCCCCAGCAACAGCTGCTTGAGCGAGAACCACAGCATACGCAACGCATGGAATCGGCTGCGCGTCACCGTCGCGTAGCTGGCGCGCAGCTCCCGCAACGCGGCGTATTCGGCGGCGAGCCGTTCGGTAAGAAAGCGGTATCGTTCGTTTTCGATCATGGCGCGGCGCCCTCCGTTCGTACCGACTTGCGCGCGCCGTGCGCTCGGGCGACCACGTCTCGCCACGAGGCGCGCTCAGACTCCCACGCCGCAATGCGCGTCTCGATCGCGCGCCGTCGCGCCAGCCACTGGCCATCGTCGGTTGCAAGGAGAATGATCCGGCGCGCGAACTCCGCGGGGTCGTCGCTCACGTCGATCTCGACCGCGTCGCTCAGTCCGAGCCCCTCCGCGCCGACGCTCGTCGAAACGACGGGCACGCCGTACTGCAGCGCCTCGATGGTTTTAATTTTCACGCCCGCACCGATCCGAACGGGCGCAAGCGCGATGCGAGCACGCGCGTACAGCTCTTCGATCGAATCGACGTACCCCGTGAACGAGACGAGGTTCCCGGCCAGCGCCCGCGCGGCGGGCGGGGGATTCCGGCCGGAGACCAAGGTGCGAAAGCCGGGCAGGGCCGCGTGCAGTAGCGGCACGACGCGCTCCACGTACCACGCAAGGGCGTCGACGTTCGGCGACGCGTCGCCCCCCAGCCACCCCGGCACGAAGATCGCTCCTTCTCGCGCTTCGAGCGCCGCCGGGGTTGCGACCAGGGCAGGCGCGAGCGGGCGCATGTATTCGATCGGGGCGTGACCGGGCACGCGTTCGAGCCAGTCGCGCTCTTCCGGCGAGACGCTGACGACCCGGTCCACCGAACGCGCGATTTCGCACTCGAGCCACTCCATCGTCGCCGCTTCCGCCTGCAGGCGCTCGCGGACCGAGGGATCGGTCTCGAGGCGCGCCCCAATGCGCAGCCGCCGGTGGTAGAGCGCCTCGGCATCGAAGATCACGACCGCCCGCGGCTGACGAACGCGCACGGCCTCGATGCAGGCTTCAAAGTTGTGCGGGCGCGAGATGATGACGACGTCGAACGCCCGGCCTGGCTGGCGCAGGTACTCGTCGAGCGGGCCGGTGGCGAGATCGATACCGTCGTCGCCGAGCGGATTGCGCGTCACGGGCCAGCGTTTATCCGAGGGGTACAGCGTTACGGCGAAACCCGCCGCGCTCAGGTCGGCAAGCATCTCGCAGCAACGGCCGAACCCCGAGCCGAGCCCCGCCTCGGGCACCCGGTCGTCGATGACGAGCACGCGAGCGGGAGCGCCGATGCGTCGCTGCACTGCAGTCTCCACGGCCCCCGGGGAGCCGGGCTCCGGTGGCGAGTAAAGCGATAGCACCTCGCCCCACTTGGTTCGCAACGCGCTTTGATTGCGGCGAAAGAGGAACGAGCGGAAATCCGGGCTCGCCGAGCTGGCGGCCTCGACGTGCGAGATGATCGCTCTCGGCTCGTAGAGGACCCGCTGCCCGAGCCGGTGGCGGATTCCCAGGCAGAGGTCGACGTCCTCGTAGTAAGCGGGGAAGAATCGCTCGTCAAAACCCCCGAGCGAGTCGAAGCTCTCGCGCCGAACCAGCAAGCCGTTGGCCGATGCGTAGTCAACTGGCCGCCGGTACGAGTAGGCGAGCGATCCGTCGGGCTCGCCGCGCCCCAGCGGATGGGTCGATCCGTCCGACCATATTATGCCGCCGGCCTCCTGCAGCGTTCCATCGGGGAACAAGATTCGCGACGCCACCGCTCCGGCATCGGGCGTACGCTCGGCAAGGCCGACGAGGCTCTCGAGCCAGCCCTCATGCGCCACCGCATCGTCGTTGAGGAAGACGAGGTACTTTCCCCTGGCCCGCTTTGCGGCGAAGTTGTTTCCGCCGCCGAAGCCCAGATTCAATCGGATCGGAATCGGCTCTATCTCACCGCACGCACGCAGGAAGCGCTCCACCTCCGGTTCCGGCGTACCGTTGAAAACGACGAGGAGCTGGTA
>DATJRF010000255.1:0-7845 GCA_035505015.1 Verrucomicrobiia bacterium | reverse complement strand
CCAACGGAGAGGGCGAGCTACGAACGGACGCTGGAGCTCATCCGCGCTGCGTTGCCGGAAGAGGTGATTGCCAAGCTTTTTAAGCAAGGGGCGGCGATGGATCAAGAGGCTGCCGTGGCCGATGCGATGGCACTTCCAAAGCCAACGGAAACTGCGGCTCGAGAGTGAGCAATATCTTCGTTGGTGTCGACGCGGGCGGTAGTGGAACGACCGTTGGGGCGAGCGGCGGCGACGGCCACGCCCGCGTGCTCACGGGCGAACCGGCCAATCTGCGGACACTCGGGGCTGCCGAGGCGGCAAAGCGCGTTGCAGCCCTGGTCCGAAAGGCAATCGACGCCGAGTCGCCCGCGTGCATCGTTGCGGGCGTCGCTGGTGCTTGGAGCACCGAGCTGGCCCTGCAGGCGGCCGACGAGCTGCGCAAAGCGTTCCCTCGCACTCCCGTCGAGGTCGTCAGCGACGTTTGCATCGCTCTGCGCGCGGCCGTGCCGGAAGGCGACGCGTTACTGCTGCTTGCCGGTACCGGCTCGGTCGCCTACGCCGAGGTCGGCGACCGTCGCGCCCGGGTGGGAGGGTACGGCTATGCACTCGGCGACGAAGGTTCCGGCTATGCGATCGGGGCCGCCGCTTTGCGCCTGCTCCTACGTGCTTTTGACGACCGTGCCCCACGCGATGCAATGCTCGACGCCGTCGCCGTGGCCGCCGACGCGGCGTGCCCGGCCGACGTCCTGGACTTCATCGGCGGCGTGGCGTTGCAGGAACGCGTCGCCAGCGTCGCTCCGATCGTGGTCGAGGCTGCGGATCGCGGCGAGCGCAGCGCGAGCAAGATCGTGCAAGCCGCGGCGCTGGATCTTTTCGAACTCGTGCGGGCGCTCGTGAAGAACGCCGGCGTTGCGGGGCGCGAGCTGCCGCTGGTGTTTCAAGGCGGCCTGCTGCGTCGCAACAGCCTGCTCACGTATCTGCTCGAAACGCGGGTCACCGCAGAGTTTCCGCTGCTGCAAATCATCAAGAACTCTCCCGAGCCGTGGGAAGGCGCGCTCGCGATGGCCCACGCGTTGAAATGAGCCAAGACCTCCCCGCGACCGAAGACGCCAATCCACGCACGGCGCAACTCGACCTCATGCCGGCGCGCGAACTCGTCGAGCTGCTGGTCGACGAGCAGCGTGGCGCCGTCGACGCGGTCGCCCGCGAAAGCGAGCGTATCGCAGCCGTGGTCGAAACGATCGTCGACCGCCTGGAACGTGGCGGCTGCCTGCACTACGTCGGTGCGGGGACGAGCGGCCGCCTTGCGACGCTCGATGCCGCTGAGATTCCGCCCACGTTCGGGGCGCCTCCGGACCTCGTGCGCGCCCACGTCGCGGGTGGGCGCGAGGCGCTGGTGCGTGCGATCGAAGGCGCCGAAGACGACGCCGAGTCGGGCGACGCAGCGATGCGCGAGCAGGCTCGCCCGGGCGACGCGGTAATCGGCCTCTCCGCTAGCGGCAGCGCCCCGTTCGTCGTGGCTGCGCTGGAGCGTGCGCGCGCGATCGGCGCGTTCACGGTCGCGATCGTCAATACCGAAGGTAGCCCGCTCGCGCGCGCGGCCGCCGTCGCGATCGTCCTACACACCGGCGCGGAGGCGATCGCAGGTTCGACGCGCTTGCGCGCGGGAACGGCGCAGAAGATCGCACTCAACGCGATCTCGACCGCCGTGATGGTGCGCTTGGGCAAAGTCCACGGCAACTTGATGGTCGACGTCGTCGCGACCAACCGTAAGCTCCAAGCGCGCGCCGTCCGTCTCGTTTGCCAGCTTGCGGGCGTCGACGGCGCGCGCGCGGCGGAACTGCTTGCGGCAGCCGGAGGCCGGGTCAAGGTCGCGGTCGTCATGCAGCGCCGCGGTGTCGGTGCGCCCGATGCGATCGCGCTGCTCGAACGCCACCGCGGCTCGCTGCGCGCGCTCTTGTGATCCATCTCCTCGCCCTGCTCGGCACGATCGCCTTCGTGCCGCTCGACGACCGCCCCGTCTCGCTGCAGCTCCCCGTCATGCTCGGCGAGATCGCGGGCGAGCGCGTCGACACACCGCCGGAGAGCCTCCTCGGGCGCTACCTGCAACCCGGCGACCCCGATGCGATCCTCGCGTGGCTGAACGCAACGCCGCGCGCCGGTGAGTCCTTCGTCCTCTCGAGCGATATGCTCGCCTACGGCAGCCTAATCGCCTCGCGCGTTCCCGGCACGAGCTACGCCGACGCCTATTTCCGCCTGCGCGCGCTCGACCGCTTGCGCGCGCGCTATCCCGGTGCGTGGATCGCCTGCTTCGGCACGATCGACCGCCTCGCACCGACCGGCGTCCCCGCCGGCACCGGCTACTTCGCCCCGTATCCGCTCTGGTCGTACCTGCAGCAGTACGCGAACCTTCACGATCCGCCGCTGCCGAAGGAAGAGGCGTTCGCGGCAAAGCTGCGCGCCGAGATCGGGAGCACCGTGCTCGACCAGTACCTCGGCGTGCGCGCGCGCGATCTCGCCGTCGACCGGCTTCTGCTCGGCCTGGCGCAGAGCGGTACCTTCGATCGCCTCGTGCTGGGCCAGGACGACGCCGGCCCCGTCGGCTTGCACGTCAAAGACGTGCGTCTGCTCGAAGCACTCGTCGCGAGCAACGATCTCGCGGGCAAGGTTTCGATCGAACCCGGCGCCGACGAGCTCGGCATGGCGCTCGTCGCGCACGCGCTTGCGCGGCGCGCCGGCTGGACGCCGCACGTCGCAGTCCGCTACTCGACGCCGAGCGGCGCGCTCTTCCAAGACCCCCTCGAGTTCGCCCCGATCTCAACCGCCATCGACGCTCTGATCGCGCTCGCCGGCGGCGTGCGCGACGACGCGCATCCCGACGTCGTTCTCGCCGTGCGAGTCCCGGGGACGACCGCGGCGGAAGACGTCGCATTTACGACCGCCATGGAACGAGAAATCGCGGCGGGGCGCTCCGTCGCGCTCGCCGATCTCTCGTTCCTGCGCTCGTACGACGATCAGGCCGCGTTCGCGCAGAGCATCCTCGCTTCCGGGCTCGCCGCGCATCTCGACGCGTACGCGTCCTGGAACACCAACGCCAACACTGCAGGAACCGCGCTCGCCGAAGCGATCGCCGCCGGCGCCGGCCGCCGCGCCGGCCGCTACGACGCGCTCGCCCACAAGACGTTCACCTTCATGCGCTTCCTCGACGACTACGCCTTCCACGACGACGTACGCCCGGCGCTCAACGCCGGCCTCGAAGCGCGCGGCATCGACCGTACCCTGCCGCCCGCGCCGGTCGCAGCCGCCCTCGCTGAGCAAAACCGCGCCGAGCTCTGGTCGCGCGCGCAAACGATCCTCGCGCAGCTCGACCCCGGCTACCACGTCGCCGCGATGCGCATCACGCTCCCCTGGGCGCGCACGTTCGAAACGAAAATCGAGGTCGGCATCGCGCCGAGGAGTTGAGGGAGCCGGTGCCATAGCAAACGGTTGCTAGGGACGCCCTTTCTTTGCCCTGTTGCAGGGGGGGGTACGATCGGCGAATTGGGCGCCTGGGTCGGCGAGGTCCGTGAGGACTCGCGCTCTTCCCGCCGCCGTGTGTGGGCAGCATGAAGCGCCTAGGACTTCTCGTTAAAAGCGCGTCGTGCCCAAACAAAAAGCATTCGGCGCACTGTCAATGCTTATTTTGCAATTTCCGTTTTTTGAGAGGAGTTACCCAGGTGAAGCAATCCAAGCTCGTCGCCGCGGCCTCGATGGTCGCGGGCCTCGCTCTGCTGGTCCCCGGTGCGGCCTTCGCCAGCACTCACGCGACCACGGCAACGCACACCGCCGCAGCGACCAAGGCGCACGCTCCGGTCGCTGCAATCGGCCGCAGCTCCGCCCTCGTCCCGACCAAGATCTTTGGCTCTTCTGACGCCTCGAAGAAGTCGGTGACAAGCGGCCGCAGCTCCGCCATCGTCCCGACCCGGATCCAGAACTCCACGCCGTCGCCGAAGTCGACGCCGTAGCGGTGCGCGACGGAGCTGAGGGTCGTTCCGACGATCTTCAGCTCCGGTGCCGCCGTGGTGCCCTTGTCCGTGCATCGTAACGCTCGCCGATCCGGTGCCGCTCGCCTTCTCTCAACGTTCTCCAGATCGGCGCTTGCCGTCGCGGGGCTTCTTGTTGCGTGTCTTTCGGCGCGCGGCGCAGTCGCCGGCCCGACGCCGGCGCCGAGTCCCTCGAGCTCGCCTCACGCCGACGCGCTGCCGAAACTCTTCTATGTCGTCGGTTCCTCCGGGACCGAGCCGCTGCTTCCGCTCGTCGTCAACATCGCCGCGCAGCAGATTCAAGCGTCCCTGTTCCCGCGCGGTAACGTCTGGGTGGTCCCACGCCCCGTTTGGGACGCAACCGCCTTGGAAGGGCAGTGCCAAACCGACCCCACGAAGCAGGCGGTGGTCGGTGGACTCGTGCTCGATGCGACCGCCGGGCTCAACGGCGCCAGCTACTTCGTGCTCGTCCAGCGCGGCTGGCAGCAGATCGACACCGACGCGCAACTCGTCGACTGCACGGACACGAGCGGCAATCTCAGCCCCGCGATCATCTGGATAGCGCACGCGCTCAAGGGCTACCGCTCCGAAAACGCCGTGGCGCTCGTGACCGTGGCTGGCGCGGCAAGTTATCTCGCCTCGGCAAACTCGGCCAGCGCCGGCATCGCGCTCGGCGCTTCGCTCGTTGCGCAGGCGAGCAGCATCGGTACCTTCCCGACGATCAATCAATCCTCGGAGGCGCAGATCGCTGCCAACCGCCTCGCTCAAGACATCGTCCGAAAACTCATCGCCGCCTGCGCCGCGCCGCCGCCGGGCGACCCGCGCTTGGGAGCCTACTGCGCCGAGTTCGGCTGGGGGAGTTCAAGGGCGGCATCACCGGCTAAGCCTTGATCGGCACGGGAAAAGACGGCGGATTCGCGGGTCGGCTATTGCCCCCCGATCCAGTCTTCGTAGATGCCTTTTTCGATCGAGGGGAGATCGGTGCCGGCGGGGAGGCGAAAGCCCGGTTGTGGGAACGGGAAGGGAATAAGATGCTGGTGCTGGCGGAACGGATCCGAGCCGGGGTCGTAGCAGAACGGCCAGACGATGTCGCCCGACTCCATTGCCCCGCTGGGATAGGTGTAGGAGTAGCGGCCGTAATAGCAGTCGAGCCCGTTCTCGTGCCAGCCTTGCGTCGTCGTGATGATGCCGTTGCCTTCGCTGGACGAGTCGCCGGAGGCGCGAAAACCGTAGCTCTTCACGTCGCCGCCTTGCTGCGACGGGTCGATCGTCGGGATCGCGTGCGGATCGTTGCCGGCGTTGAGCTTGGCGACCTCGCTCGCGTACGTGCGCGCGTCGGCCGCGAGCTTCGTCGCTTCGGTCGGATGGTGCACGACCGGCGGTTGCGGCGTCGCGTTGGGGACTTCGCGCGCCAGTTCGTGAAGCGGCTGCGAGGCGCCGGCGGGAGCCGGCTTGACTGGAACCGGCGTCCGCTGCGGCTGCGGCGTCGGCGTCGCGCGGGCGATATGCTCGATCGTGATGTGCTGCGTCTCGGAGACTTTTTCACCCGCCTCTTTGTGCTCGCCGAAGATCCGTACGAAGAACGCCAAGAGCAATACGAAAAGGAGCGCGTGCAGCAGCACGGACGCTAGCGACGACCAAGCGAGCGGCCGGTAGCGCGGCTCGCGTTCTCCAGAGATCAAGGCGGCTTCAGCCTAGCGGGCGATCCTTAACGGAAGCTACGACTATCGTCGGCCGGCGGCTGGCGGAGGAGGCTGGCACAGCTCGATCAGCACGCCGCCGGTCGATTTGGGGTGCAAAAAGGCGATCGTATTGCCGTGAGCGCCCTGGCGGGGCCGCTCGTCGATCAATCGTACACCCTTCGCCCGCAGTTCGGCGAGCTTGGCCTCGATATCGTCGACCCGGTAGGCGGTGTGGTGCAGTTTCGTCTCCGCCTCGCCGCGGTAGGCGGCGATCGGCGAGCCGGGATCGAGCGGCAAGAGCAGCTCGATCACCGAGTCGCCGGCGATCAGCCCGACCGCCTCGACGCCTTGATCCGCGACCACCTCGCGATAGAGTTCTTCGAAGCCGAGCGTCTGCGTGTAGAGCCGAACGGTTGCTTCGAGGTCCTTCACGACGATCGCGATGTGATCGATCTTCATGCGACGATCTCCTTGGCGCGATAGGTGCCGAAGACGTCGCGCAGCACGTTGCAAATCTCGCCGAGCGTCGCTCCGTCGTCGACGGCGTCGACGAAGTGCGGCATGAGGTTCTCCTTGCCGCGCGCCGCCCGGCGCACGCCGTCGAGCCGGCGCTCGACGCCGCCGGCGTCGCGCGCATCGCGAAAGGCCTGCAAGCGGGCGACCTGCTCGCGTTCGACGCGCTCGTCGATGCGCTGCAGCGGGATCGCCGCGTCGGTCGATTCGGCTTCGGCGAACTTGTTCACGCCGACGACGACCGCTTCGCCGCGCTCGATCGCCTGCTGCGCCGCATAGGCCGAGTCGGCGATGCGCGCCTGCATCCAGCCGCTCTCGATCGCCGCTACGCTGCCGCCGAGGGCATCCACCTCGCCGATGAGGCCGCGCGCGCGCTCGATCAGCTCGTTCGTGAGCGATTCGACGTAGTACGAACCGGCCAGCGGATCGACCACGTCGGCGACGCCGGATTCGTAGCCGATGATCTGCTGCGTGCGCAGCGCCAGCTTGGCGCTCTGCGCGGTCGGCAGCGCGAGCGCTTCGTCCTTGCCGTTGGTGTGCAGCGACTGCGTGCCGCCCAGCACCGCGGCCAGCGCCTGCAGCGTGACGCGCACCACGTTGTTGTCGGGCTCCTGCGCGGTTAGCGTCGAGCCGCCGGTCTGCGTGTGGAAGCGCAGCATTTGCGAGCGCGGATCCTTGCAGCCGAACTCGTCGCGCGTGATGTGCGCCCACAGGTAGCGCGCGGCGCGGAACTTGGCGATCTCTTCGAAGTAGTCGTTGTGCGCGTTCCAGAAGAAGGAGAGGCGCGGCGCGATCGCGTCGAGATCGATGCCGGCCTCGCGCGCGGCGCGCAGGTACGCCTTGCCGTTGGCGAGCGTGAAGGCGATCTCTTCGACGGCCGTCGATCCCGCTTCGCGGATGTGATAGCCGGAGATCGAGATCGTGTTCCACTGCGGTACCTCGCGCGCGCAGTACTGCATCACGTCGGTGACCAGGCGCATCGAGGACTCCGGCGGATAGATGTAGGTTCCGCGCGCGGCGTACTCCTTGAGCACGTCGTTCTGGATCGTGCCGCCGAGCTTGTCGAAGGGAATACCGCGCCGGCGGGCGACCGCGAGCAGCAGCGCGAGCAGGATCGAGGCCGGCGCGTTGATCGTCATCGAGATCGTCACGCGATCGAGCGGGATGTCCGCGAGCAGCGTCTCCATGTCGGCGACGGTGTCGATCGCGACGCCGACCTTGCCCACCTCGCCGCGCGCCTGCGGCGCATCGGAGTCGTAGCCGAGCTGCGTCGGCAGATCGAACGCGACCGAGAGCCCCGTCTGGCCGCGCTCGAGCAAATACCGATAGCGCGCGTTCGACTCGGCCGCCGTCGCGAAGCCGGCGTATTGCCGCATCGTCCAGAGGCGCCCGCGATACATGTCGGCCCGCACGCCGCGCCCATACGGGAACGCGCCCGGCTCGCCGAGGTCGACGGCCTCGCCCTCGATACGATCGTAGATGCCCTGGATGGGGATACCGCTGGCGTTGAACTCGCGTGCCACGCCGGATGCTTCGGCGCGGGGCCGGGACCTAACTTCTGGAGGCAGATGAGCGGTGGCGATATCGCTCGAGCGGCAGTACGTTGCGTCCCTTCCCTAGGAGGCGCTGCAAGGCGGGATTCCCGCGGC
>DATJRF010000254.1:0-6272 GCA_035505015.1 Verrucomicrobiia bacterium | reverse complement strand
TGCGACCGTGTAGCCCTGCGCCGCCTTCGCCGTCATCGCCTCGGGCTCGAACGAGACCGCGTCCCAGGCGCGTGCGAACGCGTCGAGCAGCGCGAGCGTTCGTTCCGCGATCCGGATCGTCGCGGCTTTGGTCTGCTGCAGATCGCGTTGATACGACGGTGCGAGGCCGCATAGCGTCGCGAGCGCTCCGGCGTACTCCCCGATCAGCGTCGCCGCGTGCGCGCGTACCAGCTCGAACGGATCCGGATTGCGCTTCTGCGGCATGAGGCTCGACCCGGTCGAGGCGGCGTCGCCGAGGCGCACGTAGCCGTACGCCGGCGCACACCACGCGATCAGCTCCTCGGCGATGCGCGAAGCGTCGACGGCGGCTCGAACGCAGGCGTGCGCGAGATCGAGCGCTCCGTCGCGGTTGCCGACGGCATCGAGCGCGTTGCGCGAAGGGCCGTCGAATGCGAGTGCGTCCGCGGCGCGCGCGCGGTCGAGCGGCAGCGTCGAGCCGGCGAGCGCGCCGCTGCCGAGCGGACAACCGCGCACGGCCTCGCGCCCGGCCGACGCGAAGCGCCTGGCCGCACGGACGAACGGCTCGCTCCAAGCGGCCAGCACGAACGCCAGCAGCACCGGCTGCGCCGGCTGCCGGTGGGTGCAAGCGGCGACGAGCGTCCCGTCTTCGAGCGCCGCCGCCGCGCGACCGGCAATCGAGGAAGCGATCCTTCGCGCGAGTGCCGCCGCTTGCGCCGCGCGCGAGCTCGCGTAGAGCAGCAGCGTGGTGGCGACTTGGTCGTTGCGGCTGCGGCCGGCGTGGAGGCGTTCGCCCGCGGCGCCGGCGAGCTCGCGCACGCGCGCGTCGATCGCGCCGTGGATATCCTCGGCACCGCCGGCGCGCGCGTGCTCGGCGAAGCTCCCCTCGCCGATCTCGCCGGCGACGCGCCGCAACGCTTCGCGCAGGGCGCGCGCGTCCTCCGCGCCGATCACCCCGCCTTCGAGCGCGTCGACGTGCGCCAGCGAGCAGCGCACGTCGAACGGTGCGAGCAGCAAGTCCTCTTCGAGGCACGAGCCGAAAGCCAGAAGATGCGGATCCGGGGCGGTCGCAAACCGGCCGCCCCACTGCAAGGCGCTCACGATCGCTACGCGGGCGCGGCTTCGCGGGCGACGGCGCGGGCGTGCGCTTGCAGCGGCAAGCCGTGCAGCGCGATGAATCCGCCGGCGTGGCCGTGATCGAAAGCGTCGCCCTCGCCGTACGTCGCGAGGCGCTCGTCGTAGAGTGCGAACGGCGACGCGACGCCGGTGACCGTCGCGGCGCCTTGATGCAGCCGGAGCCGCACGTGCCCGGTCATTCGCGCTGCCAGCGACGCGTTGAAGGCGTCGAGCGCGCCGCGCAGCGGCTGCATCCACAACCCGTCGTAGGTCAGCTCGGCGTAGCGCTGGTCGCAGAGCGCTTTGAAGCGCAGTTCGTCGCGCGTGAGCACCAGCCGTTCGAGCGCGCGATGGGCGGCGATCAGCGTGAGCGCGGCCGGGCACTCGTAGATCTCGCGCGACTTCAGGCCGACGACGCGATCCTCGACGAGATCGATGCGACCGATCCCGTGAGCGCCGGCTGCGGCGTTGAGCCAGGCGACCAGATCCGCTGCGGTGCGCCCACCGCAGGCCGGCCGGCCGCCGTCGAAGGCGATCGCGATCTCCTGCGGTTCGAGCGGGCGTTGCTGCGGCGGCGCGGTCCAAGCGTAGGCGTCTTCGGGCGGCGCGTTCCAAGGATCCTCCAGCACGCCGGCTTCGATCGACCGGCCCCAGAGATTGGCGTCGATCGAGTACGGCTTGGCGGCGGTGTGCGCGACCGGGACGCCGTGCTCGTGCGCGAACGCCATCGCGTCGGGTCGCGAGAGCGGATGCTCGCGCAGCGGCGCGCGGCAGATCAGCGAGGGGTCGAGGGCGCGCACCGCCACCTCGATGCGCACTTGATCGTTCCCCTTGCCGGTGCAGCCGTGCGCCACGGCGCGGGCGCCGTACTCGTGGGCAGCGCTCACGAGCAGCGCGGCGATGAGCGGGCGCGAGAGCGCGGCCGAAAGCGGATAGACGCCTTGGTAGAGCGCGTTGGCGCGCAGCGCCGGAAAGGCGTACTCGTCGACGAAGCGTTCGCGCGCGTCGGCTAAGACCGCCTCGCAGGCGCCGAGCGCGAGCGCTTTGCGGCGAACGGCGTCGAGCGCGGCGGCCGCTCCCGCTCCCGCGATCGCGTCGCTTTCGCCGAGATCGGCGGTCAGCGTGACGACCTCGTGCCCTTCCATGACGAGTTTCTTGAGCAAGACGGAGGTATCGAGTCCGCCCGAATAGGCCAGGACGATGCGGCTCATGCGGCGCTGGTGCCTTTCAGATCGAGAAAGCGCTGTTTGATCGCCGGCATCTCGCCGGCGTCCCGCAGGATAACCAGGATGGTGTCGTCGCCGCCGATCGTCCCGAGCACCTCCGGCCACGCGGCTTCGTCGATGGCCGAGGCGACCGGCATCGCGGTCGCCGGCGGGGTGCGCAGCACGATGAGATTCGCGCTGCCGTCGACCGAGATGACGAGCTCGGCCATGGCGCGATGCAAGCGGCTGGCGTAGTTCACCGCAGCGCCGGGCACGACGTACTTGAAGACCTCGTCGCGCCCTTCGCTCTTGATCGGCACCTTCACCAGGCCGAGCTCGCGAATGTCGCGAGAGATCGTGGCTTGCGTCACCTCGAAGCCTTGCCGTTGGAGCAGCGCGACCAGCTCCTCTTGCGAATGGATCGGGCGCGTTGCGATCAGCGTGAGAATGGCGCGCTGCCGGCGCTCTTTCATAGCGGAAGCCCTCGGCCGTCGGTTAGGAGCGCTGCGAGCAGCGCCTTTTGCGCGTGCATGCGGTTCTCGGCTTGCTCGAAGACGGCGCTCTGCGGGCCGTCGATCACGCCGGCGCAGACCTCCTCGCCGCGATGCGCGGGCAAGCAGTGCAGGAAGATCGCGTGCGGCGCCGCGTACGCGAGGAGCTGGTCCGTCACCGCGTAGGGCCGCAGCAGCGCGTCGTTGCGCTCGCGATACCGTTCTTCGCCCATCGACGTCCAAACGTCGGTGTAGACGGCGTCGGCACCGCGCACCGCGCGCACCGCGGTCGCGAAGGCGCGCGCCTTGCCTCCCGACTCCCGTCCCAGCTCTGCGAGATGCGCGAGAAAGGTCTCGCTGGGGCGGTGCGTGGGAGGCGAGCCGAAGTGTACCGTCGCCCCGAGCATGACCGCGGCTTGCGCGAGCGAGGCCGCGACGTTGTTGCGCCCGTCGCCGACGAACGCGATGCGCAGCTCGGCGATCGAGCCGAAGCGTTCGTAGAGGGTGAGCGCGTCGGCGAGCGCCTGGCACGGATGCGCGGCGGCCGAGAGCCCGTTGATCACCGGTACCGATGAAGCGGCGGCGAAACGCTCGAGCGGTTCGTGCGCGTGGGTGCGAACCACGATCGCGTCGACGTAGCGCGAGAGGACGCGGGCGGCGTCCTCCGGCGTCTCGCGCGTTCCGACCATGAACTCGGCGCCTTGGGCGAAGAGCGTCTGCGCGCCGAGCCCTCCGGCCGCGACCTCGAAGGAGACGCGCGTACGCAGGCTCGGCTTTTCGAAGAGCAGCGCGAGGCTCCGGCCGCGCAGCAGCGCCCGGTGCTCGCCGGCCGGCTGGCGCTTGAAGAAGAGCGCCAGCTGCACCAGGCTCGCAAGCTCGGCCGGTGTGAGATCGGCGACGGTGAGCAGATGGCGGCCCCGCAGCGGCGATTTCGAAGCCGCGGGAGGCGCGAAGGCAAGCATGGTGTATATTTATGCATATGGCGAATAAAAATGCAAGAGTGTTGGCCGTCGGGACGGTCGTCGTCAAGTACGGGGGCAACGCGATGGGGGAGGCCGACGGCCCGGAGCCGCTGCTCGAGGAGATCGGCGCGTTGTGCCGGGCGGGGTCGAGGGTCGTGCTCGTGCACGGGGGCGGCCCGGAGATCGACCGGGCGCTGGCGGAGCGCAGCATCGCGACGCGCCGCGTCGACGGGCTGCGGGTAACCGACGCGGCCACCCTGGAGGTGACCGAGGCGGTGCTCTGCGCGACCCTCAACAAGCGCCTGGTGCGCGCCTGCCTTGCACTGGGTATTCCGGCCGTGGGCGTGAGCGGTCAGGACGGCGCGATGCTGGTGGCGCGGCCCTGCGCGAACGGCGCGGAGCTGGGCTACGTCGGCGAGATCGAAACTGCCGATACGCTGCTGCTGCGAACCTTGCTCGGCGCGGGCTATCTTCCGGTGGTTGCGCCGCTGGCGATCGCCGCCGGCGCGGCGCACGCGTACAACGTCAACGCGGATCTCTCCGCGGCGGCATTGGCGGCGGCGCTGCGAGCCGACGCCTTCGTTGCGGTCACCAACGTCGCGCGCGTCTACCGCGATCTCGGCGATCCCACCTCGGGGATCGACCGGCTCTCGGTCGCCGAGGCGGTCGAGTTCGCCGCCGGCGACGCGTGCCGGTCGAGCATGAAGCCGAAGCTGCTGGCGGCCGCGTCGGCGGTGGCCGGCGGCGCAAAGGCGGCCTACATCTGCAGCGCGGCCGCGGGCGCAATCGGGGCTGCCCTCGCCGGGGCGGCAACGATGGTCGCGGCGTAGCGCTGCGCCGTTCTCAGGGTTTGGTCCATACGGCGCTCCTGCACTTACGGCCCGCCGGCACGCCTGCTACTTTTCTTGCAAGGAGGTGTCGCCATGTTCGCTTCACGGAACCGTTTTTGGGTTTTGGCTCCCGCCCTCGCGATCGTGCTCGCAGCCTGTTCGGGGAACTCGGCGGGCACGCTGCCCGGCGCCGCCTCCGGCGGCGCGGCAGCCGCTCCCAACGCCTACGGGCCGGCATTGCACGCGAGCTTTGATGCGCGCGCCGTAGCGCCGGCTCCCAATCGCGACTGGGCGATGGTGCCGGGAACGCTGAGCGCGCACTTCGTCGCGCCGCCGCGCCAGACGCTCCACTTGACGATCCCCTATCCGGCGTCGCGCGAGGCGGCGATCCTGCGGGCTCGCGCGCCGGTCGTGACGATCGCCTACGCCGACGGCCGCACGCTGCGCTACGGTCCCGAGGGCCGCTTCGATACGATCCACCACACGGTGGCGGTCGACGTTCCGGCAGCGCTGCTGCGCGACGCGGTCTCCGCGAGGTATTCGCTCGGCGTCGACGCGGCCGCCGCGACCTCGCTGCCGACCGGCCCGCGTTATTGGAACGGCTCGAGCTGGAGCGCGACCGGCACGGTCGTCCCGAACGAGCGGACCCTCGTGCTCGTCCACGGCATCTTCTCGGACGTCGAGTCGACCTTCACGTGCGCGCAGAGCATCGCAAGCGCCGGAGGCTACCAGCAAGTGCTGGGCTTCGACTACGACTACAGCGAGCCGCCCAGCGTCGAGGGGCCGCTCTTGGCCGCGTTCCTCAACTCGCTTGCCGCCGACGGCGTCACCTCGCTCGACGTCGAGGCGCATAGCTACGGCAGCGTCATCGCGTATGCGGCGCTGCCCAGCGTGAGCGCCGGCGTCTCGCACGTCGTCACGCTCGGCGGCCCGCTGCCGCTGCGGGGCGATCCGCTCGCCGATGCCGGACTGCTGCGCACGGTGCTCGTCGCGCTCGCCGACGTCTTCGTCGGCCCGCCCAGCGTCATCAACAACGCCTACGACGACGGCATGGTCGCATCGCTCGCCACCGACAGCAGCGCGATGCAAAGCATCCTGAGCGGGGTGAAGGGACGCGCCTCGGAGCCGAAGTTCGTCCAAGTCGCGGGCACGTCGGAGTACGCAGCGGAAGCGCTGCTCTACCCGGTGCTCTACTGGTACATCGACTATCCCTGGGACGGCGTCGTGGAGAAGGTCGCCGCGCAGGAGAGCGACGTGCCCAGCGTCAGCGCACGCACCTCGTTCGCGCTGGATCACACGCAGCTCCCGTGCGCCTCGAGCGTGATCTCCTACGTGGGTTCCCAGGTCAAGTAACGTCCCCGTTTGCCGTCGCCGAGCGCGGGCGCTGCGCGCCTGCGCTCGCGACGGCGGCGGCGTTCCCGGTTAGCCGCTGACGGTGACGTCGTCGACGTACCAGTTGACGTACTTGCTCTTGTAGCCGTTGTCGTAGACGTAGAACTTCAGCGTGACCTTCTCGCCGCCGAACTTGGCGAGGCTGCAGCCGCCCTCTTTCCACTTCAGGACCGTGTCGCTATTGTTGGGGCCGCCGTAGCAGAGCGTCGTCTTGCCGCCGCTGACGACGTCGACTTCGTAGTAGCCGTACTTGGGCTC
>DATJRF010000253.1:0-6257 GCA_035505015.1 Verrucomicrobiia bacterium | reverse complement strand
TCGCCGGGCACGGCTAGGACGGGGATGCGGCCGGCCGCCCACCCCGCGGTGTTGAGGGCGCCGCTGCGGGCCGGCGCCTCGATGACGACGACGGCATCGGCGAGCGCGGCGACGATCCCGTTGCGCGCGATGAACTGCCCCGGCCGCGCCTCCTCGTCGGGAGCGAACGGCGAGAGCACCGCGCCGCCGGCCGCGATCATCTGCTCGGCGAGCCCCCGGTTGCGGCGGGGGAAGAAGCGCCGGTGGCCGCCGCCGAGCACCCCGAGGGTCGGCGCGCCCACGCTCAGGGCTCCCCGATGGGCGGCGGCGTCGATCCCCAGGGCAAGTCCGGAGAGGATGGTGCAGCCCGCCCGGCCGAGCTCCGCGGCGAAGGCCGAGGCAAGGCCGGTTCCATAGGGCGTCGCGGCGCGGGTGCCGACGATTGCGACCGTGGGGCGGCCGAGCGGCGCGAGCGAACCGGCGCACCACAGCCCGGCGGCCGCCGCCTCGTACGGTGCCGGGGCGCGAGCGGCGGCGATCCGGGCGCGCGGCACGAAGAGGCAATCCTTCACGCCGCACCATCACGCTTCCAGGGGGAAACGGCAACGGCCCAGGGAATGGGCCGCCGCAAACGGAGGTACCTCAGGTGGCAGCAGAAGCCTATTGCGTGAAGTGCAAGACGAAGCGCGAGATCAAAGATGCGGTCCAGATCACGATGAAGAACGGCCGCCCCGCGACCGAGGGCAAATGCCCGGTTTGCGGCACGAAGATGTTCAAGATCGGAGCGGCGAGCTAGACATCGTCGAGGGTACGGTCTTGGCCTCGGCCTCGACCGCACCCTCGACGGCGGTGGTTTGGGTTGGGGTGGGTGTGCGGAGGTGCATCGCGCTGGGGGCGCGGTGCTTTTTTGCTTTACTATGGGTAGTAACGTATAATACGAGCACCCACTACATGTTGGGTTGGTGCTGCGCGCCTGCCCGGGTTGCCCGCGAGGAGTGAGCCGCTGATCTGCCCCACCTGCCGGAAGAGCGAAACGCGCGTCGTCGACTCCCGCGACGACGAGACGGTCGTCCGCCGCCGGCGCGAATGCCTCGACCCGCGCTGCAAGCACCGGTTCACGACGTACGAGCGCATGGAAGCTCCCCGGCTCTTCGTCGTCAAGAAGGACGGGCGCCGCGAGCAGTACAGCCGCGAGAAGATCCTCGGCGGCCTGCGCAAGGCGTGCGAGAAGCGCCCGATCTCCGAGGCGCAGATGGAGGCGGTGGCCGCCGACCTGGAGCGCGAGCTGTTCGCGCGGGGCGAGAGCGAGGTGCCTTCGACGATGGTCGGCGAGAAGCTCATGGAGTCGCTCAAGAAGCTCGACCCGGTGGCGTACATCCGCTTTGCCAGCGTCTACCGGTCGTTCCGCGACATCGAGAGTTTCCGGGAAGAGTTATCCGCGCTTCTCTCCAAATGAGCGCTCGATGAGCCACGACGCTCGGGTCCGCGTAGCGCTCAAGCGATTGCCGGAGGGCGAAGGCCTGCCGATGCCGGCGTATATGAGCGAGCTTGCCGCAGGTGCCGATCTCTTTGCCGCCGTGCGCGAGGAGATTACGTTGCTGCCCGGAGCGCGCGCGCTCGTACCGGTCGGATTTGCGATCGCGCTTCCGCCGGGGTACGAAGCGCAGGTACGCCCGCGCAGCGGCCTGGCCGTGCGCAGCGGCGTGACCTGCTTGAACTCGCCGGGGACGATCGACGCCGATTACCGCGGGCCGGTCCAGGTGGTGCTCGCGAATCTGGGCGCCGAGCCGATCGTCGTGCGGCGCGGCGACCGCATCGCGCAGCTCGTCGTCGCGCCGGTCTCGCGCGCACAGTTCGAGGAGGTCGGCGAGCTGCCCGGCAGCGTGCGCGGGCACGGCGGCTTCGGGTCGACGGGTTTCTCGGCGTGAGGGTCTACATCGTCGGGCACGGCGCCGTCGGCTCGTATCTCGGCGACGCGCTCGCGTCGGTCGGTATCGAGGTCGTCTTCGCGCCGCGCGAGCTCGCCGCGGTCGAACCCTGCGATGCCGACGTCGCGATCGTCGCGACCAAGGCCTACGATACCGACGGCGCGGTCGAGACGCTGCGCGCGGCGATCGCCTATCCGCAGAAATGCGTCTTCGTCACGCCGCAGAACGGCGTCGGCAACGAGGAGAAGCTGGCCGCCGCGTTCGGTGCCGACAACGTCGTCGCGGCGGCGCTGACCACGCCGGTCGGCAAAGACCGCGACGGCCGCGCCGCGGCCGCCGGCAGCGGGGGCTTCGCGCTCGCGCCGATGGGCGCCAACGCCTATAACTGGCTCACCGCGGCGTTCGCGAGCACCGGCATGAACGTGAGGGTCGTCGGCGACTGGCGCTCGCTCAAATGGAGCAAGCTCGCCCTCAACGCGGTCGCCAACGCGAGCTGCGCGATCCTCAACGTGCTTCCGAACCGGCTGATCCACTACGAGCGTATCTTCGCGCTCGAGATCCGCATGGTCCGCGAGGTCGCTGCGGTGATGAAGGCGATGGGCCTGAGCCCGACCGATCTGCCGCGCTATCCGGTGCGCGCGCTGCTCGCGGTTGCCGGTTTGCCCAGCCCGGTCGCGCGCGCGGTGCTGGCGCGGCAAGTGGCGGGCGCGCGTGGGACCAAGGCGCCCTCGCTGCTGCTCGATCTGCGCCAAGCCAAACCGCAGACCGAGGTGGATTTCCTCAACGGTGCCGTCGCTGCGGCCGGCCGCGAACGCGGCGTGCCGACGCCGGTCAACGCGGTCTATTGCCGCGTGCTCGACGACATCGCCCACACGCCGCCCCTGTGGGCGAAGTATCGCGAGAGCCCCCAAACGCTGGAGGGCGAGGTGGAAGCCGAGGTCCGGCGCGTCAAGGCCCTGGCCCGCGCGCAGTCGTAAGAGGCAAGGCATGCGCGATCCCAACGTTCCCGAATCGCTCGAAGGCTGGTGGATACTCCATCGCATGTTCGCGCTCGAGCGCCGCACCTGGGACGCGCTGCCCGAGAAGCGCCGCAACAAGTTCACGCAGCACGCGCGCGATCTCGTCGATCACCTCAAAGCCAGCGACGACGGCGACGTGGGCCTGACGCAGATCGTCGGGCACAAGGGCGACCTCATGCTCACGCACTACGCGCGCACCTTCGACGGCCTGGCGTACGCGCAAACGCTGGTCGACAAGCTCGAGCTGCGCGAGTACCTGCGGCCGCTCGGCTCGTACGTTTCGGTGCTCGAGCTCGGCATGTACGATGCGACCGGCAAGATTCACGCCGAGCTCACCGAGCGCGGCCTGGCGCCGCATTCGCCGGAGTGGATCGCCGGCTTCGACGAGCTGGTACGCAAGCAAGCCGAGAGCCAGTACGTCGGCCCGCGCCTATGGGCGAAGATTCCACCGCGCCGCTACGCCTGCTTCTACCCGATGAGCAAGCGCCGCGGCGAGGTGCAGAACTGGTACATGCTCGGCTTCGACACGCGCGCGCGAATGATGAGCGAGCACGGCGTCGTCGGCCGCTCCTATCACGGACGCGTAACGCAGGTGATCTCCGGATCGATCGGTTTCGACGATTTCGAATGGGGCGTCGATCTCTATGCCGACGATCCGCTGGTCTTCAAGAAGCTCGTCTACGAGATGCGTTTCGACGAGGCGAGCGCGCGGTACGGCGAGTTCGGGCCGTTCTGGTCGGGCATCCAGTTCTCGCCCGACGAGCTCGGCGTCTTTCTCGACGGCGACGCGATCCCGCAGCTCAACGCTCAAAACGGCGCGTGAGCTTTTCGATCCGCCCGACGACGCCCGCCGACGCGGCCTTCGTGATGGAGCTCTTCTCTCTCGAGCACGTGCGGACGTTCACGCACGGGCCCACCTCCGTCGACGATTTTCTGCGAGCGCTCGAGCGCGGCCGCAGCGAAAACTGCATCGTCGAGCGCGACGGCGCGCCGTTCGGCAACCTCATGCTCGATTCGGCGCTGGACTGGCTCGCCGAGCTGCGCGTCATCGCGGTGCGCGAGCCGCGCTGCGGCGCCGGCGCCTTCGCGCTCTCCTGGGCGCTCGAGCGCGCCTTCGCGGAACACGGCGTTCACCGTTTTTATTTGGAAGCCGTCGCGAGCAACGTTGGGGCGCGCGCGCTGTACGCGCGCTTCGGACTGCGCGCCGAGGGCTGCTTCCGCGACGGCTATCGCGCCGATTCGGGGCTCTACGAGGATCTCGTGCCGTACGCGCTGCTGGCGCACGAGTACGCGGCGCTGCGCGCTACAATCGTTTGAAGTAGAATATCTCGGGGTCGCCGGGATCGAGGTTCTCCAGCCGGCCGACCGGCTCGAAGCCGCGCTTGTGCAGGATTCCGCGCATGACGGCGTTGGAGTCGTTGGTCGAGGTGTAGAGATTGAATCCGGCGTTGAGCGATTCGACGTGGTCGATCAGCGCCGATGCGATGCCCTCGTGCTGGTGTGCGGGATCGACCCCGAGCATCCACAGGAAGGGCCGGGCGTAGAAGCCGCGGTCCCAGACGACGAAGCCGGCGATGCCGCCGTCGACCTCGGCGACCAGGCATTCCTTCGTGCCGAGCGCGTGCCGGATGAAGGAGAGATGGTGCTCGTAGTGCAGCGCGTGCGGCATCTTCTCGAGCACCGCGACCTCGCTCGGATGGGCTTTGCGGACGTGCATCGCCGCTTATTCGACCGCAGCGTCGAGCGCCGCCTTCGTCGCCGGGTCGAGCGGCGAGAGCGGCGGGAAGGGGCGCTCCCACTGCGGATCCGCGAGCGTCACGGCGATGCGGTGACGAACGGCCGCGCCGAGCGGAAAACGGGCGATCGCGTCGCGTTTGGCGGCGAGGGCGGCCGCCTTGGCGGGATCGTGCGTGCGATGGACCTCGCGTGCCAGCGGCGCCCACAGCGCGACGCTGCCGGAGATGCAGCCCGCCGCGCCGTAGGCCGCCGACGAGACCAGCTGCCCCTCCGAGCCGGGGAAGACTCGCAGCGCCGGATGGCGGGCGAGCAGCTGCGCTTGCAGCGCGGGATCGTTCGCACTATCCTTGAGCCCCGCAATCGTTTGCGGGAAGGCCTCGATCAGGCGCGCGACGAGCTGCGGATGAAACGCGATCCCGCTCATGCGCGGAAAGTGGTAGAGCACGACGCCCTGCGGCGGCGGTGCCGCGCGCGCGAAGAGCGTATCGAAGAAGCGCAGGATGCCGTCGTCGCCGGCGTCACGGAAGAAGAAGGGCGGCATGAGGAGCGCGGCGCGAAAGCCGAGCTCGAAGGCCCGCTTCGTCAGCGTTGCGGCGTCGTCGAGCGAGGCCGCGCCGCAACCCACCATCACGCGATCCATCGGCAGGCCGCTGCCGGCGACCGCCTCCATGAGGCGCAGCCGCTGGCGCGCCGAGAGCGACATCGCTTCGCCGGTGGTGCCGAGCAGGTTGATCCCGTCGCAGCCGCCTTCGAGCAGCGTGCCGTAGTACGCGATCGCCTTCGGGGCGTCCGGCTCGAAGCGATCGTCGGCCGGCGTCGGTACCGCCGCCCAGACGCCGCCCAGCTGCGTCGCGATCATCCGCCGAGCGCGCCGCGCAGGAAGAAGGCGAGGTTCGCCGGCCGCTCGGCGAGACGCCGCATCAGGTACGGGAACCAGTAGTCGCCGAACGGCACCGCCAGGCGCACGCGATAGCCGCGTTCGACCAGCGTCTTCGCAAGCGGCGTCGCGATGCCGTAGAGCATCTGGAACTCGAAGCGCCCGCGCACCGGGATGGCGCGCTCGCGCACGAAGGCTTCGACGTGGGCGACGATGCGCGGGTCGTGGGTGGCGATCGCGGTATAGCCGCCGCGCTCGAGCGCGGTCTGCGCCAAGCGGACGTAGCTGGCGTCGACGTCGCGTTTGTCGGGATAAGCGAGGCTGGCCGGCTCGAGGTAGGCGCCTTTGACGAGCCGTACGTTGGGGGCGAGCGGGAGCGCCGCATCGAGGTCGTCGCCGCTGCGGCGCAGGTAGGACTGCAGGACGAAGCCGACGTTGTCGTAGCGCTCGCGCAGCCGCCGGTAGATGGCGAGCGTCGCGCCGACGTAGCGCGACTGCTCCATATCCAGGCGCATGGTGTTGTGCGTTTCGCGCGCCGTCTGCGCGATGCGCGCGGCGTTCTCGAAGGCGAGCTCGGGGTCGACGTCGAGTCCGACGTGGGTCAGCTTGAAGGCGACGTTGGCGTCGATGCCGCGCCGTGCGAAGGTTCGCAAGAGCGCGCAGTAGCGATCTGCCGCGCCGGTCGCCTCGGCGGCGTCGCGCACGCCTTCGCCGAGA
>DATJRF010000252.1:0-2923 GCA_035505015.1 Verrucomicrobiia bacterium | reverse complement strand
GCGCGAGCGCCGCAAGCGCCTGATTCGCCTGCGCGAAGCCGGCCGGCGCGCCTGCGAGCGGGTGCGCTCCGGCCGCGTGGGGGGTAGCGTGCGCGTCTTGGCGGAGGAGCGCCGGCCGCTGCGAAAATCGGATCCGGCGCGCTCGGCTCTGGGCGCCGCGAGCGCGTGGTTCGGCCGTTCGCAGGGAGAGGCGCCGGGCGTCGACGGCGGCATCTACTTCTCTGGCGAGGCCGCGGCGGGCGACTTCGTCGACGTCACGCTCGAAGGGGCCGGGCCTTTCGACTTTTACGGTCGCGTCGCTTCGAGGGAGCCGGCGCTCGTTGACTAAATCGAATCTGCTCCTGCGCCGTGCGGCGCTGGTCGCCTTGCTGGCGCTGCTCGGCGCCTGCTCCGCGATGGCGGGGTACGCGCTCTTCTTGCACAAAAACCCGCTGGTTGCGATAACGCAGAGCTTCGTCCCGACGCCGCAGCAGGTCTTCGGCAAGTCGAACATCCTGGTCTTGGTCGAGGGCCTGGACTACGACTATACCGCGAGCGACATCGAGTACTCGGCCAACTCGCGCAGCGACGTCATCTGGGCCGTCAACCTCGATTTCGACAACAAGCGCATCTACGAGCTTTCCGTTCCGCGCGACATGGTCGCGACGATGCCCAACGGTTCGCAGGCGAAGATCAATCAGGCGCAATCGGACGGCGGCGTTCGCGAAGCGATGCAGGTGATCTCGAGCTTCTTGGGCATTCCGGGATTCGACCGCTACGTCGTCTTGCGAATCGACGCCACCAAGGCGTTCGTCAACGCTCTCGGCGGCGTCGACGTCGTGGTCAAGAGCTCGGACTGCCTGCGCTACAAGACCAACTGCTCGGGCGAAACGATCGATTACGACGACACCTGGGGGCACCTCCACATCCATCTCAAGGAAGGGCTGCAGCATCTCAATGGCGATCAGGCCGTCGGGTACATGCGTTTCCGCCACGACTGGTGCAGCGATCCGTGCCGGATCATGCGCCAGCAGCAAGTCATGCACGCGATGATCGCCAAGGTCAAGGGCGATCGGTTCAACACGATGCTCCACGCCGGCGAGCTGCTCTCGGTCTTTCGCCGCTACGTCCAAACCGACTTCACCGACCCGGAGCTGCTTTCGCTAGTGACGTATTTTCAAGGTATCCCCGACTCCGCGATCGTCAACGATCAAGTCCCCTACACGGGCGACGTCGATCTCCCGAACTACGGCGACTCGCTCGTGCCCGACGACTCCGGGAAGCAACGCTTGGTGCAGCAGATGCTGATCGCGCCGCCCTCGATCGAGCCCTCGCCCGACGCGATGGCGCTCGCGGCCATCGCGCCGGCGACGGTGCGCGTCGACGTCGAGAACGGCAGCGGCGTCGAAGGCGCGGCCGGCCGGGTGGCCGCGATGCTCAAGAAGGCGGGTTTCACGATCGGCTCGGTCGGCGACGCGAGCCGCGACGACTACGCGGCGACCGAGATCCACGAGCACTCGACCGTGACCTTCGCCGGCGCCAAGGTGCGCGCCGCGCTTCCTGCGGCGGCGATCAAGGACGAGGTGGTGCAGGATCCCTCGCCCGCCCCTTCGGCCTCGCCGCAGGACAGCGACGTCACGGTGATCGTCGGAAGCGATCTCGCCTCCGGCTCGACCGCCTCTGCCTCCGGCTCGGGATCGTAGGTGCGCGGCATGAAGCTGGTTACCCTCGCATTCCTCGCAGGCGCTCTGGCCTACGGCAGCTGGCGCACGCTCGTGCACGATACGAACGGCGTTCCCGCCGTCGTCCCGCCGTCGATGAATCTGCACCTGGAGTTCTCGGGCGACGTGATCGCACGTTCGTATCGCGCGTTGCGCGCAAAGCCGCCGGGAGCGCGCCCCAAGCTGATGGCGCTCACTTTCGACGACGGGCCGTACCCGATCTTCACCCCGCTGCTCCTGGACGAACTCCACGATCTGCACGTTCCGGCGACGTTCTTCCTCATCGGGCGCGACGCCGAACAGTGGCCCGAGCTCGCGGCGCGCATAGAGCGCTACGGCAACGAGGTCGGCGATCACACCTATTCGCATCCCAATCTCGATCAGGAGTCCGCAGCCCAAGTGCGCGAAGAGGTGCTGCGGGGGCGCGACGTCCTTTGGCAACTGACGCACGACCCGGCCGTGCGCGTCTACATGCGTCCGCCGCACGGCCGTTACACGATGGCCACCTTGCGCGCCGTGCAATCGGTCGGCTACACGGTGGTGTTGTGGACCGACGACGGCGGCGACTGGCGCACGATCACGCCCAAAGAGCTCGCCACCCACGTGATCGAGCACGCCACCGCTCCGGATCTCGTGTTGCTCCACAGCGGAAAGCTGGCCACGATCGAGGCATTGCCGGAGATCGTTGCGCGCTTCCGCAAGGCGGGATACGAGTTCGTCACCGTCGGCCAGCTCTTCGACCGGGTGCGGGCGGCGCAGCTGAACGATCCCGCGCCGAGCCACGTGTAGGAGGGCGCGGTGCCCCGGCAGATCATCGACACCGAATCGAGCCGGCCGGCCTACATCCGGCGGCGCATCGCTACTTTTGTCGTCTGGGCCGCCGTGCTCGTCGCGGTCGCGGCGGCCGTTTGCTGGTTCTTGAGGCACCACCCATAGGAAACCGGGGCCCGGCATGTGAACCTGGGACCGGTTCCACACAGGAGAGACCATGCTTCCTAGGCTTACCGTAGGTTTCATCGTGCTGACCGTGGCGGTCTTCGTCGCGGCGTGCAGCTCGCCGGGCGACAACCAGTCGATCAGCGTCGGCCCGAACTTCCCCACCGATTCGTTCTACGCGACCAACAGCACGCAGAACGCCGTCAGCATCTATACGGTAAACCAAAAGAGCGGGACCGGGCCGACCTACAACATCGGCGGAGCGAGCACCGACCTGAACGGGCCGC
>DATJRF010000251.1:0-10840 GCA_035505015.1 Verrucomicrobiia bacterium | reverse complement strand
ATGCGCCACGGGATGCCCGAGGAAGACGTCATCAACACCGGCCTGGTCAAGGTAGCGCGCGAGCTGAACCTGCCGATCGTCGCGACCAACGATTCGCACTATCTCGATCAACGCGACGCGCCGGCGCACGACGTGCTGCTCTGCATCGGAACCGGGAAGACCGTCTCCGACACCAGCCGGATGAAGTTCTACTCCGACCAGTTCTACGTCAAGTCGGCGCAAGAGATGGCCGCGCTCTGGAGCGATCTGCCGGAGGCGGTCGAGAACACCGTCAAGATCGCCGAACGGATCGACATCCGCATCCCCGAGAAGATCTTCCATCTTCCGGAGTTTCCGGTGCCGCCGGAAGCGGGCCCGGAGAAGAGCGCGCAGGAGTACTTGTGCGAGATCTGCGAGGCCGGGCTGATCGAGCGCTACGGCCCCGAGCGCGCCGCCGGGGATGCGGCGCTGCGCGAGCGCCTGCAGTACGAGCTCGGCGTCATCACGACGATGGGCTTTGCCTCGTATTTCCTGATCGTCTGGGATTTCGTGAAGTACGCGCGCGACCACGACATACCGGTCGGCCCGGGGCGCGGCTCGGCGGTCGGCTCGGTCGTCTCGTACTGCCTGAAGATCACCGATCTCGATCCGCTTGCGCACAACCTTTTCTTCGAGCGGTTTCTCAATCCGGACCGGATCTCGATGCCGGATATCGATACCGATTTCTGCGTCGAGCGGCGCGACGAAGTGATTGCCTACGTCACCGAAAAGTACGGGAAGGATCGCGTCGCGCAGATCGTCACCTTCGGCACGATGGCGGCGCGCGCGGCGATTCGCGATGCCGGGCGCGCCTTGGCGGTGCCGCTGCCGGAGGTCGATCGCGTCGCCAAGCTGGTGCCCTCGGGGCCTACCGGCCTCTCCATCGGCGAGGCCCTCGAGCAGATCTCCGAGCTCAAGTCGCTCTACGCGATGCGCCCCGACATCCGCAAGCTTCTGGACACGGCCAAGGCGATCGAAGGCTTGGCGCGCAACGCAGGAACGCACGCCGCGGGCGTCGTCATCTCGGCCGGGCCGCTCATCGACTACGCTCCGCTCGTGCGCTTCAACGACGGCGGCGTGAACACGCAGTACGACATGGAGTGGGTCGAAAAAATCGGCCTGCTCAAGATGGATTTCCTGGGCTTACGCAACCTCACCGTGATGGACCGCGCGGTCAAGGAGATCAAGCGCACGGTGGATCCGTCGTTCGATCTCTCGCGCATGCCGCTCGACGACGCGCGCACCTACGAGATGCTCGGCCGCGGAGAGACGATGGGCGTCTTTCAGCTCGAATCCGAGGGGATGAAGCGCGTCTGCGTCGAGCTCAAGCCCTCGCGCTTCGAGGATATCATCGCCTTGGTCGCGCTCTACCGCCCCGGGCCGATGGACTGGATCCCGCAATACATTAGCAACAAGCACGGCCGCACCAAACCGAAGGTGCTCCATCCCAAGCTCGAGCCGATCCTCTCCGAGACCTACGGCATCGCCTGCTATCAAGAGCAGGTCATGCAAATCGCGCGCGATTTCGCCGGCTTCACCATGGGCGAGGCCGACGAGCTGCGCAAGGTCATGGGAAAGAAGCAGAAGGAGAAGATTCCCGTCTATCGCGAGAAGTTCGTTACGAACGCGATGGCGTTCTCGAACGCCTCGCGCGACCTCGCCGAGCAGGTCTTCGCCTTCGTCGAGCCGTTCGCCGGGTACGGCTTCAACAAGTCCCACGCGGCGGCGTACGGGCTGATCGCGTATCAGACGGCGTTCTTGAAAGCCAATCACCCGCTGCAGTATCTCACCGCGCTGATGTCGTCGGTGCGCGACAAGACCGAGAAACTGGTCGAGTACATCGACGAGGCCAAGAAGACGGGCATCGAGGTGCTGCCGCCCGACGTCAACGAGTCGCTGGTCGATTTCGCCGTCGTCGACGGCCGCATCCGCTTCGGCCTCGCCGCGATCAAGGGCGTCGGCGAGGGCGCGGTGCGCAGCATCATCGAGGCGCGCGACGAGGGCGGGCGCTTTACGGATCTCTTCGATTTGGCCCAGCGCGTCGATGCCAAGCAGGTCAACCGGCGCGTCTTCGAAGCGTTGGTCAAATGCGGTGCGCTCGACGAGCTGCCCGGCAATCGCGCGCAGAAGCTCGCCGCGCTCGAAGTGGCGACCGAACTCGCCGCGCGAGCGACCCGCGATGCCGAGATGGGCCAGGCCTCGCTCTTCGGTGAGGCCGCTCAGGCGCCGGCGCTGGCGCCGAAGCTGCCGGCGGTGCCCGTGCCGAGCACCCGCGAGCTGCTGGCCTGGGAGAAGGAGACGCTCGGCATCTTCGTCTCCGGCCATCCGCTCGCCGAGGTGCAGCACTTGCTGCTGCGCGCCGGCGCGACGCCGATGAAGGATTTGCGCGCGCGCGAGGACGACGCGCCCGTCACCATAGCCGGCAGCGTGACGAGCGCGCGCCGGACGATGACCAAGAACGGCCAGCAGATCCTCATCGCGCAACTCGAGGATACCACCGGCGCTTGCGACGTGATCGTCTTCGCGAAGATCTATCCGCAGGTGCAGCAGCTCTTCGCCGCCGACGCGACGCTGATCGTCAAGGGCCGGCTGCGCCTGCGCGAGCGCCCCGGGGCGGCGCCCGGCGAGGAGCCGCCCGTCGAGCTTTCGGTCGCCGCCGACGCCGTGACGCCGTTCGTCGCCCCGGCGGTGGTGCGAGCGCCCGAACCGCCGGTGCAGGCGCCGCCGCCGTGCTGGCACGTGGAGGTTGCGCGGCGCGAGCAGATCGACCGCTTGGCGGCGCTGATCGACGAGTGGCCGGGCGGCATCCCGGTCGTCATGCACGCGCGCGGGCGCAGCCAGCGCTTGGGCAAGGGGATCGCCGCGGATCGCCAGGTGCGCGGCGCGCTCGAGGGCATCTTCGGTGCCGATGCCGTTCGGGAAGGCGCTCCCGAGGACGTCGCCTCGTGAAGGTGGTCGGCGCGGGAGAGTTTGCGCGGGCGACGGCCGTCATGCGCGGCGGCTGGCGCGTGCCCGACAACGTCACGGCGAGCGTCGCATCGATTCTCGCGGCGGTGCGCGAACGCGGGGACGCGGCGTTGGTGGAATACGAGCGGCGCTACGACGACGAGCGCTACGACATCTCGAAGCTGCGCGTGGCGATTCCGATGGCGTCGTCGGCGCGATCGCTGGTCGCCGCCGCCGTGGCCGACGCACTCGACCGATTGCGCGAGCGGGTCGCGCGTTATCACGAGCGCCAGCGGCGCGCCGATCTCTCGTATGCCGAGGCCGACGGCACGAAGTACGGCCTCTGCTTTCGTCCGCTCGACGCCGTGGCGGTCTACGCGCCGTCGGCATCGGCAGCGCTCATGGGCGTGGTGCCGGCGAAGCTGGCGGGCGTAGGCCGTACGCTCGTTCTCGCTCCGCCGCAGCCCGGCGGCCACGTGCATCCGGCGGTGCTCTACGCCTGCGCGGTCTGCGAGGTCGACGAGCTCTACGCGCTGGGCGGCGCGCAGGCGATCGCCGCCGCCGCGTTCGGGACCGACTCGATCGAGCCGGTCGACAAGGTGGTCGGGCCGGGCGGGATGTGGGTGACGGAGGCGAAGCGGCAGATCTTCGGGCGCTGCGGCGTCGAGGCGCTCGCGGGCCCGCCCGAACTCCTCATCGTCGCCGACGACGGCGCCTCGAGCGAGCTGATCGTCGGGGAGATGCTCTCGGTCGCCGAGCTCGACGCGCGCGCGTGCGTGGCGATCGTCTCGGAGTCGCGGTCGCTGCTCGATGCGGTCGCGCAGCTGATCGATACGCTGGGCGTCGGCACGCTCGCCGGCGCGGAGCGGATCGCCGAGGTGCTCGGGCGCAACGCACACCTCGTCCACGCGCGCAAGCGGGGCGACGTTTTCGAGACCATCGAACGATTCGCGCCGGGCTACCTGTGCCTGCACGTTCGCGATCCCGATGCGTACCTGCCGCGCATTCGCCGCGCCGGAGCGGTCTTCGTCGGCAACGCGACGCCGCTGGCGTGCGGAACGTACCTGGCGGGAACCAACGGCGTCGTGCCCACGGCCGGGACCGCGCGCTTCTCGAGCGCGCTCTCCCTGGGGGATTTCATGCGCTCCTTTACGGTCGTCGAGAACAGCGCCGAGCGCACCGCCGCAGATGCCGGCGCGATCGCGCTGCTGGCCGAGCTCGAAGGACGGCCGCAGCACGCCCTCGCGGTCCGGATGCGGAGCGGCGAGGCGTGAGCGCGCGCAAGCTGGTCGCCTTCGATCTCGACGGCACGCTGATCGGACGCGACCTGGCGATCTCGCCGCGCGTGCTCGAGAGCGTCGCGAAGATGCGGGCGGCAGGGATCGCCGGCTGCATCGCGACCGGGCGCATGTACCGGGCAACCATCCCGTTTGCACGCAAGCTGGAGTTCGACGCGCCGGTGGTGTGCTATCAAGGAGCCGCGGTCATCGATCCGCAGAGCGACGAAGTGCTCTCGCACTGTGCCGTTCCCAACGACGTCGTGCTCGAGATCGTGACCGCCGCCGAAGCGGCCGGCGTGCACCTGCAGCTCTATCGCAACGACGAGTACTATTGCGAGCGGCGCGACCGCTTCTCGGATCTCTACTCGTCGCTGGCCGGCACCGAGCCGGTGGTCGTGCCGTCGCTGCGGGAGACGTTCGCCTACAGCGACTCGACCAAGGCGGTCATCGTAGCGGATGCGCCGGACGCGCAGCGCTGGGAGCAACGGATGCGCGAACTGCTCGGCGCGCGAGCGTACGTGACGCGCAGCTTGCCGGAGTTCGTCGAGATTCTCAATCCGCAGGTCGACAAAGGCGACGCGCTGCGGCTGGTAGCGCGGCGGCTCGGCATCGCGCGCGAAGACGTGATCGCGATCGGGGATTCGTGGAACGACGCGCCGCTGCTGCGCGCCGCCGGCTTGGGCATCGCGATGGGCTCGGCGCCGGCGGAGCTGCGGGAGATCGCGGCGGCGGTGGTCGGCGACGTGGGTCACGACGGCGTCGCCGAGGCGCTGGAGCGATACGTCCTGTCGTGAAGTCGAAGACGCCGCGGCGCCGCAAACCCTCGGCTGCCGCGCGCGTGCGGCGTTTCTGGGTTCTCGCGCTGCTGCTCGCACTCGGCGTGGCGTCGGCCGCCGTGGCGATCATGTTGTGGCCCGGGTTCTACCCGCGCAACCTCGTGGTGAGCGGCAACCTGCACGTTTCGCGCGGCGAGATCCTCGCGCGCGCCGGCATCGCTCCCGACGTCAATATGTGGCTGCAGGATCCGCACGCGATGGCGGAGCGGATCGAGAGCATCCCCTACGTCGAGCTAGCCGCCATCCATCGCATTCCGCCCTCGACCGTAACGATCACGATCACCGAGCGCGTACCGGTCGCGGTGGTGCGCAGCGGCGCCCTTTTCGCCCTGGTCGACGGCGAGCTCCACGTAATACGAAGCGTAGTGGGCCCGCAGCCGGAGCTGCCCGTGTTGATCGCCGGGCCGAACGTGGCGCTCTTGCCCGGCAGCGTCCTGGGAGATCCCGATACGGTCGCGCTGCGCGACGCGCAGAAGGCGCTCGACGGCGCGCACGTCGCGATCGCGGCGCTCGCGCTGGACCGTTTCGGCGAGATCGTGGCGACCCTGCCCGGCGGAATCGTGCTGGAGCTCGGCGACGAGGAGTCGATGGACCGCAAGCTCGCGCTGGTCAAGCCGATCCTGGCGCAGGCCGCCCGCTCGTCACGGCCGGTGGCCGCGATCGATCTTCGGGCGCCTTCCACGCCGGTGCTGGTCTACAAGAAGTGAGCGGCGTCCCGCCCGGCTAGTGGCTCGTGAGGTCGGCGTAGACCATCACGTTGCCCTTGATCAGCGAGAGCTTGATTTGATCGGCCGGCTTGACCTTCGAGAAATCGACGGTTTCGCGACCGGAGGCCAGGGTGGTCTCGGCGCCGTTGTCCATCGTGACCAGGAGATGCTTGGGATCGATAACCTTCTCGACCTTCACGGTATAGGTGCCGTCGGGAATGAGCGAGGCGTCGATGGTGTTGCCGGCGAGGACGGCAACCGGGATGGCGCTCGCGGCGAGGAAGGCGAGAATGGGGAAAAATCTCTTCACAGCAACTCCAGAGAGGGGTGGATTCAACCTAAGATGATAGCGCAAGTGCCCCGGGGTCTTCTAGGGCCTCCGGGGACGAATTTTGCACGGCGCCGTCGGAAAGGGCGTCGCCGCCGGTATGGAACTGGCCGACCAGCTCGCGCAGCGAGGTGGCCTGGCTGTAGACCTCGTCGGCCGAAGCCGCCATCCCGCCCATGGCTTCGGAGTTTTTGGAGCCCAGATCGGTCGACTGCTGGACGCGGCTGCCCAGGGCTTCGATCGCGGCCTGTTGCTCCGTCGAGGCCCGAGCCACCTGTGCCGTCCGCTGCTCGATCTCCGAAACGTTCTCGAGAATCTGGTTCGAGGTAATCGCCTGCTCGCGCATGGTGGCGGCGGCTTCGTGCGTCATCGCGCCCATCTGCTCGCTTGCCTTAGCCAGCTCTTCGGAAGCACGGGCCTGCTCGGTCGTCGCGATGCTGATCTCGCTGACCAGCTGCGCAACTTCGGTAACGCGCGTGCTGATCGCCTCGATCATCTGCGTGACGTTGCGGGCCGATTCGGCATTGTTCTGCACGAGGTTGTTGGCGCGCGCCGTCCGCTCGAGGACGGCCGAGGTGCGGCGCTGGATGTCGGCGACCAGCGAGCCGATCTGCTTGGTGGAGCTGGCGGAGTTTTCGGCCAGCTTGCGGACCTCGTCGGCGACGACGGCGAAGCCGCGGCCGTGCTCGCCGGCGCGCGCCGCCTCGATGGCGGCGTTGAGCGCGAGCAGGTTCGTCTGGTCGGCGATCTCTTCGATCAGGCCGAGGATCTCGCCGATCTGGCGCGAGGCGTGATCGAGGCTCTGCATCTCGGAGACGACGTCGGCGACCGTGTCGCTGATGCTGCCCATGCCCTTGGAGAGCGCGAGCACTTCGTTGCGCCCCTCGCGGACTTGCTGATCGGTGATGCTCGATTCGGAACGGACCCGCTCGGCGTTGCCGGCGACCTGGACGATCGATGCCGACATCTCTTGCGTGTTGGCCACGGCCTGCTCGACCACGGTTGCGAGGTTGAGCAGGTTCTGATCCATCTCTTGAATCGAGGCGGTCATCTCGGCGACCGCGCTCGAGATGTCGGAGACGCGCCGCGCGACGGCCTCGGCGTTATCGGCGACGGTGCCGGCGGCGCCGGCCAGATCGCCCGAATAGCTGAGCGCCTCGCCGAGGGCCGAGAGCTCTTCCTTCATGCGGCCGTCGACCTGTAGCGCGATGTGATTGCTCTGCTCGCTCGCGCCCTGCACGGTTACGGCGGCGCTTTGAATCTGCGAGATCATCGCCGCCAGCCGGTCGCCCAGCTCGTCGATCGCCGCGCCGAGCCGGCCGAGCAGGTCGCGGCCGTGCCAGAGCGTGCGCTCCGAGAGATTGCCGTTGCCCATCGCTTCGAAGATATCGACGCACCGGCCGATGCTGCGAAGCATGCTGTTGCGGAACGACGTGAAGCCGATCAGCACGACGATTGCGGCGAGGACGATGCCCGCGCCGAAGAGCCCGATCGCAAACATGCGAGCGTTATTGAGCTGCGCGAAGCTCTTGTCGGAGAAGCGGTTGAGCGCGTCGAGCATCGCGGTGCCGTCGGAGCTCTGCTTCTCGTAAGCGGCCGACGAGGGCCCGTTGATCTGCTTGAGCGCGTCGGAGCGTTTGCCTTGCTGGAGCAGCCCGACGGCGGAAAGCGCTTGGAAATCGTAGGCGCTGGAGCTGGTGCTGAAGTTGTTGACCAGCGTTCCGATCTCGTCGTGGCGCTGCGAGCAGTCCTGATTGCCGTCCTTGTCCAGCGCGGGGCAGAAGATCGCAATCATCTTGCGCGCGTCGCTGGGAAACTGTTTGACGAGCGAGTTCGCGAGCGCGAGCTGCTGCGCGGCGGCGGCGGCGTCGGGCGTGGTCGCGGCTTCGAGCGTTGCGGCGCGCAAGCTGTCGGCGTCGGAGGCGACCTTGGCGTAGGCGAGCTGTCCGCGAATGACGGTATCGCGCAGCGCTTGCGCCTGATCGGTGACGCTCTGCAGCGTGAACCACGCGAGCGGCCCGAAGAGTAATACGACGATAAAGACGAGCCCAAATGCAATGAGCAGGCCCCGCTCGAGACTCGTACGCCGACCGTCCATACCTTTGCTTTCTTCGGCTAGCCGCTTCGTTACTTTAAGACTGGATGATTCGTGTTTTAAGATACGGGCCGTCGCGGGGAGTCCACAGTTTCTCCCCACCCTGTTCGCAGAGTTGTCCTCAAGGAGTTGGCCCCCAACCCGCCAACCCCTGCGAATCGGCCGCGGAAGCCACGACCTGTAGTAGGGATTCTGGCTTTGCTCCCCAATATGTTGGGGATTCACGGACGGCCTGGAGGTTAGGGAAGCAGCGGATGAAGCACGAGACCGTTTGCGGGCTCGATATCGGGACGACCAAGACGTGTGCGGTCGTTGCGGTGGATGGACCCCACGGCCTCGAGATCGTCGGCATCGGCGAGGCTCCCTCGCTCGGCATGCGTAAGGGCGTCGTCGTCGATCTGGACGAGACGATCAAGTCGATCGAAGCCGCCACCGAGAAAGCCGAGCGCATGGCCGGCGTCCACGTCTCCGACGTCTACGTCGGCATCACCGGCGAGCATATCCGCAGCACCAACAACCGCGCCGTCGTCGCGGTCGCGAGCGAGGACCGCGAGGTCGGGGCGACCGACGTGCGGCGCGTCATCGACGCGAGCAAGATCATCAACCTTCCCGCCGACCGGCAGATCATCCACGCGCTGCCGCGGTACTTCACGGTCGACGGGCAAGAGGGAGTGGCCGACCCGGTCGGGATGGCCGGCGGACGGCTCGAGGTGGATACCCACCTCATCACCGGCGGCTCCACCTTCATTACGAACGTGCTCAAGTGCGTGCACCGCGCCGGGCTCGAGGCGGCGGGGCTGGTCTTCGAGCCGCTCGCCAGCTCGGCATCGACGTTGATGCCCGAAGAGCGCCAGGTGGGCGTGGTGCTGCTCGACATCGGCGGCGGCACGACCGACATCGCGGTCTTCTCCTCGGGCAGCGCGATCTACACCGCCACCATCCCGGTCGGCGGCAACATCCTCACCAACGACATCTCGCTCGGGCTGAAGACCTCGCTCGCCGAGGCGGAGGACGTGAAGAAGCGCTACGGCGCGGGCGTGCGCAACGGCACGGGTGAGGAGAGCTTCGCGGTGCGAACGCTCGACGGGCGTTCCACCAAGGACGGCAACACGACGCTGCTGCGGCAGATCGTGGTTCCGCGCGTCCTCGAGACGCTGCGCATGGCCAAAGCGAAGATCGTCGAGAACGTGCCGCGGGATCTCGTGCTCGGCGAAGTCGTCCTCACCGGCGGCGGCAGCCTGCTTCCCGGAATCGAACCGATCGCCGAAGAGGTGTTCGGCTTGCCGGTGCGCGTCGGCATGCCCAGCACGATCGGCGGACTCACCGACGCGATGGCGCAGCCGCAGTACGCGACCGCGATCGGCCTCGTCCTCTTCGGGCATACCGGCGAGCACGAGGAAGGCGAAGGGCCGCGCCGGCGCGGCTCCATTCTCACGCGCATTCGCACGTGGTTGGGAGAGCTATGGAATTGAACGAGAGAAACCGCAGGCGCGTACGCGGCGCCGACGAACCCGAGTTGCTCGCGGCCGTCCCCGAACCGGAGGCCGCGCCGCCCATCGAAGCGACGCTCGAAGTACCGCTCGACGTACCCGTAGTAGAAGCACCACAACCGCTCACGCAGACGACGGAGGAACCGCAAGCCATGGGCGAGGCCCGACGTTACACGCAATCCGAGCACGCGGCCACGATCAAGGTCATCGGCATCGGCGGCGGCGGCTGCAACGCCGTCAACCGCATGATTCAAGCGGGCCTCTCCGGGGTCGATTTCTTCGCGGTGAACTCCGACGTGCAAGCGCTGCGGGCGGCGCTCACCGAGAACACCGTGCACATCGGCGGCAGCCAGACGCGCGGCTTGGGCGCGGGCGCCAATCCGACGCTCGGGCGCGAGGCCGCCGAGGAGTCGCGCGAGGATCTCGCGATGATTCTCGACGGCGCGGATCTGGTCTTCATCACCGCCGGCATGGGCGGCGGCACCGGCACCGGCGCGGCGCCGGTGATCGCGGAGCTGGCGCGCGAATCGGGCGCGCTTACGATCGCGGTCGTCACCAAGCCGTTCGCTTTCGAGGGAAAGAAGCGCATGACCGTCGCCGAGAACGGCATCGCCGAGCTCGAAGCCAAGGTCGACACGCTCATCACGATCCCCAACGAGCGCATCCTGCAAGTCATCGAGAAGCGCACGCCGCTCAACGAAGCCTTTGCCTACGCCGACGACGTGCTGCGCCAAGGCATCGCCGGGATCAGCGATCTCATCACGATGCCCGGACTCATCAACCTCGATTTCGCCGACGTCAAGACGATCATGACCGACGCGGGCTCCGCGATGATGGGTATCGGCGAGGGCTCGGGCGAGCACCGTGCCGCCGACGCGGCGCAGAAGGCGATCGCCTCGCCGCTGCTCGAAACGACGATCGAAGGCGCGCGCGGCGTGATCTTCAACATCACGGGCGGCCCCGACATGGCGATGTACGAGGTCAACGAAGCCGCCGAGATGATCAGCCGCTCGGTCGACTCCGAAGCGCAGATCATCTTCGGCGCGTCGATCGATCCGAGCATGACGGGCAAGGTGCGCGTCACGGTCCTGGCCGCCGGCTTCGGCGCCCCCCGCCAGCGTTCCGTATCGCAGAGCGGCT
>DATJRF010000250.1:0-3793 GCA_035505015.1 Verrucomicrobiia bacterium | reverse complement strand
GGCGGCGTGGGTTGCGAGGCGTGCCCTTGTCATCGTGAGCGTAGGCGCGCAGCGCCGGAGTCGAACGAGGGCGACGCAACGGTTAACGTCGTTTCCCTTCGACTTCGGCGCTTCGCGCCTACGCTCAGGATGACAGGGGGCGGCGTGGGTTGCGAGGCGTGCCCTTGTCATCGTGAGCGTAGGCGCGCAGCGCCGGAGTCGAACGAGAGCGGCGCAACGGTTAACGTCGTTTCCCTTCGACTTCGGCGCTTCGCGCCTACGCTCAGGATGACAGGGGGGCGGCGCTGCGCTTAGGATGGGCGGTTGGCGGGGGCGGGGTAGGAGAGGCGGTCGAGGGCGGCCATGACGTCGCCGGCGAGCACGGGGCGCGGGACGGTTGCGGCGGCGCCCAGGCGCGCGGCGCGTTCGCTTGCGACGGCGACGATGGGGAGGTTGCGCTTTGCGCAGAAGGCGCGCAGCTTCGCCGCCTGCTCGCGCGGCAGCTCTTCGACGTTGACGACGAGCGCGTCGACGTTCTCCGCGTCGGCGATCGCCACGAAATCGTCGGCGCTGCCGGCAGTGCGGACGCGGTAACCGCCTTCGCGCAAGCCGAAGGCCAGGAACGAGCCGTCGCGGTCCGCGTCGAGCACCACGACCGTGCGCGGCGCGCTCTCGCGTGCCGGGCGGCGCGGCAGCGTGACGCTAAAGGTGCTGCCGCGGCCCTCGCGGCTCTCGACGGCGATCGTCCCGCCGTGAAGCTGCACGAGCTGCTTGGCCAGGAACAAGCCGAAGCCGGTGCCGGAGATGTTCATCTTGCGCGCGTTGGAGGCGCGCGAAAAGCGATCGAAGATCGTCGAGAGCTCGGCCGCGGGAATTCCGATGCCGCGGTCGCGAACGCTGATCGTCACGTTTTCGAGCGTTCCCGATACTTCGATGGAGGGCGGCGCGCCGCGCGGGGAATACTTGATCGCATTGTCGATCAGGTTGGCGAAGACTTGGCGCAGGCGCTGCTCGTCGCCGACGACGCGGGCGTCGCCGGTCACGATCAGATCGACCTGCCGGCGATCGGCATACTGCTCGACGACGCTCGCGAGGAGGGCTCCGGCGTCGAGCTCCGCGAGCTGCAGCGTCACCTCGTTGCGTTCCAAACGCGAGAACGTCAAGGTGTCGGCGGCCAGCTCCGAGAGCTGCATCGCCGCGCGGCGGATCGCTTCGAGGAACTCGAGCGCGTCGCTCTCGAGTCCGGGAAACTCTCCGATCAGGTCGGCGTAGCCGACGATCGAGGTGAGCGGCCCGCGAAAGTCGTGCGCCAGCATCGCGATCAGATCGCTCTTGGTCTGGCTGAGCTCGAGCACCGCGCCCCGGCGCTCGTCGAGCTCGTGATAGAGCGCGACGTTGCGCGCCGCAACGGCGAAATATTCGGCGACCAGATCGAGCACGAAGAGGTCGGTGCTGCGCAGCGGCCGGCTGGGAGAGACCCGCACGTCGAGCACGTAGCGCCCGTCGCCGTACTGGCCGGCATAGATGACCGCGGAGGTGCGCGCCTCGTCGACGACGTGCCCGCGCTTGGCGAGCGCTCGCGCGACCGTGGCGTCGACGACGTTGGAGAAGACGACGTCGCGCCCCAGCTCCTCCACCTCGACGGCCGCTCCGTCCGCGTTGGAGGCGAGCACGCGCACCTCGGCGCCGAGCAGCTCGTGGACGACCTCCTTGACCGTCACGACCAGCAGGCGCGCGTCGAAGACGGCAAAGAGCCGGCGCGCCGCCTGCGCGAGCGCGAGCAAACGGTCGTGCTCTTCGGCAAGCAGCGAGGTCCGCTCGACCTCGTCGGAGATGTCGCGTTCGATGGATATCCAGTGCGTGATGCGTCCGCCTTCGAGAATCGGGTGGAACGCGATTTGATTCCAGTACGAGGAACCGTCCTTGCGATAGCTGATCAGTTCGGCTTCGATCGCCTCGCCGCGCTCGATCGCGGCTCTGATGGCGCGCATGCCGTCGTCGTCGGGCATCGCCAAGCGAAAGGCGTCGAGCTCGCGTCCGACCGCCTCTTCGCGCGTGTAGCCGCTCAACCGGCGGTAGGCATCGTTCATGTAGCTCAGGCGCAGGCCGCCCTCGGGTTCGACGCGGTAGATCAGCACGGCGTCGCTGGTCGAGTCGATCGAACGCATCAGCAGATCGATCTCGCGCTGGGCCGCCACGCGTTCGCTGCGGTCGATCGCGATCGCCGAGATACGAGCGCCTCCCTCCGAGGCATCGATACGCAGCTCGACCGGATAGGTGGAGCCGTCGCGGCGTCGTAACGTCGCGTCGCGTACCAGCGGCCGGCCGGAACGAACCGTCGCGACCGCTTCGTCGAAGACGCCCTCCTCGAGTTCGGGCAAGACGTCGAAGACCGGCATGCCGATCAGCTCGCGCAGCGAATATCCGAGCCGGCCGCAGGCTCCCGCCGACGAAAAGAAGATCGTGCGATCGCGCGGATCCAGGGTGAACAGGTCGATGTGCGCGGCGTCGAGCGTGCCGTAGAGGCGGCGGCGCGTCTCGAGCTGCGCCATCAGCGCTTCCGCGAGCGCGCGCAGCATGCCGCGCCGTTCCTCGTCGATGCGGCGCGGCGCCGGATCGAACGCGGCCAGGATGCCGATCCAAAGGCCGTCGGGCGTGCACAGCGGCGCCGCGGCGTAGCAGCGCACGAACGGTGCGCCGGTCACGAGAGGATTCTCGCGCGTGCGCTCGTCGGCGCGAGCGTCTTCTACCGCGACGACGGCGGAGGCGCCCATCTCGCCCGGCAAGAGCACGTCGGCGCGCGGCAACTCGTCGAGCGGCAGGCCCGCGCCGGCTTTGAACCATTCGCGCTCCTCGTCGACGAACGCGACGAAGCCGCCGCTCGCGCTGCACGCCTGCGCCGCCAGCCGGGCGAACCGGTCGTAGAGCTCCTCGCGCGGCGTATCGAGAATCTGGTACGACTGCAGCGCGCCGAGCCGGTGGCGCTCGTCCGCTCGCGCCGACGCGGCGGTCACGGCACGCGCCCCGACGCGTTGAGGAAGGCGCGCAGCACCGCGTTGAAACGCTCCGGTGCGTCGGCGTTGGCAACGTGCCCGGCACCCTCGATCGCAACGAAGCTCGCGCCGGGGATGCCGCCGGCAATCTCGCGCGAGAGCTCCGGCGGCGCGACCGCATCGTTCTCTCCGCACGCGACGAGCGCCGGGACGGCAATCCGCGGCAGCAGCTCGCGGTAATCGCCCGTCCACGTCGCTTGCGTCGCGGCGAGATAACATGGGAGCGATTTGCAGGCCATCTGCTCGATCGTTTCGCGCTCGCGCTCGGGCGGAAGCGCGAGCTTGGCCGCGCGCGCTCGCGCGAACGTGCGCATATCGCCCGCCTCGCGCACCGCTGCGGCGATCCCGTCGGCGTAGGCCTGCGCGTTTGGATATCGCGCAAAGCTTCCCACGAAGACGGCGGCTTCGACGCGCTGCGGAGCCGACGCGAGCAGCTCGAACGCAACCACGCCGCCCAAGCTGCACCCGACGATCGTGAAGCGCTCGGCGCCGGCCGCATCGGCGACGGCCAGCACGTCGAGCGCGTAACCGGCACGCGAGATCGCCTCCGGCGGGGGATCGGCGAGCGCTCCGTTCCCGCGCAGTTCGATTGCAAAGCAGCGGTAGCCGCCGGCAAAGGCTTCCAGCTGGCGATCCCAGATCGCCGCGGTCGAGCCGACGCCGTGCACGAAGAACAGCGCCGGACCGTGCGAGCCGGCGGTTCGCGCGCCGGTCGCAACGCCGTCCGCAGCAGTGGCGCCGAGCGACGCGATCACCGGCCT
>DATJRF010000249.1:0-10265 GCA_035505015.1 Verrucomicrobiia bacterium | reverse complement strand
AGGCCATGTGGGCGAGCTTGCGCTGGAGCTCCTCGTTGCGGCGCTCGAGCTCGCGCTGATGCGAAACGTCCTTGAGGAACGCAAACGCGCCGTACACCGTCCGGTCGGCGACCATCGGCATCGCGTGCACGGAGACTTCGCAGCGGGTGCCGTCCCGGCGCAGCACGACCGAATCGAACTCCACCGTCTGGCCGTGCAGCGCGCGCTCCATCGCCGCGGTCGCCGCCTCGAGCCGATCCGGTGCGATGACGTGCGCCATCGTCATACCCGCCAGCTCTTCGTTCCGGTAGCCGGTCAGCCGCTCCGTCGCCACGTTGACGCGGCCGAACGTTCGGCGCAGCGTCAGCGCGATTGCGGCGTCGTAATGGTATTCGAAGATCGAACGGAACTGCTGTTCGCTGCGAGCCAGCGCCGACTCGGTGGAGCGGGTGGCGCTCGCGTCGCGGGCGATCGCGAAGATCCCGGCGACGCGCTCGCCTTCGACGACCGGTTGGAGCGTCACGGTGACCGGGACGACCGCGCCGATTCGGCTCTCGAAGCTGGCGTCGAACTCGGTCGACGATCCGCCCTGGGCGACGGCGAACTGCCGCAGCGCATCCGCCCGCTCGCCCTTGACGACGTGATCGCGGAAGCGCTTGGCGAACGAGCCCGGCGCGTAGGCGAGCAGCGCCGAGGCCGCGGCGTTGGCGCGAACGACCGAGCCGCGAGAATCGTACAGCACGATCGCGTCGGGGCTGTCGTCGAAGAGCGGACCGGGATCGCGGATGAGACTCATCGCGCGAGCGTCCGGCGCCGCTCTTTTTCGCGATACATCGCCGCGTCGGCGGCACGCAGCAGCGGTTGCGCCTCGCGCTCGTCCACCGGAAAGATCGCCGTCCCGACGCTCGCGCCCAGGCTGACGCGGACCCCGGAGCTCAGGGCGATCGGGTCGTCGAGCGCGCCGCGCAAACGCGCGGCCAGCCGTTCGATCTGCTCGTTGTCGAGCTTTCCGGCCTGGACGACCGCGAACTCGTCACCGCCGATCCGAGCGATCATCTCGCCGCCGCGCACGACGGCGCTGAACCGCCGCGCGACCTCGCGTAGCACCTCGTCGCCGGCCGCGTGGCCGAAGTCGTCGTTGACTGGCTTGAACCGGTCGAGATCGATATAGTGCAGCGCCACCCGTTCCTCCGAGCGGCGCGCCGCCGCCAGCGTTCGAGAGAGGTAATCCTCGAGCAGTGCCCGGTTGGGGAGCCCGGTGAGCGCGTCTTGAAAAGCCATCTCGCGCAGCCGCTCCTCGAGGCGCTCGCGCGCGACGGCGGAGGCGATCAGCGCGCTCATGAGATCGACGAAATCGACGTCGGACCGATCGAAGGGCACCGCTCGCACGTTGCGATCGAGGAAGACGAGGATCCCGGAGCTCTTCTCGCCCACGTGCAGCCGGCTTCCGATGTAGCATCTCCAGGGCAGGCCGCGGCCGGCGAGCTCGCTCGCGTAGGGTTCCACGGACAAGTCCCCGATCGCGACGGCGCGGGAACTCGCCGCAAGCTTTTCGCCGATGGTCCGGGTGATCGGCTGCCGCTCGCCGACCGGCAAGAGGTCGGGCACGCCGTAGCGATGCAGCACCGTGAGCATCCCGTTCTCGACCTCGACGACGACGCCGCACTCCATCTTCAACACCTTCGCGCCCATCTCGAGCGCGGCATCGATCTGGCTTGCCCCGGCGGCGGGCGTCGAGGCGATCGCGTACAGCCCGCTAAGCAGTTCGCGGCTGCGCATCAGCGCCTGCTCGAACCGCCGCACCTCGGAGACGTCGCGCGCGGCGCCCACCACGCCGACGACCTCGCCGCCAACCACGATCGGCGAGACGCTGGCAAGAACCGGGACCTCCCGGCCCGACGAGTCGACGAAGTCGGCCGCAAACGGCACCGCTCGGCCGCGGCGCGCCGCCGCGAAGGCTTCGGAAGCGACATCGCGGTCCCGAGGCGAGACGTGAACGAGAAAGCTGCTGCCGATCGATTCGGGACCGAAGCCGAACAGCGTGCGCGCCGCGCCGTTGGCACGAACGATCCGCCCCTCCACGTCGTAGATCGCCATCGTTTCGGAGCTGTTTTCGAACATCGCCGCGAAGCGCTGGCGCCGCTCTTCCAGCTCGCGAACGCCCACCACGATCGCCGCCTCGCCCGGGCGGACGACGAGCAGGTACAGCCCGCCGACGACGAACAGCACGAAGGCGCTCGCGAGGATGACTCCCTCGTAAAACCGGGAGCGTTGCTGCACCGAGTCGACGAGCGCGCGTTGCGACGCGGCGGTGAGCTCGCGGTGCGCCTGCAGCCCGCTCGCTTCGAGGAGCCGCTGCAGCCGAGCATCGTGCGGGCTCCGCGCCAGGCTCGATGCGAGCGCCGTAAAGCGGTCCAACGAGGCGAGGCCGTTCGCGCCGAGCATCGCCGAGCCTCGCTGCGAGGCTTCGAGATCGGCGATGGCGGCTCGTAAACGCGGCACCTGAGCGGGATCGCGCTCGGCCCGGCCGGCCCAGTAGAGCACCGCCATCGGCGCGCCGGCGGCGGCGTTCTCGCGTTGGAGGAGCTCGATACGGGCCGGCGCCGTGTAGTTGCGCCAGCCGAGAATCGCCACTTCCAGGATCGTGACCACCGCGACGATCGTCACCGCGGCTAGGCCGGTCACCCGCAGCCGCCGGACGGTCTCGGCGCTGTCCATCATCCTTCCCTTATCGGCGCAGCGCTCGAGCCCCTACGAAGCGGCATACGCCAGCATCGCAAGCACCACGATCGGCGCCGTCTCGGCGCGCAGGATGCGCGGGCCCAACCAGAGCTCGCACGCGCCCCGCTCGCACGCCGTCTCCGCTTCGCTCGCGCTCAAACCGCCTTCCGGGCCGACCACGACCAGCACCTTGCGCACCCCAGCGAGCAGCTGCGGCAGCCGCTCCCGCGCCGCGATCGCTTCCGCCCGCTCCCACGCGAGCAAGACCAGATCGTATCCGGCAAAACGCTCGAGCAGCGCTTGGAAGGGGAGCGGGTCCTCCACGCCCGGCACGTCGCTCCGGCCGCTCTGCTGCGACGCCGCACGCGCCAGCCGGCGCCAGCGCTCGAGCTTCGCCGGGCCCACGTCCGTCGGGACCGTTCGCTCGCAGAGGAACGGGAGGATCGCCGCGGCGCCGAGCTCGGTCGCCTTCTCGACGATGAAGTCCATCTTCGCCCCCTTCGGCACCGCCTGCGCGAGATCGACGTGCAGAGACGGCGGCGAGGGCGGTTCCCGCGCCGCGATCGGGCGGGCGCGAACCTGCGCCCCGTTCACGACGATCGCCGCCTCGAAGACGCTCCCGGCCGCATCGACGAGCTCGATACGATCGCCGTCGCGCAGCCGCAGCACCCGCAGGATCTTGCGCGCGTCGCTCTCGCGCAGCGCCACGTCGCCGCCGGTCGAGCACGCTGCGTCGACGAAGAAGCGGCGAGCGGACACGTCCCTACTCCGGCCGGAACGCGTCCTTGACGCGGTCGAGGAACGAGCGCTCTTCCACGACGTCGCCGCCGGCGCGCGCGTACTCTTCGAGCAGTTCGCGCTGCCGCTTCGAGAGTTTGGTGGGCACCGCGACGTGAACCGTGACGTGATGGTCGCCGCGCTGATTACCGCGGACGCTCGGCATGCCGCGACCGCGCACCCGCAGCACCGTGCCCCCCTGCGTGCCTGCCGCCAACGTGACCGGGACCTCCCCTTCGAGCGTCGGGACGGCGACCTCGCCGCCCAGCGCCGCCAGCGGAAAGCTGACCGGGACGTCGACGTACGTGTCGAGCCCGTCGCGGCGGAAGAGCTGGTGCGGTGCGATGCCGAGATAGACGTAGAGATCGCCCGGTGGTCCGCCTCGGATTCCCGCTTCGCCGTTGCCGGCTACGCGAATGCGCGCGCCGTCGTCGACGCCGGCCGGCACCTTGATCGAGAGACGCCGCTCGATCTCGCGCCGCCCGCGCCCGCCGCATGCCTCGCAGGGATGCTCGATCACGTGGCCGTCGCCGCCGCAGCGCGAGCAGGTCATCTGCGTGACGATCTGGCCGAGCGGCGTCTGCCGTGCCGCGCGCATCATGCCGGTTCCGGCGCACTGCAGGCAGGTCGTCACGGAGGTGCCGGGCTGCGCGCACGAGCCCTTACAGACGTCGCACTGCGCGAGATGCGTGAACTGAATCTCGCGCGTCGTCCCCGCGAACGCCTCCTCGAGCGTGATCCCGAGATCGTAGCGCAGGTCGGATCCGCGCTGCGGCCCGGCGCGGCGGCGGCTCGCGCTCGCATTGACGTTGCCGAAGAACATGTCGAAGATGTCGCCGAAACCCGCCTGTCCGAAGCCGGTTCCGAAACCGAAATCTCCGCCCGCGCCGGCGCCGTTGCCGACCGCGCCGAAGCGGTCGTACTGCGCGCGCTTGGTCGGATCCGAGAGCACTTCGTACGCCTCGTTGATCTCCTTGAAGTGCCCTTCGGCGAAGGACTTGTCTTCGGAGACGTCCGGATGGTGCTTGCGCGCGAGCGCGCGATAGGCTCGCTTGATGTCGTCCCCGGTTGCGTCGCGCGCGACGCCGAGGGTTTCGTAGTAGTCTCTGGTGGGCATCCCTGGTGCTTAGTCTTTTTCCACGTCGGAGAGGCGCTCGCTAAGGGTTTCGGCGGTTCCCGACGCGAGCGCGAGCAGGCGGGCGTAGGGCATCCGGCGCGGCCCGAGGATCGAGAGCATGCCGATCGCATTGGGGCCGAACCGGTACGGTACCGTCACGATCGAGAGATCCGCGAGTTCCTCGCTGCCGAGCTCGTGACCGATCTTGATGCTCGGCGCCTCGCTGCCCATCGCATCGGCGACGACGTCGTAGAGCGTGCGCTGCTCCTCGACGATACGAAGGATCGAGCGAAGCTTGCGCAGGTCGTGAAACTCCGGCTGATCGAGCAGGTTCTGCGCGCCGGCCGCGGCGATCGCCGGCTGTTCGTTGGAACGCGCCGACTGCAGCGCGGCGAGCACCGCACGGGGCAGTTCGTCGCCCAGCGCGAGCTCGCGAGCGACGGCGAAAATCTCCGGCTCGCCCAGCTCGCGCAAGGGGCGGTTGGCAAAGCGGACGTTCAGGCCGCTCGAAAACGTCGTCAGATCCTCGGGGCTGCGCTCGGCCCCGAGTTCGAAGAGGCTCTGGGCGGCGACGCCGAGCGAGGTTACCACCACCGCGACGCCGGTACGCGGCGAGAGCCAGATCAGCTGGATGTGCTTGAAAACCTGGGCGTCCTGCTGCGGCTTGGTCAGAAAGGCGAGATTGTTGGAGAGGCGCCCGAGCAGGCGGGTCGCGTTGTCGATGATCTCATCGAGCTCGCGGCTGGCGTCGCGCAGCTCTTCGCGGATGCGCCGCCGCTCCTCGCCGCCGAGCTCCTCCGGCTGCATGAGCTGGTCGACGTAGGTCCGGTAGCCGGCGTCGGAGGGGATGCGCCCGGCCGAGGTGTGGGGCTGAACGAGGTAGCCGCCCGCTTCGAGCTCGGCCATCTCGTTGCGCACGGTCGCCGAGCTGACCCCGAGGTTGTACTTCTGGGTGAGGGTGCCCGAACCGACGGGCTCCGCGGTGGCGACGTATTCGTAGACGACGGTGGCGAGGATGTAGGCCTTGCGCTTGTCGAGGGCGTGCTCTTCCCCTTTCATTCGCCCTATGGTAGCACTCTTGGCGCCGGAGTGCTAGCGAATCCGGGGGAGAACCCGCCTGCCCGCTCTATCGCCGACTCCAGCTCCGGCCAGCTCAGGCCGCCCACCGAGACGTACGAGACCGCCGAGTTGGGATCCAAGACGATGGTCACCGGGATCGGCTGGATCGAGTAGGCGCCGAAGATCGCCCCGTTCGCGTCGGCGACGACCGGCAGATCGATGTTCCACTCGCGCAGGTAGCCGGCCGCGACGCCGGGCCGTTCCTGCGAGACCGTGATCACCGCGACCCGGTCGCCGAACGTCTGCTTGGCGCGGACGAAGTACTTCAGCTCGCCCGTACATGGCCGGCACCAGCTCGCCCAAAAGTCGATCACCACGACCTTGCCCTGCAAGTCGAACAGCGTGCCGGCTCCGGCGCCGGGCGGAAGCGCGAAGTTCTTCGGAGGCAGATCGCCGTAGTGCACGGTCGCCAAGCCCGTCGAAGCCGAGGTGATCGCCGCAAGCACCAGCACCGCGATCGCGTTCATAGCGTTCGAGGGAAGAGGTTCGCGCGGCGCGAGCAAAAAGCTTGCTCGCATCATGAGCGACGCGCACACGATTGAAACCCTGGCTACCGAAAAGCGGCGGTTTGCGCCGTCGCCGGAGTTCGCGGCACAGGCCAATGCCCAACCGCCGATCTACGACGAGGCCGAGCGCGACTACCAGGCCTACTGGGCGTCCTGGGCGCGCAAGCTCGAGTGGATGACGCCCTTCACCACGACGCTGGAATGGAACGAACCGTTCGCTCGCTGGTTCGGCGACGGCGAGCTCAACGCGAGCGTCAACTGCTTGGACCGCCACGTTCGAGCGGGGCTCGGCGACCGCGTCGCGTTCTTCTTCGAAGGCGAGCCCGGCGACCGCCGTTCGATCACCTACCGCGAGCTCCTCGGCGAAGTATGCCGGTTCGCAAACGGGCTGCGCAAGCTCGGTATTACGAAGGGCGATCGCGTCGCGATCTACATGCCGATGATCCCCGAGCTGCCGGTCGCGCTGCTGGCCTGCGCGCGCATCGGCGCCGCGCACTCGGTAATCTTCGGCGGCTTCTCGCCCGAGTCGATCGTCGATCGCGCCAACGACGCGCAGTGCGTCGCGCTGATCACCGCCGACTGGGGCTGGCGGCGCGGCCACAAGGTTCCGCTCAAGCGCAACTGCGACGTCGCGATGGAGAACGCGCCGAGCATCAAGCACTGCATCGTCGCCCGGCGCATCGGCGACGAGGTCTTCATGCACGACGGCCGCGACTACTGGTGGGACGAGATCGTCGCCGGGCAACCCGACGAGTGCGCGCCGGAGCGCATGAACGCCGAAGACCTGCTCTTCTTGCTTTACACCAGCGGTACGACCGCTAAGCCCAAAGGCATCAAGCACACGACCGGCGGATACCTCACGCACGTCGCGGCGACGCACGAGCTCGTCTTCGACCTCAAGCCCGAGACGGACGTGTACTGGTGTACCGCCGACATCGGTTGGGTCACCGGCCATTCGTACATCGTGTACGGCCCGCTGGCCAACGCATCGACCGGCGTCCTCTACGAAGGCACGCCGGACTTCCCCGATAAGGATCGGTTCTGGGAGATCGTCGAGCGCTACAAGGTCACGATCCTCTACACCGCGCCGACCGCGATCCGCACCTTCATGAAGTGGGGCACGCAGTATCCGGCCAAGCACGATCTCTCGTCGCTGCGCCTGCTCGGCACCGTCGGCGAGCCGATCAATCCGGAGGCGTGGATGTGGTACCGCGAATGGATCGGCGGCAACCGCACTCCGGTCGTCGATACGTGGTGGCAGACCGAGACGGGCGGTATCCTCATCTCGCCGCTGCCCGGCGTGACGACCCTGCTTCCCGGCAGCGCGACCCATCCGCTTCCGGGCATCGGCGCCGACATCGTTGACGAGAGCGGCGCCTCGGTGCCGCGCGGCGGCGGCGGATACATCGTGCTCACCCGCCCGTGGCCCGGTATGCTGCGCGGCATCTGGGGCGACGACGAGCGTTACCGCCAGACGTACTGGTCGAAGTTCGCCCATCGCTACCTTGCCGGCGACGGATGCCACCGCGACGAGGACGGCAACTACTGGTTCATGGGCCGGATCGACGACGTGATGAACGTCAGCGGCCACCGCATCTCGACCACCGAAGTGGAGAGCGCGCTGGTCGGCCATCCGCACGTCGCCGAAGCCGCGGTTTGCGGGAAGCTCGACGACATGACGGGCCAGGCGATCTACGCCTTCGTGACGCTGCGCGGCGGCGAGACCGGCACGCCGGAGTTCGCCGACGAGCTGCGCGATTTCGTCGGCGAGAAGCTCGGAAAGTTCACGCGCCCGAAATACGTGACGTTTACGACCGAGCTGCCGAAGACGCGCAGCGGCAAAATTATGCGCCGCCTCTTGCGCGACATCGCCGAGGGACGAACCCTCGGCGACACCACGACCCTAGCCGACTCGACGATCGTGCACGAACTCCAAGAGCGCGCCAAGATCGAGGTCACCCAAGAAGAATAGAAGCCGCGGTTACGGCTTCATCGAAGAGGTTGGCTTCGGGGAGGCGTGCGTCATCATGTGCGAGGGCGAGGGTTTGGGCGTGGCGTGCTTGCTCATCGAGCCGCTCATGTGATTGCTCGACATATGCCCGGACATCATGTGTGAGGGCGAGCCCGACGGCTTGGGCGAAGGCGAGGACATCGTGCCGGCGGCAGCCGGCGCGGCCGCGAGGGCAACCAGGGCGAGGGCGAGCGCGTAGGGTTTCATCGGGAATCCTCCATCGAATCGGTGCGTACGGCTCTAGTACGCCGCATACGATGGGCCGGATGACCGGACTACGGCTCGTCCGCGGCGGCGAATGCTCGCCTACGAATCGAAGAAGGCCGTCAACTCCTCGAGTTGCTCGATGCGCGTAGCCGGCGGCAGCGCCGACAGGATCGTTTCGCCGTAGCGCGTCGAGGCGGCTCTGCCGTCGAGCAGCGCCACGACGCCGCGGTCGGTACCGCTGCGAATCAGGCGCCCGAAGCCCTGCTTGAGGCGCACGGTCGCAGCCGGAACCATGTAGTGCTCGAAACCGTCGAGCCCGCGCGCTTCGAGCGCGCGGACGCGGGCCGCCACGAGCGGATCGGCCGGCGATGGAAACGGCAGCCGATCGATGATGACGCACGAGAGCGCCTCGCCCGCAACGTCGATGCCTTCCCAGAAGGTTCCGGTCGCGAAGAGCACCGCGCCGGGCGTGCGACGGAACCAGTCGAGCAGATGGGCGCGCGGCAGTTCGCCCTGCAGCTTGATCGGGAAGGCCACGCGCCCGCGCACGAGCGCATACACTTCGCGCAAGCGCGCGTACGACGTAAACAGCACGAAGGCGCGGCCGCGGCTGCGATCGAGGGCCTCCTCGACGAACGGGGCCGCGCGGCGCGCGAAGTCGGATGCCTTGGGATTGAGCTGCGGCGGCGCGATGAAGAGCCGCGCCTGCGTCGCGTAGTCGAAGGGCGAGGGTGCGACGAGTTCTTGCGCGTCGTCGACGCCGAGCGCGCGCTTGATGAACTCAAACGAACTGCCGCGTACGGAGATGGTCGCGCTCGTGAGCACGACGCTCTGCGCGCGCGTGAAGAGCGCCGCGCGCAGGAAGTCGGCGACGTCGTAGGGCGCGCTGTTGACGGTATAGCGCCCGTCGGAGTCGGCGCGCTCGACCCACGCGATCGTCTCGTCGCCCGGCGACTGAGCGCGATCGATCGTCGAAGAATGGGCGACGATCGAACGCATCGCGAGGTCGCGCCGGCGCTCCGCCTCGGCGTCGTTGGGCGGGATCCGCTTGAGCGCCGAGTGCCAGTTGGCGAAGAGCCAGTTTTCGAGGCGATAGAGGCTGTCGCGCACGCGCTCGAGCGCCGGCTCGGCGGCGTCGTTGGCGGCAAGCGGATACCGGTCGCCGGGCACGGCCGCGAGCGCCGACTCGAGCCCGCGCACGCCCTCGTCGAGCTCGGTTTCGAACGACGGCGGCAGGTGATAGGTGCGGCGCAGCTTGCGCAGCATGCGGCCGATCGTCGTGCGCGAGATCGTCGAGGTGAGCGCGTCGGTCGCCCAGCGCTCCGCCTGATGCGCCTCGTCGAGCACCGCGACGTCGTAGGGTGGGAGCAGCCCGCCGCCCATCGCGAGATCGAGAAAGAAGAGCGCGTGATTGGCGACGATGAGATCCGCATACTTCGCTTCGTCGCGCTTCTTGAAGAACCAGCAGTCGCGAAAGTGCTCGCAGAACTCGCCGACGCAATCGTCGGCATCGGCGTCGAGCTGCTCCCAGTCGTCGGCGCTCGGGACGAACGCCAGCTCGGCGCGGTCGCCGCCCGGGGTGCGCTCCGCCCACGCCCACAGCTCCTGCATCGTGCGCGACGGCGGAAGCAGCCGGTCGGCGCGCATGCGCTCGTACTTCTGCTTGCAGAGGTAGTGCCCGCGCCCTTTGAGCAGCGTCACGCGCAACGGAACGTCGAGCGCGCGCTGGACCAGCGGAATGTCTTTGTTGACGAGCTGCTCCTGCAGCGCGATGGTACCGGTCGAAAGCACGACTTTCTTGCCGCTGCGCACCGCCGGCACGAGGTAG
>DATJRF010000248.1:0-11877 GCA_035505015.1 Verrucomicrobiia bacterium | reverse complement strand
CTAAGCGCGTCGTAAAGCGACTGGCCTGCCAACGGGCGAGGGCGGCCCGGGAGGCGAACCAACTAGGGTACGGACAAGGATAAAAACGGCCAAGTCATGGGCGATTAGCTCAGCTGGGAGAGCGCCTCCCTTACAAGGAGGATGTCGGCGGTTCGAGCCCGTCATCGCCCACCATGTTTACCTGTAAAATCAGGCAGTTTCAGGGAATGCGACAGCGGCGGCTCGGCGCGGGCCCTAGAGCGTCTCGAATAGGCGACGCAGGTCCGGTTTGCTTTCGAATCCGATACCGGGACACTGCGAAGGAGCAACGCGCCCATCCACGGGTGTTACGCCATCTTGAAGTCCACCGAATGGTGCGAAGCACAGAGGATTGACTTCCGCCCCGCCCAGGCCCAGCGCCGCGACCAGGTGCAGGGAGAAGATGTGGCCTCCGTGCGGCCAGAAAGCGGAGCGCGGCCAGCCGCGTTGCGTCATGGCTTCGACGATCCGGAGGTATCCCGGAACGCCGTAGCAATGGACCGGATCGAACAACAGAATGTCGCGGTCGGTGCGCAAGCCGCCGTGCGCGTCGAGCAGCTTCGCCTCGGCGTCGGAAAAGAGCGCTTCGCCGGCCGCAATTGCACCGGGATAGACGCGCGCGACGGCGGCCTGCGTCGCGAAGTCGAGCGGATCGCACACGTCTTCGAACCACCACAATCCGCACGGAGCGAAGGTCTGCGCCGCCGTCAAGGCGGTATCGGCGTCGTAGGCATTCATCGCATCAGCGGCAAGACGCGCGCCGTCGCCGGTGACCGATAAGGCCGCCTCTATGCGTTTGCGGTCCTCGGCTACCGGCTTACCGCCGATCTTCATCTTGAAGCGAGTATAGCCGCCGCCCAAGAGACGCTGGATCTCATTCGTAAGTGCCGCGATGTCGTCTGTTGGGTAATAGTAGCCGCCGCCGGCATACACGTTGACGGTCGGCACTGGCACCACGTTCAAACGCGACGATAAAAAGTAATACAGGGGCTGCTCCGCGATCTTCGCGGCGATATCCCAAAGCGCCATGTCGAGCGTGCCGACGGCGACGCAGCGCTCGCCGTGTCCACCTGGCTTTTCGCCCCGCATCATCACGCTCCACGCTCGGAACGGATCGAAGTTCGTTCCTTCGGCAGCGATTAGCTCTTCGGGAGCGGCGGCTAGGAGTCGTGGAGCAAAACGCTCGCGAATGAGGCCGCCCTGCGCGAAGCGACCGATCGAAGAGAATCCGTACCCGACGATGCGCTTGCCTGCGCGCAGTACATCGGTTTCGATTGCCACGATGCTCGTCGTTAGGCCCCCGGACGGTAGCGCCGGATCGGCGTATCGCGAAATCGGTACGGAGCGTTCCCGAACGTCGGTGATGCGCACCGGCAAGCGTTTGTCGCTTGCTGTCCTTGACTCCCCCGGGGGAGGAGCGCCGTGGTGGGCGTATAGCCCGGCGGATGAGGAAGTCCGCACTCGTCGTCGGCGCCGGCATCGCCGGGTTGACCGCCGCCTACACTTTGGCGAAACGGGGCGCACCGGACGTGCCGATCGGCGATGCGCCGGTGCAGACGACGTTGGGGCTGTAAATCGCAGTGAGCAGAGCGTATCGACTCAAAGCGGAGATCCATAGCGCGAACCCGATCGCCGTCGGCGAGGCCCTCCGAAGGCTGTTCGCCGACGGTTCCGTCCGACGCGTCGGAGATGGGTTCGCAATCGAGGCCGCAATGCACGGCGAGAGCGCGAAGGATCTGAACCGCACGCTGCTCAGTGCGCTGCGGAAAGTCGAGAAGAAGACGACCTTGCGCGCTGAGTGGACGGCGGACGGCGTCACGGAGCGCTACTTCGACTACGTGCTGAAGGCAACCCGGGAGGGCGAATCATGATCGACCCGCTCGGAAGGCGCTCTTTGACAAAACCCAGCAGTTGGGTTATGCCCTCTATAAAGGCCCGCGGATGGCGCCTGCTTGCTCGCCTCGTGAGCCACCCCTGAAGGGCGGCTAAACCTTCCGGCGCAAAGCTCCGACGATGGGTTTACCTGGTGTGGGAAGGTTCAGAGGGGTGAATCGGTGTCCGGTTTGAGCATCGCCAACAATCTGCTGGCCGACAGCGTTCAGCTTCACCTCGACTATAACCAGCAGCAGCTGCAAAACGTCGTCACCCAGCTTTCGACGGGGCTGCGGGTGAACACCGCGGCCGACGATCCGTCGGGGCTCGCGATCGCGACGACCCTGCAGACGCAGGCCGACGGCTTTGGCCAGGCGATCCAGAACGTCCAGAATGCCAACAACGCGGCGCAGGTCGCGCTCGGCGCGCTGACCAGTCAAACCGACATTCTCCAGCGCATCCGCAATCTGGCGATCGAGGCCGCGTCCGACGTCGACAGCCAGTCCGACCGCGCGAACCTCCAGACCGAAGTGACGCAGCTGCTGCTCGAAATCAACCGCATCTCGCAGAACGCCAACTTCAACGGCCAGGCGCTGCTCGACGGATCGCACGCCGGGTTTACGTCGGAGCAGAACGCCTTTCTCACGATTACCGCCAACGCGGCGCTCGCGACCAACGGCGGCAAGGCGACGGCCGGCGGCGTCAACTTCGGTTACCTCGCGGCTTGCGCGGTCGCCTCCAGCGCAAGCTTCAACACGACGCCGAGCGCGAACGTCCGCGGGGTGCAGGGCCTCGGCGGCTCCGCGACGGTGGACGGGACGATCGAGCTCCAGGTCATCAACACCGGCGTCTCGATCGCCGTGCAGGAGACGTTCATCGAGAGCGCCACCGGCGTGATCTGCGTCTCGGCCTCGCTCTTCGGGCCGCAGGCGGCGAGCTACGTGACCGGGACCGGCGGCAAGGGCGGACACTTCACGCGGAACAAGATCCGCGGAACCGGAACGAACAGCTTCCTAGGCTTCGACAACGTCGCCATCACCCTGGGCTCCATCACGACGGCCGACGTCGGAACGACGGCGTTCATCAAGGTGAGCCAAAACGTCGCCGCGCTGACCAACCCCGACAATCCGGCCCTGCTCGTTCAGTCCGGGGCCAGCGAAGGCGACGTAGTCGAAGTCGGCATCGAAGCGACGAACACCCAGACGCTGCGCCTTTCGAACGTCAACCTCGCCATCAGCTCCGCGAACAGCCCTTCGCTCGGCGCCGAAGACGCGATCGGTCAAGTCGACAACGCGCTCGAGCGTTTGCTCGCGCAGCAAGCGCAGCTGGGCGCGGTCGTGGTGCGGCTCAACATCGACCAAGATAACGACAACACGGCGGCGGTCAACTTACAGGCGTCGGAATCGTATATTCGCGACCTCAACGTCGGCGCCGCGACGACCGAGTTCACGAAGCTCCAGGTGCTCGTTCAAGTGGGGACGTCGATCTTGGCCCAGAGCAACACCAACGCGGATTCCGTGCTGACGCTCTTTCGCTGATCGCGGCGCGCGCCGTCAGCCGGCGACGACCAAGCCTTCGAGGACGAGCAGTTTGACGAAGAGCGCGCGGTTCTCGGGCGAGAGCGACGGGTCCATCTCGCCGGCCGTCGTCGGTCCCTCTTGCAGCCGCGTGAAGGCGGGAACGCAGAACTTCGGAAACGCGACCGCCTTACCGGCGATGAGCAGCTCGATGCTCTGGGCGCGCTCCCGCAGCATGAACGGAACGCCCTCGTCGATGCGCACCGGCGTGTCGGCGGTGACGTCGAGCGCGCGCAAGGCCCGCGCGAACGCGTCGTCGGCGTTGGGGCGGGTGAGGCGGAAGAGCTCGTTGACCGTGATGTCGAGCGCCTCTTGCGTGCGCCGCTCCAGCGTCGCGCGCGCTTCGGGATCGTCGTACGAAGCGGCGGCGCGCCGGGCCAGCCGCTCCGCCGAAAGCTCTCCCGGGCGCAGCGCTCGGCGCAGCTCCACGTCGGCATCGCTCGTGACGTGGGCGAGCATGTCGGTGACGTCGGCGATGCGGATCGGCAGCAGCGCGAACGTGCAATGCAGCGAAGTGCCGCCGGAGGTCTTGGCTTCGTGCGGAAAGCCGCGCGGAATATAGAGCGTGTCGCCGGCGCGTACGCGGACCTCGCGCAGCAGCCGCAAGCCCGGCATCTTCGTTCCGCTGTGGAAGGGCTTCGACTCCATCGGCAGGCGCACGACCGGCTCGTAGATCAGCCAGGTCTTCTCGCCCTCGATCTGCGCCGTGAGGGTATCGTGCGTATCGTGATGGACCGCGAAGCCCTGCGCCGCAGGGGGCGTGTAGTAGACGTTGGCTTGCGCGATGGAGAAGAGATCGCACTGCAGGCGGTTGCAGAAGCGCTGCAGCCGAGCCGAGAACAGCGCGGCATCCTTGATGATGACCGTATACCCGTCGGCGAAGTGCGAGACGACGCGGCGCGCGTCGACCCAGCGCCGCGGCGGTTTGCCCGTCAGGCGCCACCGCACGCTCGGCCGCTCGTAGGTGAACTCCTCGGCGGCGAGGCCGCTGCCGCCCTTGAAGAGCGCGAACTGCTCCGGCTCCCTCGCGCCGACGATCAGCGCGTCCTCGACGTCGCCGACGCCGTACACGCCGGCGAAATACGCGGCATCCCCGCGTTCGACGTGGAGCGGCTCGCGCTCGAAGGTCGCGGCGAAGAAGGCCGTGGTTTCGTGCGGCGCGAGCATGAAGGCGAGCGCGCCAGCTCTGGTGGAAGCCGTGGTAGACACTCCCCCAGGATATCGACCGCGGCCCGGCGGCGGTTTACCGGCGGCAGGCCCGGAGCGCCCCGGCAGGCGTAGTGGTGTGCGATGAGCGCTCGAACCGTCGATCCGCGCGCGCGCGCCCTCAACGACCGGGGGGTCGGCTTCCAGCGCGAGGGCTCCCTCGCTGCGGCGATGGAGGAATACCGCCAAGCGCTCGAGATCGCGCCGGAGTTCGTCGAAGCGCACAACAACCTGGGCACGCTGCTAGGGGCGGCGGGGCGTTGCGACGAGGCCCTCTCGCACTTCGATCGCGCGATCTCGCTCGACCCGCAGCGTGCCGACCTGCACGCCAACCGCGCGATCGCGCTGTACTTGATGGGGCGGCTGGAGGAGGCCGAAGCCGGCTACCGCGCCGCGCTCGCAATTGCACCTCGCAACGCCGACGCGCTCGGGCATCTGGGCGAGATTCTCATCGAGCGCGGGGAGCTGGCCCAGGGTCGCGCCGCCTTGGAAGGCGCTATCGCGCTCGCGCCGCGCAGCGGCTGGCTCTACCGGCGTTGGGCGGAGTCCGGCGCGGTGCACCCCGGCGATCCGCGCGTGCGCGCGATGGAGCGGCTCGCGCGCAGCGCGCCCGGGCTCCCGCCCTACGATCGGATGCAGCTCCATTTCGGCCTCGCGAAAGCGTGCGACGAAGCCGGCGACTACGCGCAGGCGTTTCGCCACGCCCGGGCGGCAAACGCGCTCAAGCGGCGTACGATCGCCTACGACGAGGCGGATGCCTTGGGATCGATCGAGCGGATGAAAACGCAGTGCTCGGCCGAGTTCGTCGCCCGCTGCCGCGGCGGCGCTCGCTCCGAGCTGCCGGTTCTCATCGTGGGCATGCCGCGCTCCGGCAGCACGCTCGTCGAGCAGCTCCTCGCGGCGCATCCTGCGGTCTACGCTGCCGGCGAGCTGATCGAGCTCGAGCGCGCGCTCCACGAGACGCTCGCAGCGGCGGCGTTCTCCGGGACGTTCGAAGCGATCGACGGCGGCGCGCTCGAGCGCTTCGGAGAGCTCTACGCTCGGCGCCTCGCTGCCATGGCGCCGGGCGCGCTGCGCGTCACCGATAAGATGCCGCTCAACTTCCGCTACGCCGGCCTCGTCCGCCTGGCGCTGCCGAACGCGCGCATCCTGCACGTCGTCCGCGAGCCGGCCGACGCGGCGATCTCGACGTATTTCCCGCTCTACAACGGCGGGATGCCGTTCGCGTACGATTTGGCCGAGCTCGGACGATACTACCGCGCCTACCGACGCTTGATGCGGCATTGGCGGGAGCTGCTCGGTCCCGAGGCGATCCTCGACGTTCGCTACGAGGATCTCGTCGCGGATCTCGAGGGGCAGGCGCGGCGGATCGTCGCGCACTGTGGATTGGCGTGGAGCCCGTCGGTGCTCGAGTTCCACGCGGCCGCGAGGCCGGTGCGCACCGCGAGCGCCGTGCAAGTACGACGCACGATCTACGCAAGCTCGCTCGGCCGTCGCGAGCATTACGCCCGCCAGCTGGCGCCGTTCGTCGAGGCGCTCGGCGAGTAGGGCGGCCAACGGGCGCCCGCGAAGGGAAACCGCTCCCCTTATCGCTGCGACGAGGCCGCCCATGATCGATTCGGCACGCGCCTTCAAGAATATCGATATCCGTCACGAGGGCGAGATCGCGATCCTCACGATGGATCGCGCCGAGAAGCGCAACGCGCTCTCGCTCGAGCTCATGCAGGAGCTCGACGCCGCGCTGGCCGCGATCGGCGACGACGCCGGCGTGCGCGCGGTCATCCTGTGCGGAAACGGCCCGGCCTTTTCGGCCGGGCACGACCTGAGCGAGCTCGTCGATCGCGACGTCGAAGGGTACCGCGCGATCTTCGACGCTTGCGTGGCGTTGATGAGCCGCATCGTCTCGATTCCGCAGCCGGTCATCGCCGAGGTCGCGGGCGTCGCGACCGCGGCGGGCTGCCAACTGGTCGCGGCCTGCGATCTCGCCGTCGCTTCGCGCGGGGCGACGTTCGCAACGCCGGGCGTGCGCATCGGGCTCTTCTGCAGCACGCCGATGGTGGCGCTGACGCGCGCGATCGGGCGCAAGCGCGCGATGGAGATGCTGCTCACGGGCGAGCCGATCGATGCCGAGCGCGCGCTCGCCTACGGGCTGATCAATCGCATCGCGGCGCCGGAGGCGTTGCGCGATGAGTCGCTCGCGCTGGCGCGCAAGATTGCGTCGGCAAGCCGCACGGTCGTCGGTATCGGCAAGGCCGCGTTCTACGCGCAGATCGACTTGGAGCAGCCGGCAGCCTACGCGTACGCCAAGGAAGTCATGACCATGAACGCGCTCGCGGAGGATGCAAAGGAGGGCATAAAATCCTTTCTCTCCAAGCGCTCGCCGGTTTGGCGTCCATAAGCTTCGTAAAATCGACGACAACGGCACCGTAACGACGTACGCGGCAGGGCCGCTTCTGCTATTCTCGAAGAAGATCGCGTACGCACTGCGGACTGTGGGCAAGATCGGTAACGCGGCACCGAGGAAAATCGTCGCCCACACCCGGTATGCGGGATCCCGACAAAAAGGGCAGAACGCATACGCGACGGCAAGGGGGCTCGCCTACGGCGGGTCCTCTTGTTTTATTTCCCCCTCCGGGCGACGGGCGGGCCTTCCGCCGCCGCGGTCGAAAAGACGCGCTTCGTGACCGGAATCGAGCCCAGGACTCGCTACGCAGCGGTCGTCCTGATCCTTGCCCTGCTGGCGTGCCTGGCCGTCGCCTTCTTCCGCCAGCGCGAGGAAACGCACGCACGCCGGGTCGAGATCGCGATGGACTACCAGGATTTTGCCGATCTTGCTCGCTCCTACAACTACGATCCCGCGGCCTTTCTGCGGGCGCTGCACGTCGCCGGCCTCACGTCGCTCGCCGTCACCGAGGAGCTGGGGAGCAACATCGGCAACGACGGCCGCGCTTACTTGACCACCGGGGCGGCGCTCGAAAACCAGGCGCGCATCTCGCCGATCGCCGATCCGCTGCTGCGCGAGCTGGTGCGTTCGAAACGAATCGACGCGGACGCCGTCTACCTGCTGGTCGCCGACCAGTCGACCTTCAATCGCTACCGCGCCCAGCTCGCGCTGCACTTCGAGCGCAAGAGCGTGCGCGTCTTGCGCCGCACCAAGCCGTGGCTGATCGAGGTGCACACGCAGATCGACTACTTCGATACGCTGGCCTTCGGCATCCCGACCAATCAGATCCTCTTAGCGCGCCGGCTGCATCTGCTGCTGATCCCCCGATTTCAAAACGACGAGCGTTTCGACGAACCGCAGATCGAGGCCGAGTTTGCCGACGTCCTGCGCTACGATCCGAAGGTCTCGACCGTCATCTTCTTCGGCTTGCGCAATCAAGTCTTCGGATATCCCGAGCATCTCCAAGGCGCCGCCGCGGCGTTCCGGCTCCACGCGTTCAACCTCGGCTCCATCGAAACGTACGACGACAGCCAGATCCAAAAGGGCAGCGAGGCATTGGCTCGCTTGATCCCGGGACGCACGGTGCGCGTCCAGGCGATCGCAAAGACGGAGTTGGACAAGCTCAAGCTCGACGAGGTGGTCGCGCGGTACGTGCTCGGCGTGCGCGAGCGCAACGTGCGCGTGGTCTACTTGCGGCCGTGGGAGCATCAAGACGGCGATCTCTCGATCGAAAAGACCAACGTCGAAATGGTTCACGAGATCGCGACGCAGCTCGTCGACGGCGGCTTCCGCCTCGGCCGCGCGACGCCGATCGGGCTCTACCGCGGAAACGATCGCGTGCTCGTCGGCATCGCGGCGCTCGCGGTTCCCTCGATCTTCGCGATCCTGCTGGGTCTCTTCGGCTGGTACCGCCGGTGGCTCGCGGCTGCCGCCTACGCGTCGACGATCGTACTCTATGCCGGCGGCGTGCTGACCCATCACGATGGTTTCGCTCGCTCGCTCATCGCCCTCGCCGGCGCGCTGCTCTTCGCGACCGCCGCTTTCCTTTCGCTCGCGCCGGTCTTTTCGACGGCGCCGCCGGCCAAGACGTTCGACCGGCTCGTTCGCTGCGCTGGCTGGACGATCGTGGCGACCGCCGTCGCGCTGCTCGGCGCGCTGGTCGTCGTAGGCGTGATGAGCTCGCCGCTTGCGATGGAGGAGATCGAGCGCTTTCGCGGCGTGAAGCTGGTGCTCGCGCTCCCGCCGCTCATCGCGCTGCTCCTGTACCTCTTCGACCGGCGCTTCGTCTCCGGCGTCGAGCGGCCCAAGGACGTGCTGCTTTCGCCGGTGCTGGCCTACCAGTTACTGGCGGGCATCGTGCTGGTTGCGGCCGGGGCGCTGCTGGTCATGCGCAGCGGGAACGATAGCGACATCTCGCCGTCGCCGTTCGAGCTCGCGGCGCGGCACCTGCTCACCGATCTCTTGAGCGTGCGCCCGCGGTTCAAGGAGTTTCTGGTCGGCTTCCCGTCGATGATGCTCGCAGCGGCGCTCCTTCCGGCGCACCGCCGCGCGATCGGATGGATCCTCGCCCTGGGGATCGGCGTCGGGATCGGCGACGTCATCGACACGTTTTCGCACCTGCACACGGCGCTCGTCATCTCGGTGACGCGCATCTGCCTCGGCCTCGTCATCGGCGTCGTCATCGGCGGCACGGCGGCGCTGCTCTATCGCCGGTTCCTGGCGCGCGTCTAGTGTATGCGCGTGTTGCTCAGCGGGTACTACGGGTTCGGAAACCTCGGTGACGAGGCGCTGCTTGCCGTGATCGTCGCCCAACTGCGCGCCCGCTTCCCGTCGATCGAGATCGACGTTCTTTCCAACGCCGCGGCGCAGACGGCCGCAGCGCTGGCGGTCGACGCGACGCCGCGATGGGAATGGCGTGCGGTGCGCGCGGCGATCGCGCGGGCCGACGTGGTCGTTTCGGGGGGCGGCGGCCTGTTGCAGAACGCGACCAGCACGCGCAGCCTGCTCTACTACGCCGCCGTCCTGCGCGAGGCGATACGCGCGCACCGCAAGACGATGATTTTCGCGCAGTCGATCGGTCCGCTCGACCTGCTCGGGCGGTTCGTCGTCCGGCGCTTCTGTCGTGGGCTCGACCGCGCGACGGTGCGCGACGAGCGCTCGCGCGTGCTGCTCCAAGAGCTGCTGCCGGGCACGGCGGTCGAACGCACCGCGGATCCGGTCTTCCTCTATGACGGACCGCAAGAGCGGCCCGACCTGCAAGCCGAGGGCCTCGAGGACGTTCCCTACGCCGTCGTGAGCGTACGCAAGATCTCGGCGATGCGCGAGGGCATCCCCGCGATCGCCCGGGCGGTCGATCGTCTGAGCGATCGGCACGGGATCCGCGCCGCTTTCCTGCCGATCGGCGGTGCCGGCGATGCCGAGGTTTCGACCGAGATCATCCGCGCCTGCAAGACGGCGCCCGTACTGCTTCCCGAACCGGCCCTGCCCAAGGCCGCCGCAATCCTGCGCGGCGCCCGCGTGGTGGTGGGCATGCGGCTGCACGCGCTAATTCTGGCGGCGCGCTATGCGGTACCGTTTCTGGCGATTCCGTACGACCCGAAGGTGGCCGCGCTTTGCGACGAGCTGGAGTATCCGCTCGAGCCGCTCTGGGTGCCGGGGCACCCGCGGCCGGCCGACGCCTCCGCCGACGCGCTCGTCGACCGCCTCGCGGCGTCGCGCGACGAACTGAGCGCGCACCTGGCCGAGCGCGTGCAGAGCGTGCGCGCCGCCGCGGAGCGCAGCTTCGACTCCCTCGCAGCGCTGTTGCGGGAGTAATGGCGGCCCCGGAGGAATCCGGGTGGTTCCCATGAGCGAGACGCTGCGCCGCGACTATCGCGATACCTTAAACTTACCGAAGACCTCCTTCCCGATGAAGGCGGAGCTGCCCAAGCGCGAGCCGGATCGCATCGCCTGGTGGAGCGAACGGAAGATCTACGAGCGCCGCCTCGAGCGCAACGCGCCGAACGGCGCCTGGATCCTGCACGACGGTCCGCCCTACGCCAACGGCGAGCTGCACGTCGGGCACTTTCTCAACATGGTGCTCAAGGACGTCTTCGTCAAAGTCGCGCTGCTCGACGGGAAGTACGCGAAGTTCGTTCCCGGCTGGGACATGCACGGGCTGCCGATCGAGTTCGAGACGCTCAAGCACCTCGGCATCAAAGATTTTCACGCGATCGACCCGCTCGAGCTGCGCGAGAAATGCCGCGAGCGCGCGCTCTACTGGCTCGATCGCCACCGTGCCGACCGCATGCGGATGGGGAACTTCGGGCTCTGGGAGCATCCGTACCGGACGATCGACCCCTCGTTCGAGGAGACGATCGTCGGCACGCTCGCGACGCTGGCCGAGAAGCAGCAGATCTACAAAGGCCTGCGCTCGACCCTGTGGTGCGTGCGCGACGAGACGGCGCTCGCCGAAGCGGAGATCGAATACGAAGAGAAGACGTCGCCGTCGGTCTACGTGCGCTTTACCGCGGACGACGCGCAGCGCGAAGCGCTGCTGCGCGCTTTCGGCGCCGCAGGATGCGCGCGCGCGAGCGTCTTGATCTGGACGACGACGCCGTGGACCTTGCCGGCCAACGTCGCAATCGCGCTGCGACCGGACGCGACCTACGGCCTGTACCGCGTCGGCGACGAGTGCGTGGTCGTGGCGACGGCGCTCGCGGAGCGGGCGCTCGGCGAACGCTTCGCGCAGGCGGCCTTGCTCGCAACCGCGACCGGCGAGCGGTTGGACGGCTTGGCGGTGCGCCACCCGTTCTTAGACCGCGATTCGGCGATCGTGCTCGCCGACTACGTCGATCTCGAGACGGGAACGGGGGCCGTGCACACCGCGCCCGGTCACGGCGCCGACGACTTCGAGACCGGAATCAAGTACGGTTTGCCGATCCTCAATCCGGTCGACGCGGCGGGCCGCTTCACGGCCGAAGCCGGCCCCTACGCCGGCGCGCACATCTTCAAAGCCAACGCCGCGATCGTCGCCGACTTGGAGTCGAGCGGCGCGCTCTGGAGCGCCGCCGACTACGTGCACTCCTATCCGCACTGCTGGCGTTGCCACAACCCGGTGATCTTCCGTGCGACCGCGCAGTGGTTCATCGCGATGGATCAGAATCTGCTGCGCCAAAAGGCGCTCGATGCGATCGGCGCGGTCGCTTACGTTCCCGAAAGGGGCATGGCGCGCCAGCGGCAGATGATCGAGACGCATCCCGAGTGGTGCATCTCGCGGCA
>DATJRF010000247.1:0-6358 GCA_035505015.1 Verrucomicrobiia bacterium | reverse complement strand
TCCCCCGCATCCTTGAGGTTTTCCTTGAAGCTCAAACCGGTGCGTATCCAGCGGATCAGCTCCCAGTTCATCGTGCGCAACGCGTCGCTGCTTGCAGCGGCCGCGTGTTTCGCACTGATCTTCCTGATGCTGGTGTTTTTGGCGGCCTACGCCTGGCCGGCGATCCGCTTCAACGGTATCGGCTTCTTCACCGGAACCGAATGGAACATCGGCAACCAATACGGCAGCGGGATCGTGACGCGCAACGGTCTCTCCGCGCAGGCCGGCGCGACGTTCGGCGCGCTGGTTTTCATCTTCGGCACCGTGGCGACGGCGTGCTTGACGATGCTCTTCGCGGTGCCGCTGGCGATTCTCGTCGCGCTCGCGCTCGTCTACCGCGTACACAACAACATTCGACCGCTCGCCAACGCCCTCGTCGAGCTGATGGCCGGCGTGCCGTCGGTGGTCTACGGTTTGTGGGGCATGGTCGTGCTTGTGCCCTGGATCGGCAACACGTTGGGGCCGTTCGTCGCCGAGCACTTCGGATTCGTGCCGCTGCTCGGCGGAGGTGCCGGCAGCGGCAACGGGCTGCTCGCGGCGACCTTCATCCTCGTGCTGATGGTGACGCCGATCATGGTGGCGACCGTTCGCGACGTCGTGCAGGCGCAATCCGGCCTGATCTTCGAGGCGAGCATGGCGCTCGGAAGCACCACCTGGCAGGCCGTTATCAAGGCGGTGATCCCGAGCGTGCGCACCGGCATCTTAGGCTCCGTGTTGATCGCGTTCGGCCGCGCGCTGGGCGAGACGATGGCGGTGCTGATGGTCTGCGGCGCCGCGATCAACTCCTTTCCGCACAATATCTTTCAGCCCGTCAATACGATCGCGGCGGTGATCGTTTCGCAGCTCGAATCGGCGCTGACCGACTCGAGCGGCATGGCGCAGCGCTCGCTCGCGGAGCTGGCGGTCGCGCTCTTCGTCATCACGTTGACGGTCAACATCGTCGCCCGCGCGATTCTGCGCGGCACCGATCGCGACGGGAGCCGCGCATGAAGACGAACCGTTTGGCTCGTGGGCTCGGGCACTTTTGGTGGGCGGTCAGCGTCGTTTCGCTGATCGCGGTCATCACGCTGCTCTTCTCGATCTTTGCTTTCGTCGCAATCAAAGGGGCGCCGGCACTGCGGCCGGAGCTGTTCTTCACGATCACGCACGGCATCGCAGGCGGGCTCGCCAACGCGATCGCCGGAACGTTTCTGTTGGTGACGATCGGGCTCGTGATCGTCTTCTTCGCCGGCATCGGGACGGCGCTCTGGACGGTGGAATACGCGCCGCCGTGGGCGCAGAAGGTCATGCGTTTCACGGTCGACGTTCTTTCGGGCGTGCCGTCGATCGTCGTCGGCTACTTCCTCTACGTCGCGCTGGTCGAAGGCTTGGGCTGGGGATTCTCACTGATCGCGGGCTCGCTGGCGCTTGCGATCTTCATGCTTCCCTACGTCACGCGCGCGGCGGATCTGGCGCTCTCGAACGTTCCGCGCGAGTTGCGCGAGGGTGCGGTGGCCCTGGGCGCCCGGCCGGCGACCGTAGTCTTCTCGATCGCGTTCCCGTGGGCGCTTCCCGGCATTCTCACCGGCCTGCTGGTTGCGACCGGTATCGGCCTGGGCGAGACCGCGCCGCTCATCTACACGGCGGGCTGGTCGAACTACATGCCGACGCTCGCGCTCACGCACGCTCCGGTCGGCTATCTCACCTACGTCGTTTGGACGTACATCAGCCAGCCGTTCCCGGAGGCGCATGCGCTCGCGTACGCCGCCGCTCTGTTGCTGATGGTGCTCGTCTTCGCCACGAACCTGCTGGCCCGCAGCTTCGTCGAGTACAAGTTCGCGCGGCACCGCAGCCGCTAGATTTACCTAACCCAGCGCCGCTGACGGGAACCGCGCCGGAGCGGCGAAATCATCACGCCCTTACTACCGGCAAGGGCGAAGGAGGCTATCTTGTTCAAGGGTCGCGTTGCATTGGTCACCGGCGGCACGCGTGGAATCGGCGCGGCCATCACCAAGATGCTGGCGGAGAACGGCGCGTCGGTCGCCGCCGGTTACAGCAAGGGCAAGGAGAGCGCCGAGAAGTTCATGGGCGAGATGAAGGGCAAGGGTGCCGACGTCTCGGTGCACCAGGGCCGCGTCGACGAGACCGACGATTGCAATCGCGTCGTCAAAGAGGTGCTCGATCACTACGGGCGCATCGACTACCTCGTCAACAACGCCGGCATCACGATCGACAAGACGGTCCGCAAGATGACGGCCGAGGACTGGCGCCAGGTCCTCAACGTCAATCTCTCCGGCGCCTTCAACATGACCAAGGCGCTGCTCGAGCACATGATCGAGCGCGGCTCGGGGCGCATCGTCAACATCAGCTCGGTGATCGGCGAGACCGGCAACGTCGGGCAAGCAAACTACGCCGCCTCGAAAGCCGGCCTCTTCGGCTTCAGCAAGAGCCTGGCGCTCGAGATGGCGCAGCGCGGCATCACCGTCAACTGCGTCGCTCCGGGCTTCATCGAGACCGAGATGGTGGCGGCGATCCCGGAAGCCGCGCTCGCCAAGGTGGTCGAGAAAATTCCGCAGCGCCGCCTGGGACGCCCCGAGGAGGTCGCGCGGGTCGTCCGCTTCCTGCTCGAAGACGAGGCCAGCTACATCACCGGGGCCGTCTACGACGTGAACGGCGGCCTCGACATGTAGTCGGTTTGCCGGGCAGGAAAAGCAGCCTAGCCCCGCCCTTACAGGAACCCGAGGCAACGCTAAGTAAGCCTAGCGCGTGAATAGTTTACCTTTGGATGGGCGCGTCGGCATTGTGACCGGCGGATCCCGTGGAATCGGCGGCGCCATCAGCCGCCTTCTTGCCGAGGACGGCGCTCGGGTGGCGGTGCTCGGGCTGCCGATCGACCGGGAGCGAACCGAGACGCTGCGCGGCTATCTCAACGGCAGCGCCGGCCGGCTCTCGTTCTACGAAGGCAACGTCGGCCAGTTCGATGAGTGTAAGGCGGCGGTCGAGCGAATCGTCGGGGAGCACGGCAGGATCGACTTTCTCGTCAACAACGCCGGCATCACCAAAGACCACACGGTTCGCAAGATGACGGTCGAGGAATGGCAAGCGGTTCTCCAGGTCAACCTGTCGGGGCCGTTTTTCATGATCAAGGCCGTCCTCGAGCAGATGGTCGCGCAGCAGTACGGGCGGATCGTCAACATCAGTTCCGTCGTCGGCGAGAGCGGTAACTTCGGCCAAGCCAACTATGCGGCCGCCAAAGCCGGATTGATCGGCTTGACCAAGACGGTGGCGCTGGAAGTGGCGAAGAATCATATTACCGTCAACGCGGTCGCGCCCGGCTTCATCGAGACCGACATGACCAAGGCGATGCCGTCGGCCGCGATCGAAACGGCGATTGCGCAGACGCCCAAGCGGCGCCTCGGGCAGCCCGAAGAGGTCGCTCACGTCGTTCGCTTCCTCGTCGACGAGAAGTCGGCGTACATCACGGGCGCCGTCTACAACGTCAACGGCGGATGGTACATGTAATGTTCAACGCGATGGCTCCCGAAGAGTTCAGCTACGGCATCGACGTCACCGGCGTCGATCCGGCCTCGCTGACGGACGCGCTGCGCGCGGTCATCGCCGACGCGATGATGGACCCGATGCGGGTGGGGACGTGGATGTCGGGCCTGATGATGGCCGAGCAGGGCGCGGGCATGGCCATGCTGCAGCGTCTCTCCGGACAAGAGGCTCCCGCGCCCGCGGCGGCCGGCGACAAACGCTTCTCCGATCCGGAATGGTCGAGCAATCCGATCCTTGCCGCGCTGGTCGAGGATTACCGGATTCGCACCGAAGCGGCGCTCCAACTGGTCGATTCCTCTCGCTTGCCCGAGGCGACCCGCCGCAAGGCGCGCTTCGCGATGCAGCTGATGTGCGACGCCTTCGCTCCCAGCAACGTGCCGTGGCTCAATCCCGGCGTGGTCAAAGAGGCGGCCGAGACGAAGGGGCAGAGCCTCGTCGCGGGCCTGCGCAACTTCCTCGACGACGCGCAGAACAACGGCGGCTACCCGCGCCAGGTGGACAGCTCGGGATTCGAGCTGGGTGGGAATTTGGCGGCGACCCCGGGGCGCGTCGTCATGCGCAACGAGCTCATCGAGCTGATCGCCTACGAGCCGCAGACGCCGCAGGTGCACGCCGTTCCGCTGCTCTGCAGCCCGCCGTGGATCAACAAATACTACATCATGGATCTCGCGCCGGGGCGCTCGTTCGTGGAGTGGGCGGTCAAGCACGGCCACCAGACGTTCATGATCAGCTACCGCAATCCGACCGAAGCGATGTCGCACTACACGATGGACGACTATCTGCGTTCGGGCGTGTTGGCGGCGCTCGATGCGGTGCAGGAGATCACCGGAGCGCCGAAGGTGAACGTCGCGGCGCTCTGCCTGGGCGGCACGCTTGCGATGATCGCGCTCGCCTATTTAGCGGCGCACGGCCAGGCCGACCGCATCGAATCGTGTACGCTCACCAATACGCTCGTCGATTTCAGCATTCCCGGCGATCTGGGCGTCTTCACCGACGAGGACACGATCTCGCGTCTGGAAGCGAAGATGCACGAACGCGGCTACCTCGAGTCGGCCGAGATGGCAAAGACCTTCGATTGGATGCGTTCGAGCGATCTGATTTGGAGCTACGTCGTCAATAACTGGTTCAAAGGCAAGCAGCCGCCGGCGTTCGACATTCTGTCGTGGAACGGCGATTCGACGCGCATGCCGGTCGCGATGCATTCGCAATACCTGCGCGCGTGCTATCTGCATAACTCGATCGTGAAGCCCAACGAGTTCGTCATCGACGATACGCCCATCGATCTGGGCAAGATTCGCACCCCGCTCTACGTCCTGGGCGCCGAAGGCGATCACATCGCCCCGTGGCGCGCCACCTACCTGAGCACGCAGTACGTCTCGGGCGAGGCGAAGTATACGCTGACCAACGCGGGCCACATCGCCGGGATCGTCAACCCGCCGGGCGGCAAAAAGACCTGGCACTGGACGAAGGAGCGCACGACGCGCGGCGAGAGCGCCGACGCCTGGCGCGAGACCGCGACCCGGCACAACATGAGCTGGTGGGAGGATTGGGCGCCTTGGGCGGCCGGCCACGGCGGCGCGATGGTCGCGCCCTACGCGATTCCTCCGGGCGAGGCCGCTCCCGGCCGGTACGTGCGCAACGAAGACGGCGAGCTCTTTGCCGTCACGCTTCCGGCCCAGCCCGCGCCCTCGAACGGGAAGCGGAAGGCCGGGGCGCCGGCATGACCGACGAGGAGAGCCGCAACGGCGCGTGGCGGACGCTCGGGGAGTTCATCCGAGGCCAGCGGGAGCTCGCCAATCTCTCGATGCGGCAGCTCGCGGAGATCGCAAAGATCTCCAATCCCTACCTGAGCCAGGTGGAGCGGGGGCTCTACAAGCCCTCGGCCGACGTCCTCAAGAGCATCGCGAACGCCCTGCAGATCTCGGCCGAAACGATGTACGCGCAGGCGGGGCTGCTCGACGATACCCGCGGGGAGGGGGAGAGCCACCACGGGGTGGAGCACGCGATCAAGCTCGATCCGCGGCTCTCGGTCGATCAGAAGGAGGCCCTCATCCGCATCTACCGGAGCTTCACCGGCGCCGGTTGACAGCCAAAGCAGGTGCTTGGTATACTTAGCACACATCAACGCATTTGCAAGGAGAAGAACCATGGCCGTTAACGTTGCCGAGTATATCAACAAGATTCAGGAAGAGGGCCTGACCACCCTCAAGCAGACCCAGGATGCCAGCCTTGCCGCGTTCGGCGAGTTCCGCAAGCTCGCGAACACGTTCGCGGGCGAGAAGCCGGGCACGCTCCCGACCTTCGAGAACATCCCGAGCCCGACCCAGCTCGTCGAGCTGTCGTTCGGCTTCGCGAGCCAGCTGCTCGAGATCCGCAAGGGCTACACCCTCAAGATCGCCGAGATGATCGCCGAGTCGACCAAGCAGGCCGAGGCCGCGGTGAAGAACGCCGTGACCCAGCCGAACAACGTCGCGCCGAAGGCGCCGGCGGCGACCAAGTAAGCATCCGGTCTCATCCGCAGAAGCGCCCGGCTCGATCGAGCCGGGCGCTTTTTTAGTTTCGGGGGTGTGGGCGAAAGCGCGGGTGGTGACGGCGCAGGTCGCCGCTCGACACCGTCACGATCGTGATCGTTTGCGAGCGCCCGTTCGCGTCGGTGACCGTAACGGCAGTTCCGGTGGTCGGGCCGGTGATCGTGAGCGGAATGTCGTGCGGATAGCTGCTGGAGGGATTGCTTGGCGTGATCGGCCCCGACGCCGCGGAGACGGTGAAGCCGGTGTCGGTT
>DATJRF010000246.1:0-4322 GCA_035505015.1 Verrucomicrobiia bacterium | reverse complement strand
GGCGTCGACGCCGCTGGGGATGTCGATTGCGAGGACCGGGTGGCGGCGCGCGTCGAGCGCGCGGGCGAGCGGGCGATACGCCTGCGGCATCGGCAGCCGCGCGCCCGTGCCGAAGAGGCCGTCCACCGCGACGCTGCCTTCGAGCGCTTCGCGTGCGGTCTCGTCGCTCTGCGGCAGCGGGCGCGTCAAGACGCCCGCCTCGCGCGCGCGCGCCTCGGCGGCGGCGCGGGCGGCGGAGGGCTGCGGCGCGGGCGCCGCATAGACGATGCACCGGAACTCGGCGCCGAGTTCGGCGAGTGCCGCGAACGCGTCGCCGCCGTTGTTCCCGGGGCCGGCAAAGGCGACGATGCGCGCGCCCCGAGAAGCGGTCTCGCGCAGCCGTTCGGCGATCTGCGTTCCGGCGGCGTGCATGAGGGCTTGCTCGCCGACGCTCGCGCACGCGGCCGCGTCGGCCTCGCGCATCTGTGCGGGGTCGAGGACGTAGATCATCGCCGGCCCCCTCTCATCCCTCGAGGATGACGACGGCGGCGGCGGTCGCGGCGGTATGCGTGATCGTGAGGTGCACGGCGCGCACCTTGCGCTGCGCGATCAACCGTTCGGCCTTGCCGAAGAGCTGGATCGTCGGCTTCCCGCTGCGCTCGTGCGTGACGCCGACCCAGCGCCACGGGATCGCGTGCCCGAAGGCTTTGCGCGTCGCCTCTTTGGCGGCGAAGAAGCCCGCCAAGCGCTCGGGCCAGTTGCGCTTGCGCATCGCGTACGCCATCTCTTCCTCGGTATAGACCTTGCGCGCGAACCACGCACGCACGCGTTCGTCGAAACGATAGCGCTCGACCTCCGCCAGGTCGATCCCGATGCCGAGGATCATAGGGCAAGTATTTCGGGTTCGGCGTCGAAGTCCCGGCAACCAGATGGATCCGAGGATTCGCATCGTCCCGATCAACACCGTCGACGCGGCGTTTTTGGACCGCCTCGCGCTCTGTCTGGAGGAGCGCTTCCTTGCGAGCGCGCGCGTCGAGCGCTCACTCGCGGTCGCGCGCAGCGCGCTCAACGCCACGCGCGGACAGCTCTTCGTTTCGACGCTGTGGTCGAAAGTCTCGCGCGCGCATCCCGAATCGGACGGCGTGCTCCTGGCGATCACCGAGTTCGATCTGTACAAGACCTCGCACCGCTTCGTCTTCGGCGACGCCGACGACGCGCAAGGCGTCGCGGCGATCTCCCTGCACCGCTTGCGCTCGGAGTATTACGGCGAAGAGCCCGACCTTAATCTGCTCTTCCAGCGTGCCCTCAAAGAGTCGGTGCACGAGCTCGGCCACGCCTTCGGCCTCAAGCACTGCTATAACGTGCGCTGCGCGATGTACTACTCGAACTCGATCTTCGAGACCGACAACAAGATGCCGTACTACTGCGAGGTCTGCGACCGGCGCCTCGGGCGCGCGCGAAACGAGCGCTCTTAAGGCGGGACTCCTTCTTCCGAAAACTAATCAATACACCGGTCCTGGGGGCGCGATTCGGCCAAGCGGGGAACGGGGGCCTCGGCGAATCGGACTTTCCGGGAAGGAGGGGCGTTGATTTATACCTTCTTGTCAGGCTTGCGGGCTCGTGTCTCGCTGCCGGGGCGCATCGCGTGTGCCATCGTGGCCGCCGCGGCGTGCTTCGCGCTGGCCTGGTTCGTCAACGTCTACGCGGTCGAGATTCTGCTGCTCGTCGTCGTGGCCGCGTGCGCGGCGCTGGCCGGCCTGCCGCTCGGGATCGGCGTCGCGATCTTTGCTGCCGGCATCGACTACGTTGCGAAGACGCAGCACCTGCAGGGAGGTGCCACCTCCGGGGCGGGGCTGCTGCTCCTGGGCGGCGTGCTCGTGAGCCTGCTCGTGCAAGGCGAGACGGCACCCCCCGAGGAGGTGGGCGATCTGGCCTCCTGGCAGCTCGCCTTTAAAGGCGGCAGCCGGATCGCGCTTCCGCGCGGCGAGGCGATCTCCAGCCTCCAGACGAGCCTGGCCTCGCTGACCGCCGGAATTCGCGAAGTCTCGCAGGGGGATTTCACCAAGAACATCGCGGTCTCGGACGCAGCGCTGCAAGATCTGGCGATCGCGCTCAACAAGCTCATCTTCGGAATGCGCGGCTTTCTCGGGCAGCTCCACGCCAGCGCCGGGCAGCTCGGCGGCGCGGGGTCCGAACTGCAGTCGACGGCGTCGACGGCATTGGCCGTGATCGAGGGGGCCGCCGTCGCGCAGGGCCAGCTCGACGAAGGCATCCAGGAACAGTCGAAGATCATCGACGAGGCCACCGGCAAGGTGCAGACGCTCAGCGAGGCGATCGGATCGATCGCGGCCGCCGCCGAGGAGCAGACGCGCAGCCTCGACGAGACGGCGCTCGCCGTCTCGAACATGGCAAGCTCGATCGAGCAAGTCGCCGCACAGGTCGATTCGCTCTCTTCGATCTCCACCGAGACCTCGCGCACGGCGGAGCGCGGTGGAACGGCGATCGGAACGATCGTCGACGGCATGCACACGATCCGCGCGACGATCAACGATCTGGCCACCGACATCTCCCAGCTCGGAAGCAACTCCGACCAGATCGGCGACATCGTCAAGGTCATCGACCGGATCGCGGAGCAGACCAACCTGCTCGCGCTCAACGCCGCGATCGAGGCGGCGCGCGCCGGAGAGCACGGACGCGGCTTCGCAGTCGTTGCGAGCGAGATCCGCAAGCTCGCCGACGGGAGCGTCCAGGCGACCAAGGAGATCGCCGGGCACATCACCTCCACCCAGGCCGTCATCGGCGAGGTCGTATCGGCGATGGAGCGCCTGACCGAGCGCGTCGAGGAGAGCGTCAACAGCACGAGCTCGGCCTCGGGAGCGCTGCAGGACATCGTTTCGGCGGTCTTGACCGCGAACCAGCAGATCGGCGAGATCAGCTCGGTCGCCCGCGCGATGAGCGCGAACTCCTATCAGGTCATCCGGCAGATCGAAGAGATCACCAAGTCGGTATCGCTCAATTTGAAAGCGACGCAGTCGATGACGCGGCAGTCCGACGAGGTCAGCAAAGCGTTTTCGGATATCTCGTCGATTTCGCAACAGAACGCGTCCTCGGTGGAAGTCCTCACCTACGTCAATCGTGAGGTTACCGACGCCGCACAGCGGATGCTGACCTCGGTCGACGAGGTGAACGCCCTTGCCGATCAGATCGATTCGCGCCTCTCGCAATACAAGGTCAGCGACACGCAGGAAGAAGGACGGAAATGAAGGGGTTGAGCTTGCGCACTCGGCTGCTCGGCACGATCGCCGGCGCCATCGTGTTCTTTTTCATCGTGAGCGTCGTCGCGGCACGCGTGGTGCTGCATCGCGATCTCACGCAGCTCGCCGTCACGCAAGTAACGAACGGCTCGGGCGCGTTCGCCGGATATTGGGATTCTCGCAAGGACCAGATCCGGCTGCTCGTCGCCCAGGACGCCGTCAGCGAGACGCTGCGAAAGAGTTTGCAAACGCGTGACACGGGTTCGCTGAGCGATCAGCTCGCGAACATCGCGCGTACCTCCGGCCTTTCGTTTTTGACCGTCGTCGACGCGAGCGGGAAGGTCATAGCACGCGCCAACGGCCCGCAGCCCGGATCGCTCGCGAGCGATCCGCTGATCGCGCGCGCGCTCACCGGCGAAACCGTCAGCACCGCGACGTTGATGAGCCCCGCCGTGCTCGCGGGGGAGGGTCTCGCCCCGCAGGCGCAAGCCGACGTCGCCGGCGCAGACGCAAAGAGCGTCGAGCATATCGATCAGGGTCTCGCGATCGTCGCCGCGGCCCCGATCAGTGATGAGAACGAGCGCACGGTCGGCGCCATCTATGGCGGCATTTTGCTCAACCACGATTACGATCTCGTGGATCAGGCGACCGGTGCCCTCGGCGGCTCGGCTGCAATTCTGGAGAACGACGACGTCGTTGCGAGCACGATCGCGCAACCGGACGGAACGCGCGCGGTCGACGTGCAGGTCGCTGCCGCCGGAAACGTCGTGAAGTCGGGACAGCCGTGGGTCGGTATCGACACGCAGGGCGGCACGCCGTTTCTCGTACGCATCGATCCGGTGCTGGACGATCGGCAACACGTGCTCGGCGCGCTTTGGTACGGCACGCCGGAGGCGGACATCACCGCGATCATCAATCACACGACCTCGACGTTGCTTCTCTGGGGCGTGATCGCCGCGGTGATCGCACTGATCTTCGGCGTCTTCGTCGTGCAGCGGCTCTCGAATACGCTTGGGACGCGCAGCCAGCAGGTGCGGGCGGCGGCGAAGGAACTCGGCGTGACGATCGTCGGGAGCGAGGTCTCGGGCG
>DATJRF010000245.1:0-8832 GCA_035505015.1 Verrucomicrobiia bacterium | reverse complement strand
GACGCGTTATAACACGGCGCCTTTGACGGGCATGCCTCCAAGTCCCGAACGGAGAGCGCGCATTGCAGCGTGACGAGCGTGCCGTGGCAGCCGGACGCGTTCAGCGTCAATCCGGCGGACGCCGAGAGGTGCGTCGGTCCCGCGACGTTCACGGTCATGCCGCGCGTCGCCGGCGAGACGAACAGGCCGCGTACCGTCGTGGTCGAGGCCGCGCTGCCGGCGTTCGGCACCAGGGCTGCCGGCCGCGACGCGACGCCGCCCATACACGCGGCTAACGATGCCAGCGAGCAAGCGATGGCAAAAAGCCGAACGTTCATCCGGGATTCCCCATGCGGACGAGCTTTCGAGCGGCGGCCGGGCGATCCCGGCCGCTTTTCCACGTGCCGGGCAAGCCGCCGGTTAGGGAACGGCGGAACGAGGTGCCTAACCGGTGAAACCAATCGGCATGAGCCTGGCTGCGTGGCGATGGTTGATCGTTGCGTGTGTCGCGTTTTCCACGTGCACGGCGGTCTACGAGCTCGTCGCCCCGCGCGTCGACTTCGCCGACGGCGTCCTGTCGCCGGTCGGCCGATGGTTCGCCGTTCCCGGCGAGCCGACGGCCACCTATCGCGTCGTGAGCGAGACGCCGCGATCCAACCTTGCCGCCGCCGGGATCGTTCCGGGCGACACGCTCGTCCCCGCCGACTCGTTTCGCTTTCGCTGGATGCTCACGCCCGGCGAGCGGGTGCTCCTGACGGTGGTCCACGACGGCAGGGCGCGCACCGCGACGGTCGCCTCGTCGAGCCGGCCGCTTGCCTCGGACCGGCTCGGGTGGCTCATCCGCATCGGCCGCGCCACAGCGCAGCTGAGCATGCTGCTGCTTGCGCTGGTCGTCGTGTGGCAGCTTCCCGACGCGCTTTGGATGCGGGCGCTCTGCGCCTTCCTCGTCCTCTTCGGATTCACGCCGTGGCAAGTCGACCCGCTGGAGTACACGGGATGGCTGCGGCTGGGCTCGGTGATCGTCGAAGACACGACGATTCAAGCCGGCATCTGCGCGGCGATGATCTTTGCGGCGACGATACCCACCTGGCCGTCACGCGGCTTTCGCCTGTGGATGCTGCGCCTGTGCCCGGCCGCCTTTCTCTTGCTCGAAGCCGGCATCGCGGGCATGCTCTTCGATCTGCGCCCGGTCTACGTCACGCTCCCGTTCCGCCTCGTGCAAGCGTGCTGCATCGTTGCGACGATCGCCGCGCTCTCCGCGGCGGCCGCGCAGGCAACCGGACAGGAACGCCAGCGCCTGCGCTATTTCGCTTGGACTTTCGCTCTGGGCTTCTCCGGATTCTTCGTCTCCGTTATCGCCCTATGGATCGGCGGCAACAGCTGGGGCTCGAACTATCAAGCGTGGTCGCTGCCGCGGCTCACCTTGCTCGCCATTCCGATCGGCTTCGCCTACGGCTTGCTCTCGCATCGCGTCGTCAGCTCGAACTTCATCGCCAGCCGCACGCTGCTCTACGGCGCCCTCACCTCGTCGCTCGTCCCGCTCTTTGCGGTCGCGGAGTGGACGGCGACCAATCTCTTCTCGACGAACCAGGGGAAGAGCGCCTTCATCGTGGCGTTGACGGTCATGGTCACCGCCTCGTTCAAGACGATCCATAAACGCGCCGACGATCTCTTCGATACGTGGATATTCCGCAAGCGCCACGCCGCCGAGAAAGCGTTGGGGAAGTTTACGAAAGAGGCCGCGCTCATCCACGATGCGCCGACGCTCGCGGCGCGCAGCATGGATGCGCTCGACGAACACATCGGCGCCGTTGCGACGGGGCTCTACATTCACGCCGAGAGCGAGACGCTCTCCGACCGCAACGCGAACGCGGACTATCTGCTCGTCGCGTCGGCAGGCGAGCGACCGCCCGAGAGGTTCGGCGAACTCGATCCCCTGGTACTCTCGCTCAAGGCGGAACGCGCCGACGTCGAGTCCGATGCCCTCGGTAAAGGCGGCCACGCCTTCCCGATGATCACCCGGGGGCATCTGATCGGCTTCCTCGCGATCGGGCCAAAGCGCGACGGAGAGATTCTCGCTCCCGACGAAATCGACCGCGTCTGCGACCTGGCGCGCGCCGTGGGCCTCGCGTTCGAAACGATTCGCGTCAACGATCTCGAGGGCCGGCTCATCATAGCCGAAACCGGCCGGGCGGAGCTGCAGCGCTTGCTTACCGACCTCGTTCGCGCTCCCGGGCCGCCGGGGGCGGGCCTAGAGCAAGCGAACCCGAACGAATCGGCATGACGACGCTACGCACCATCGGCTACGGTCGCGCCGTGTCCGCCGGCGCCCGCCCCTTCGAAGAGATCGTCGATCGCGTCAAAACGCTGCTTAAGGACGAAGGCTTCGGCGTGCTGTGCGAGATCGACGTCACCGCCGCGATGCGCGAGAAGCTCGGCGAAACGTTTCGCCCCTATCGCATCCTCGGCGCCTGCAATCCGCAACTCGCCCATACGGCGCTCTCGGAGGAGCCGCAGCTCGGCCTGTTGCTTCCGTGCAACGTCGTCGTCCAAGAGGAACGAGGACGGGTCGTCGTTTCGGCGGTCGATGCCGGTGCGATGCTGCGCGTCGTCGGGAACGCCGCGCTCGATCCGGTCGCCGTCGACGCGAACGCGCGCTTGAATCGCGTCCTCGATCGCATCGCCGCCGAATAGCCGCTAGAGGCGGCGCTCGAAGCGCCCGGTCTTTTTCTCGAGCGCGATGCGGTAGATCACCGACGTCGCCATCCCCGTGTGGGGATGGACCGATTCGCCGGGAGGCCCCTTGGGCAGTCGCGACGCCATCGTCTCCAGCAAGAGCTGCAATGCGGCTTCGCGTTGCGCGCCGTGCAGCTCGGCAAACGTTCCCCACGCGATCACGCTGCGCCAGTTGGCGAGATCGTCCATGAAGTCGACCTCGAAGCACACGTGGGGGTTCTGCCGCATCATGTGCAGCTTCATCCCCTCGTGCCCGTGCGCGAAAACGTTGGTGCCGTCGTACGCGTAGGTGATCGGCACGACATAGGTTTGACCGAAAGCATGGCAGCCGATGCGCCCGACGATCGCCTCGCGCAGCACGTCCTCCAACTCGGCCTGGCTCAGTTCTCCTACCACGCCTACAGCCTACGCGCTACCCGGGAAGCGGCGATGAAGATGCCGGGAAGGCTGGTGCCTCGCGAGCCGGCTATCTGCGGCGGCGAAACGCCGAAGCGCCCGGATAGGCGGCCGCATCCCCGAGCTGCTCCTCGATGGCCATCAACCGGTTGTACTTGGCAATGCGGTCGCTGCGGGAAAGCGAGCCGGTCTTGATCTGCCCGGCGGCGGTGGCTACCGCGATGTCGGCGATCGTCGTGTCCTCGGTCTCGCCGGAGCGGTGCGAGATCACCGTCGTGTAGCCGGCGCGGTGCGCCATCTCGATCGCGTCGAGCGTCTCGGTCAGCGTCCCGATCTGGTTGACTTTGATCAAGATCGAGTTCGCGACGCCTTCGGCGATGCCGCGCGCGAGAAACTTGACGTCGGTAACGAAAATGTCGTCGCCTACGAGCTGCACGCGATCGCCGAGCGCCTCGGTGAGCTTGCGCCAGCCGGCCCAATCGTCTTCCGCCAAGCCGTCCTCGATCGAAACGATCGGGTAGCGCTCGCACAGCTCGCGATAGAGCTCCACCATCTCGCCGGCATCGAGGCCGCGATCCTTGGAGAGCGCGTAGTACTTATCGTCCTGATAAAACTCGCTCGAGGCGGGATCGAGCGCGATCGCGACGTCGGCTCCGGCCTTGTAGCCGGCGACGTCGATCGCAGCCACGATCAGGTCGAGCGCTTGCTGCGGCGTCTCGAGCGGCGGCGCGTAGCCGCCTTCGTCCCCGACCGACGTGGGCAGGTGGCGATCGTGCAAGAGTTTCCCGAGCGCGTGAAAGACTTCGGCTCCGTACCGCACCGCTTCGCGCTCGCTCGGCGCGCCGACCGGCACGATCATGAGCTCCTGAAACTGCAGCGCACCCGCGGCGTGCTTGCCGCCGTTGACGACGTTCATCATCGGTACCGGCATCGTCGCCGCCGACGGCCCGCCGAGATAGCGAAAGAGCGGCAGCGAAAAGCTCGAGGCCGCCGCGCGCGCGACCGCGAGCGAAACGCCGAGTATCGCGTTGGCGCCCAGGCGGCTCTTGTTCTCCGAGCCGTCGAGCGCGATGAGCAGCCGGTCGATCTCGCGCTGCGCGGTCGCGTCGAGCCCCTCGAGCTCCGGCGCGATCGTGTCGTTGACGGCCTCGACCGCTTTGAGCACGCCCTTGCCGCCGTAGCGAGTTGGATCGCCGTCGCGCAGCTCTACGGCTTCGTGCGCGCCGGTCGAGGCGCCCGATGGCACCATCGCCTCTTCCACGGCTCCGAAGCTCGTGGCGACGCACGCCGCCAGCGTCGGATTACCGCGCGAATCCAGGACCTCGCGAGCCTGCACTCCTTCGATCAGCGGCCGCCCGCCGCCGCGCAACGATTCCAGCGCCATCGCTTAGTCCTTGATCCAGCGTTCCAGATCGTGCTTGCGCGTCACGTACTCGTTGGCGTTGAAGAAGATCGGGAGCTCGCGCTCCGCGCTCTGTTTGCTGTCGCTGCCGTGCACGAGGTTGCGGCCGATGCTCTGCCCGTAATCGGCGCGGATGGAGCCGGGAGCCGCCGCCAGCGGGTTGGTCGCGCCCACGATCTGGCGGCAACCCTCGATCGCGTTCTCGCCCTCCACGGCGAGGGCGACCAGGGGACCGCTCGTAATGAAGCTCACGAGGTCGGCGAAGAACGATTTGCCCTCGTGCTCGGCATAGTGCTTGCGCGCGCGCTCGCCGTCGAGCTGCATCATCTTCATCGCGATCACGATGTAGCCCCGGCGCTCGATGCGCGCGACGATCTCGCCGGTGAGGTTGCGCGCAACCGCATCCGGCTTACAAAGAATGAGCGTGGTTTCGATAGCCATAGGAGCGCCCCATACGTCGCGCCAAGCTTCCCCACCTATGAACCAGGCCCAGGAGCAGCCCTACGCACGCCTCGAGGCGGCGCTCGCAGGCAGCCCGTTCGAGCGCGTCCGCTACGTCGAGGAGACGGCCAGCACCAACGACGACGCCGCCGCGCTGCTCGGCGACGAGCAGTTTGCCGGGCTGAGCATCGTCGCGGAGCACCAGACCCGCGGGGCCGGGCGCAAGGGCCGCTCCTGGATCGCGCGCCCCGGCACCTCCCTGCTCGTCACGACGATCCTGCCCCGCCCGGTCGCCGCGCAGGCGCTCTGGCTCGTTCCCTTCTGGGTCGCGCTCGCGGCGCGGCGCGCGCTCGGCTCTTGCGGCATCGCCGTCGAGCTGCACTGGCCCAACGACCTGCTCCTGGGCGACTCGAAGCTCGGCGGCATCCTCTGCGTCTCACGTGTCGCGGGCGCCGTCGCGTGGGTCGCATGCGGCGTCGGCATCAACGTCGTCCGCCCCGGCAGCGGCGACGACGAAATCGTGCCCGTACCGGCATTCTGCGACGACGTCGCACCGGTAGAGCGGGCCGATTTGCTGCACGCGCTGCTGCGCTCCTACGATACGACCCTCGGCGAGCTCGACGACGAGCGGGCCGTCGTACGGAGCTGGCAGAGTGCGGCGGGCGTTCCCGGCCGCCGCTACCGGCTGCTCGTCGACGGCGAGCGCGCGCCGTTCGAGGCATCGGCGCTCGCGCTCGAACGCGGCGGCGCGCTGATGGTCGAGCGCGACAACGGCGTCCGTCAAACCGTCTCGCTCGCGGACGCGCGGGCACTGCGCTAACGAGGAGGAGATTCCATGCTCAGACGAGAGTTCGTCGGCGCCGCCATCGGTGCCGCGACGATAGCAGCGGCGCCGCCGCACGCGGGCGCACCGCTCGACGCTTTCATCGACGAGTTCATACACAAGTACCAGATTCCGGCTGCAAGCGCTGCGGTCTCGAAGCACGGCCGGACGGTCTACAATCGTGCCTTCGGCTATCGCGACGCCGCCAAGACGACGCGCACCCAACCCTCCGACCGCTTTCGCATCGCCAGCTCGAGCAAACCCTTGACCGCCGTCGCCGTCATGGCGCTCGTCGAAGCCGGAAAGCTTCACCTCGACGACCGCGCCTTCGGCATCCTCGACGGCCTCGCACCGCCACAGGGGCGGCGCGAGGATCCGCGCCTGCGATCGATCACCGTGCGCCAATTGCTCGAGCACTCCGGCGGCTTCGACAGCAGCGCGACGGATCCACAGTTCGATGCGCTGCGCACCGCAGCCGACGCGCTCGGAAAGCCGCGCCCCGCAACGCACACCGATATCATCGAATACATGATGGGCGAGCCGCTGGCGTTCGATCCCGGCACGAAGTTCGTCTACTCGAACCTCGGTTACAACATTCTGGGGCGCATCGTCGAGCGCATAAGCGGATCGGACTACGGCGCCTACGTCAAAGCCGCCGTTCTGGCACCCCTGGGCATCGACCGCATGCAGCTCGGGCGAACCAAGCCCGAGGATCGCCTACCCGACGAAGTCGAGGCTTGGGACGACCCGCTTGCGGCGGCGATGTACTCGGTCTACGAAGACGACGATTCCGTTCGGCCTTACAGCTACGGCGGGTTTTCGATGGAGGCGCTCGACGCGCACGGAGGCTGGGTCGCAAGCGCGCTCGACCTCACCCGTTTTCTCGACGGCGTCGGCGGAACGACGGGCCGCCAGCTGCTCTCCGCGGCCACGGTAAAGGCGATGCTCTCCAAGCCGGATCTCCCGCAGTACGGCGGGGCGAGCACCTACTACGCGCTCGGCTGGAACGTCTCGCCCGGCATCGCGATGAGTCATACCGGGGCGATAACGTGGGGCACCGCAGCGATGATCGCGCGCCTGCCCGGCGGCATCACGTACGCGATCTGCTGCAACCGCCTCGGCTACGATCTGCAAGCCTTCGTACCGGAGCTCGCGCAGGGAAGCGCGCGGGCGGTGGCGGCTCAGTGGGGAGAGCACGGGGCCGGCAAGCCGAACGCCGGCGCTACTTGACGATGCCCCCGAGGTTGACGCCGGCGGTCGTGAGCGCGGACTTGGCTTGCGTCTCCACGCCGGCATCGATGCTCAAGCATAGGTTCGACGACGTCGAAACGTTGGCCGGTTTCGGAATCATCTTCGCGGAGACGCCCGCATCCTTGAGCGCCTTGGTAGCGATCATCGTGTCGGCGTTGCTGGTGAAGAACAAGATCACATCAGCCATGATCGCCCTCTATTTCGCTTCACCCGTGACGAGTTCGTTGAGTCCACCCGCTACCTCGTTGAGCTCGGCCACGCGATCGACGGCCTGTTTGGTACGATTCGCCATCTCCTGCGAGAGGGTGTCGATGACGATCATGTCGTTCTGCAGCTCGTCGTTGACGGTCTTGAGCTCCGCGATCTTCGTTGCATCGCCCGCGGCGATCTGACCGATCAGCGCCGAGCTGCGATCGACCGCGGCCTTGGTCATCGCGACGTGGTCGCCCGAGACCTCGCTGCCGACGATGACGACGCCGAGCTCCTTGGCCGCGTCGCGCACTTGATGGCTGCGCAGCGCGAGCGTGTTGGAGAGGCGCTGCACGACGGGGATCGCGAGCGCGAGCGCGATGGCCATCGCGATGAAGCCCCACAGGACCAGCGTCCGCGTCATGTTGTTGATGATCTTGTCGATCTGCGCCATCGGAAACCCGTACCACATCGCCCCGACGACGTTATTCTGGTCGTCGGTGATCGGAGCGATGTGCGCGAGGTACTTCGTGCCGGCAACGCTGTCGGGGCCGGTGTAGGCCGTGCCGCTCTTGACCACGTTGGCGGCCGGCAGCACCTGCAGATCGACGGCCCGCGTACCGTCGGGCTGCTGAATGGTGCTCGCGACGATCGCGTCGCCCTCGAGCACGGCCGACGAACCGCCCAGCGCGCGCGTCGCTTGATCGACGAGATCGTAGTAATGGTTCATCAAAACGCCGCCGTAGATCGCGCCGATCGTGCGTTCGTTCTGATCGCTTATCGGAGCCGCCGAGACCAGCGCCAGCCCTTTATCGATGTTCTCGACGGTATCGCCTCCGGGACCCTTGATCGCCGACTGCGCCTGCGGGGCGAGCCCCTCGCCCGCCAAGAAGCTCGGATCGAGCAGCGCGGCCGTGCTGACGGTCTCGCCGGTCAGCGCCCGCGAGATCAGCGAGTTATCCTTGAGCGATCCCCTTTGCGGGCCGTTGGCGCGAGCGATCACGTTGCCGTTCGCATCGACGACGGTGAGGAACGACAGCCCGGAGGTGCGGGCGATGTTGGAGAGCTGGTCCTGCAGCGCGGCGGTGTTCCCGGTTTGGACGTTGCGCCGCAGGGCGTCTTGCACCGCGTCTTGGGCGACCAAGAGCTTGATCTGGTCCTTTCGCGTATCCCAGTAGCCGCCGAAGGCTCCGCCGCCGTTGGTTACCTCGGTCTCGCCGAGAGCGAGCAGGTCGCCCTGCAGCACGAATCGCGCCGCCACCACGCTGATGATGAAAAACAGGACGATCGCTCCGATGATCGTGCCCAATAGGCGAACTCGCAGGCTCATCTTCATGCGGTGGCTTCCTCCGTACCGTTGTCGTTGACTTTGAACTCTCCCAGGCGGGCGTCGATCCGCTGCGCGAGCTCGTTCATCTGCTCGACCGACGTCAGCATCCGCTGCGCCGCGTCGGTAACCTCTTTGTTGACGTACGTGAGCACCTCGACCGACGAGGCATTCTGTTGCGATATGGACGCGATGTCCGAGAAGGCTTTGTTGACGTCGTCGGACTGGCGCGTCATCGACTGCGTGGCCTGCATGTTGACGCCGACCGACTTGGTGATCTCTTCGATC
>DATJRF010000244.1:0-3979 GCA_035505015.1 Verrucomicrobiia bacterium | reverse complement strand
GGATCGACCCGTATTCCGCGGGCGTCAGCCCTTCGATCAGGGCGGCGGTCCCTCGGAAGCCCAGCCACGGCGCTTCGAAGAGCAGCCGGGCCGCCGCTCCCGCACGGCTGCGCGTTTGCGCGTTCGCGCAGAGACTACAGAGCGCGGCACCGTCGGGCGCGATCAAGGCTGCGCACCCACGGCATTCTTTCCACCCGGCGGCGCGTTTTGCCCGCTGGCGGCCCATGACGCTCTCCTTGAAGCGCTCGAGCGCCTCGGCGGCATCGGCGGCCGGCGCACGCGTTGCCCGGGGCCGACGGCGGCGCACGGAGGCTGCCGGCGCGCCCGCGTCGCGGCGCGGCGCGGGCAGCTTGCCGACGCGGAAGCGCAGCTCCGAGATGCCGGCCGCCGGAAGGCGGACGCCGATCGCCGAGCGGACCCGCTCGGAGAGCAAGCTGAGCTGCTGGCTCCACGCGCTCGATCGCGTGACGATCGTGAGCGTCCCCGCCTCCAGCCGCACCGGATGCGAGCAGCGCGCGACCTCGTCGCCAACGATCTCGGGCCAGACCGCGCCGAGCAGCACCACCGGGTCGGCTGGCGAGCCGCCGCGCGGCGGGCTCCAGCCGTCCAGGGCGTCGGAGAGCGGCTTCACGCGGCGCGCTCCAATCGCGCCGAAGCGATGCGCGTCACGCAGGCGCCGGCAGGCAGCCCGCCCGGCAGGTGCGTCGCGGTCACGAAGGCCTGCTCGTAGTCGCCGATCCCGGCCAGAAAGGCGGCGGCACGCCGTTCGTCCAGTTCGGAGAGCACGTCGTCGAGCAGCAGCAGCGGCGCCTCGGCGGAGCGCTCGCGCATGACCGCGTACTCCGCGATCTTCAGCGCCAGGACGGCCGTTCGCTGTTGCCCTTGCGAGCCGTAGGCCGCGAGCGACCGCCCGTCGAGCCGCAGCTCGAGATCGTCGCGGTGCGGTCCGGCGACCGCGCTCTTGCGGGCCCGCTCCGTCTCGGCCACGGCGCGAAAGCGGGCCTCCAGCGCCGCCGCGACGCCATCGGCCGTCGGGACCTCGAACGGGACGTTGGGCGCGTAGGCCGCCTCGAAGTGCTCGGCGCCGCCGGCGATGCGTTCGTGCGCGCGGCGGGCCTCGAGCGCGATCGCGGTGACGAAGTGATTGCGCGCGAGCACCAACTGCGTGCCCGCTTCGACCAGCGTCCGCTCGTAAATGGCGAGCAGCTCGGGATCGAGCGACGCGGGATCGCGCAGCAGCGCGTTCTTCTGCTGCAGCGCCTTGCGATAGCGCGCGAGCTCGCGGTAGTACTGCGGCTCCTCTTGCGCCAGCGCGCCGTTGAGGAGCGCGCGCCGCAGCGCCGGCGCGCCGGTGGCCAGTTGCAAGTCGGCGGGAACGAAGGTGACGACGCGCAGCTTGCCGAGGTAGCTCGCGTAGCGGACGTCGCGACCGTTCACCGTGTAGCTCTTGCGCGTACCCCGTACGGTCCGCACGACCGAGCAGCCGATGTGCACGAGACCGGCGCGGATGCGCGCTTCGCCGCGCACCGTCGCGAGCTCGAAGCCTTGGCGCAAGACGTCGGCGTCCTTGGCGGTGCGAAAAGACTTTCCCGTCCCCAGCATCGCAATCGCTTCGAGCAGATTGCTCTTGCCCTGTGCGTTTGCACCGACGAACACGTTGAGCCCCGGCGCCGGTTCGAGCTCGAGCTCCGCGTAGTTACGAAAGTTCGCGAGCGTCAGACGCGTGAGGAGCAACGATCATTGCCGCAGGGGCATGAGCACGTAGAGCTGCGCTCCGGCTTCGAGCGGCTCGAGCGGGCGGATCGCCGCCGGCGAGAGCGGCCCGAGGAACTCGATGACGGTTTTCTCGCTCTTGACGTGGTTGAGGATCTCGACGAGATAGCGGGCGTTGAACGCGATCGTGAGATCTTCGCCGGTCTGCTCGACTTCGAGCTCTTCATAGGCGTTGCCCGAGACGTCGGAACTCGCGGTGACGATGAGCGTTTGGTTGGAGACGGCCAGCTTCACCATGCTGGCGCGATCGCCGGCGACGAGCTCGGCGCGGCGCAGGCTGCCGATCAAGCCGGCGGTCGAGACCGTCAGCGAGCGGTCGAACTTGGCCGGGATCACCTGTTGGTAGTTCGGATATTGCCCGTCGACCAGCCGCACGGTGATCGAGGTCGTCCCGGCGGTCATCTGCAGCTGGTTGCTCTGAGCGCCGAGCGCGCTCACCGAGATGACCTCGCCGCTTCCGAGATTTCGCGCGGCCTCGGCGAGCGCTCGCGACGGCACGATGTACTTCTCGCTGCCCGAGATGCCGTCGTCGAGCGTCGTCGTAAACTTCGCCAGGCGGTAGCCGTCGGTCGCGACCATCGTCAACGCGTTGCCCTCGATCTCGAGCAGCGTCCCCATCAGCACGGCGCCGCGCGCCTCTTCGCCGGAGGCGGCGAAGATCGTGGCGTCGATCCCCTCGCGAAACTTCTTGGCGGCGATCGTGAAGTGCGAGCCGCGGGTCGCGGCCGGCAGCGGCGGATACTCCTCGGCCGGCAGGGCGTGGAAATCGTAGTTGCTGCGCTCGCATTTGACGCTGGCGCGGGTGGGCGTTCCGGTCAGCTCGAGGATCCCGGTCGGGAGGTTCCCGAGATAGCTCGAGAAGAGCTTGGCGGGAACGGTCACCGAGCCGCCTTCGGCGATCTCGGCCGGGAAGGCGTGTTCGAGCGTCAACTCGAGGTCGGTGGCACGGACGGAAATCTTCCCCTCCTCGGCCTGCAGGAGGACGTTGGAGAGGATCGGCACCGTGGTGTGCGCGTTGACGACCTTGCTGGCGGCGCCGACGGCCGAGGCGATGTCCTTGGTGTTACAGCTGAACTTCATATTCCACCGATCGTAGCGTTGGTGCGTTCCCGGGTAATTCTATAAAAAGAGAGTCGTAACAGCAGTAGGGCGGTGTATTCTGCGGACAAGTGCCGATTTGCTTGTCGCGGCGCGGGAATTGGCGCGGCATAACCTGTGGACCGCCGTTCCGCCGGATGAACAGTTCCCACCCACGCAAGCATGGAGCCAGTTATCCATGCGGGCAGGCCCGACCTTGTGCGCAAGCGTGCGAACAGCGGGGATGGAAATACGGACGGCCCGGGGTTCTCCCGGGCCGTCCGCGTCCGCGAGCGCCAACGTCGTTTTACGGGTTTTGGCACATCGCGATCAGCTGGCGAATCTTGTTGCGGTAGGCCTCGTCGCGCTGCATCTGATCCTTGATCTTGTCGCGCGCGTACATAACGGTCGTGTGGTCTTTCTTGCCGAACTCGCGCGCGATCTGCGGGAGCGAGTAGTTCGTCAGCTCGGTCGCGATGTACATCGCCATCTGGCGCGGCGCTGCCAGGCGCTGGTCGCGCCGTCCGTTATCCATCTCCTTGACGGTGAGACCGTGCGCGCCGGCGACGGTCTCCTTGATCTTCGAGATGGTGACGCGTTGGAGCGGGGCGTTCGCGACGGCGCTCTTGAGCACTTCGGCGGCGAGATCGATCGTGATGGGCGACTTCGTCAGCGAAGCGTAGGCGACGACGCGAATGAGCGCGCCTTCGAGTTCGCGGATGTTCGACGGAATGACTTTGGCGATGAACGACGTGACTTCGTCGGGAACGGGAATCTTTTCGCTTTCGGCCTTTTTGCGCAAGATGGCTTCGCGCGTTTCGAGGTCCGGCGCTTGGATGTCGGTGAGCAGCCCCCACTCGAATCGCGAACGCAGCCGCGCCTCGAGCGTCTGAATCTCTTTGGGCGGGCGGTCGGACGAAATGATCAGCTGGCGGCCGGATTCGTGCAGCGTGTTGAAGGTGTGGAAGAACTCTTCTTGCGTGCCTTCTTTGCCGGCGAGGAACTGAATGTCGTCGATGAGCAGCACGTCGACTTGCCGGTACCGGTTGCGAAACTCGGGCATCGTGCTGTTGGTCAGCGCGATGACGAACTCGTTGGTGAACTTTTCGCAGGTCAGGTAGACGACGTT
>DATJRF010000243.1:0-7898 GCA_035505015.1 Verrucomicrobiia bacterium | reverse complement strand
ACCGCCGACTACATGGGTATGCTCGCGACGGTGATCAACGCCCTCGCCCTGCAAGACGCGCTCGAGCGCATGGACGTGCCTTCGCGCGTGCAGACCGCGATCGCCATGCACCAGATCGCCGAGCCGTATATCCGGCGCCGGGCGATGCGCCATCTGGAAAAAGGGCGGATCGTGATCTTCGCGGCGGGCACCGGCAACCCGTACTTTACGACCGACACGACGGCTGCGCTGCGCGCCGTCGAGATGGGCGCCGAGGCGATCCTCAAGGCGACCAAAGTCGACGGCATCTACTCGGCCGATCCGAAGAAAGATCCAACGGCCACGCGCTTCGAGCGCCTCGATTACATGGAAGTGCTGCAGCGCGGGCTCGAGGTGATGGATACGACGGCGATGGCGCTCTGTATGGACAACGGCCTGCCGATCCTGGTCTTCGACATGGCGGTTCCCGACAACATTCGGCGCGTGATCTTCGGTGAAGCCATCGGAACCTACGTCGGACGCGGCGGCGGAGCACCCGCCGTAGCGGCCAGGAGCCTGTAACCATGAGCGAACCGTTTTTTCGAGAGGTCGAGTCGCGGATGGCTAAGTGCGTCGAGGCGACGCGCGCGGAGTTCGCGTCGATCCGCACCGGCCGTGCCACCCCGGCGCTGCTCGACCGGCTCCACGTCGAAGCGTACGGCCAAGCCGTTCCGCTCAAGCAAGTGGCCGGCGTCTCGGTGCCGGACGCGCGCACCCTCGTGATCACCGCCTGGGATAAGGGCGTCGTCGGCGAGATTCGCAAGGCGATTGAGAAAAGCGATCTCGGCATCACGCCCAATATCGACGGCACGGCCATCCGCCTGCTCATTCCGCCGCTCAACGAAGAGCGGCGCAAAGACCTGGCAAAAGTCGTCAAGAAGAAGGCCGAAGACGGGAAAATTGCGGTGCGTAACGTCCGGCACAAAGCCCACGACGATCTGAAAACCCAGCAGAAGGCCGGCGACATCACCGAAGACGACAACAAGCGCATGCAGGATCAGCTCCAGAAGCTGACCGACAAGTTCACCAAAGAGATCGACGCGCTCGTGGTCGCCAAAGAAAAAGAGATCATGGAAGTGTGAGCGGCGAGGACGTGATGCTGATGCCCGAGGTCGCGGCGCGAGCGGCGCTGCGCGGTCGCGCGTTGCGCTTGGCGGTGCTCGCTCCGTTCGGCGCGTGGGCCGGGCGCGGCGCGCTGCGCGTGCTGCGGCTGCGTTCGCGCGACGGCGAGTCGGCCGAGCTCGTGGTCGGCTACGAATCGTACGAACGGTTGGATCCGGCCCCGTGATCGACGTTCGGCGCGGCGACGAGGTGGTGCTCGAGCGCAGCGCGGTACCCAAGCACGTCGCGATCATCATGGACGGCAACCGCCGGTGGGCGCGCGCCCATGGTCTCCCCGCGATCGAGGGGCACCGCCGCGGGATGCTCTCGCTGCGCCGCGTCACGCGCGCGGCGAGCGATCTGGGCGTCGAGGTCCTCACCGCCTTCGGCTTCTCGACCGAGAACTGGAACCGCGACAAGGGCGAGATCGATCTGCTCATGGAGCTCTGCGTCTTCTTCGGGCGCAACGAGCTCGGCGAGCTCCGCCGCAACAACGTGCGGGTGCGCGTGATGGGCGATTGGCAAGCGCTGCCGCGCGCTCCGCGCGAGGCGCTGGCCGACATGCAGGCGCAGACGGCCGCCAACAGCGGCTTGATCCTCAACCTGGCGATCAACTACAGCTCGCGGGCCGAGTTCGAACACGTCGCCCGGGCGATCGCACGCGACGTCGCTTCGGGCGCGCTCGCCGCCGAGACGGTCGACGAGGCGACGATCGGGCGCTATCTCTTTACCGCGGGTCTCCCCGATCTCGATCTGCTGATCCGCCCCGGCGGCGAACACCGGCTCTCCAACTTTCTGCTCTATCAGGCCGCCTATGCCGAGCTCGTGATGAGCGACGTCTTCTGGCCGGATTTCACGAAGGACGATTTGGTCGGCGCTTTGGCCGAGTTTGCCCAGCGCGAGCGACGGTTCGGCGGAGCGTGACGCGGCGCGTCGTCGTCGGCCTGATCGTCGCTTCGATCGGGCTGGGGTGCGTCGCAGTCCCGTGGATCTTCTACCTGTTGCTGCTGGGCATCGGCTTGGCAAGCCTCTACGAGCTCAACCGCCTGTGCGAGATCAAGGGCCAGCCGCTCGAATATCCGGTCGCGATCGGCGGCGTGACCGCGTACGTGCTGCTCGCAGCGTTCGGCTCGCTGCACCGCTGGGAAGGCGTGCTGCTCGCCGGGATTACGATTGCCGCCTTTTCGATCGGCATGTATGGCGAGCAGAAGGGCTACTTTGCGCGCACCGCCTACACGCTTCTCGCGGTGCTCTACCTCGGGAAGCTGCTGACGTACTTCGTCTTCATCCGGCAGATTCCGCAAACCGGCGAGTTGATGACGTACTACGTGATCTTGATGATCGCGTTCACCGACATCTTCGGCATGCTGATCGGATCGGTGATCGGGCGGACCCAGCTCACGAAGATCTCGCCGAGCAAGACGATCGAAGGGTCGTTCGGCGCGCTGGTCGTCGTGACCGGGTTCGCGGTTGCCGCGACCGCCTTTCCGGCGCTGAGGCTGGCTTGGTGGCAAGGCGCGATTCTGGGCGCGTTGACGAGCCTGGCGGCGCAAGCGGGCGATTTGGCGGAGTCGGCGCTCAAGCGGGATGCCGGCGTGAAGGATGCCGGTGATATGATCGTCGGGCACGGCGGCGTCCTCGATCGCTTCGATTCGTATCTCTTCGGCGGCACGGCGTTCTTTGCCACGCTGCATCTTCTAGGAGTATTGCAAGTCCAATGACGGCCAAGCGCAGACGCGTCGCGATCTTGGGATCGACCGGTTCGATCGGAACCCAGGCTCTCGACGTGATCGCCCGGCATCCGGATCGCTTCGAGGTGGTCGCGCTGGCGGCCGGGCGCAACCGCGAGCTGCTGCGCGAGCAGGTCGAGCGCTTCGGGCCGCGGATCGCCACGACCGCCGAGGACGGCGCCGAGGGCCTGCGGCGCGTCGCGCTCGAGAGCGATCCCGACATCGTCTTGGCCGCGACCGACGGGGCGGTGGCCTTCGAGGCGGTCTTTGCCGCCGTCCAGCGCGGCACGGACGTCGCCGTCGCCAACAAGGAGCTGATCGTCGCCGCCGGCGAGCTGCTGGTCGCCGCCGCCGCAGCCTCGGGAGCGCAGCTCCTACCGGTCGATAGCGAGCACAGCGCGATCTTCCAGTGCCTCGTCGGCGAAGAGGCCTCGGCCGTCGCTGCCATCGTCCTAACGGCCTCCGGCGGACCGTTCCGGTGCACCGCGCGCGAGGAGATGGAACGCGCCACCGTCGAGGCGGCGCTCGCCCATCCCACCTGGCGGATGGGTACCAAGAACACGATCGACTCGGCGACGATGATGAACAAGGGCCTGGAGGCGATCGAGGCCAGCCGGCTCTTTGGCCTCCCGGCCTCGAAGGTCAAGATCGTCGTGCACCCGCAGTCGATCGTCCATGGCTTCGTCGTCTTCACCGACGGCAGCGTCAAGGCGCAGCTCGCGGCGCCCGACATGCGCCTGCCGATCGGCTACGCCCTCGCCTACCCAGCCCGCCTGCCCTACCACCCAGCGCCGCACGCCGAGCGCGGCCCCGCAGGGACGGCGTCGAAGGAGCTCGCGGCTCTGGGCGCCCAGCCCGAGGCAAGCGAGCTGCGGTACGATTTCGAGCCGCCCGACTTCGAGCGCTTCCCTTGCTTGCGCCTTGCCTACCGGGCGCTCGAGGCGGGAGGAACCCTGCCGGCCGTGCTCTCGGCTGCAAACGAAGTCGCCGTCACGGCGTTTGTCGAAGGTAGGATCGCGTTCGGTGAGATTGCGCGTATCATCGAGGGGTCGATGGACCGCGCCGCGGGCCGCGAGTTGAGTCTGGAGGGTCTGCGTGCGGCCGACCGGCAATCGCGCTCCGACGCGCACGCCCTGGTAGAGGAGATCGTTCGAGCCTCGTGTTGTTAGCCGCCCTTACGCTTGCCGGCGCCGGCAAGATTCTGACGTTCATCGCGACCCTTTCGGTACTCATCATCCTGCACGAGTTCGGGCATTTCATCGTCGCGCGGCGCAACGGCGTGCGCGTGATCGAGTTTTCGCTCGGCATGGGGCCGCTGATCTACAGCTGGAAGAGCAAGCGCAGCGGCACGCTCTACTCCGTGCGCGCGCTGCTGATCGGCGGCTACTGCCAGATGCAGGGCGAGGACGGCAAAACCTCCGAGGCGGAGCAGCAGCGCGACTTCCAGACGACGGCCGCGCACGATGACGACAACTTTCAGGCCAAGTCGCCGTGGCGCCGCCTCGCGATCGTGCTGGCTGGGCCGTTCGCCAACTTCGTGCTGTGCTATCTCATCCTGCTCGTCGCGGCGCTGGCATTCGGCGTTCAGGGCGACGGGGCGCGCCCGCTGATCGGGATGCTCGTCGCCGGCTCGCCCGCCGAGCACGCCGGCTTAGAGGTCGGCGACCGGATCGTCGCGATCGACGGCAAGGCGATCGCAAACGGCAAGGACCTGATCGCGCGTATCCACGGCTCGCTCGGAAAGCGTCTGCACCTCGTCTACTCGCGCGGGGGCGAGGAGCACGCCGTCGACGTGACGCCGGGACCTTGCCCGCCCGAAGTCGGGCCCAAGCTCGGGTGCATCGGCTTCCAGCCGGTGCCGACCTACCAGCGCGTGGGTGTCGGCGAGGCGTTCGTCGACTCGGGCTACGGATTCGTCAACATCGCCGATAGCACGCTCGATAGCTTCGTGTTGCTGATCACCCATTTCTCGAAGTACTCGAGCCAAACGATGGGACCGATCGGCATGGGCCAGGCGGCCGTGACGATTCAAGATTGGGGCTGGGGGCCGTACCTCGGACTGGCGGCGCTGATCTCCTTTGCGCTCGGCCTCTTCAACCTGCTTCCCATCCCGGCGCTCGACGGCGGGCGCGCGGCCTTCATCGTCGCCGAGCTGATCCGCGGCAAGCCGGTCGACCCGGAGAAAGAGGCGATGGTTCACATCGCCGGTTTCGCGGCGATCATGGCGCTCATGCTGCTCGTTGCCTTCCATGACATCGCACGTATCGCCGCCGGAAAGGGATTGATGTAATCGTGGTTCGCCTGCGCCGCAAGAGCAAGCCGATCTTTCTGCAAAACAAGACCGGGAAGCCGGATGCCAAGAGCGTCTGGATCGGCGGCGACCACCCGGTGGTCGTGCAGTCGATGACGACGACCGATACCGCCGACGCGGATGCCACGCTCGAACAGATCTACGGCCTGGCGATGGAAGGCTGCGAGGTGGTGCGCGTTACGGTCAAGGATCCGCCCGACGCCGCCGGACTGCCCGCGATCGTCTACCGTTCGCCGGTGCCCATCGTCGCCGACATCCACTTCGATCACAAGATGGCGCTCGCCGCGGTCGAGGCCGGCGTCGCCAAGCTGCGCCTCAACCCCGGCAACATTCGCGATCCGAAGAAGGTCGCCGAAGTCGTGAGCGCCGCCAAAGCGCGCGGCATCCCGATCCGCGTCGGCGTGAACATGGGCTCGCTCGCGCCGGATCTCGAGAAGACGCTCGGGCTGACGCCCGAAGCGATGGTCGGCTCGGCGATGCGCCACGTCGAGATGCTCGAAGAGCACGGCCACACCGACATCGCGATCTCGCTCAAGGCGCACGACGTCATGACCACGGTGCACGCTTACCGCTTGATCGACAAGGAGCTGCGCGCGCGAGAGACGCCGTACGCGCTGCACCTCGGCATCACCGAGGCGGGGCTGCTGCGCGACGGCACGATCAAGTCGTCGATCGGTCTGGGCATCCTGCTCTTCGAAGGCATCGGCGATACGATCCGCGTCTCGCTGGCCGCCGATCCGATCGAAGAGGTGCCGGTGTGCTGGAGCATCCTCAAGTCGCTCGGTCTACGCGAGAAAGGCTTCGAGATCACCGCTTGCCCGTCGTGCGGGCGTGCCGAGATCTCGGTGCTCGAGCTCGGGCGCGCGGTCGAAGCGATCGCCAAATCGTACAGCGCGCCGGTGAAGGTCGCGGTGATGGGGTGCGTCGTCAACGGCCCGGGCGAGTCGAAGATGGCCGACGTCGGCGTCGCCGGCGGCAAGGGCAAGGGCGCGATCTACCGCGCCGGCGAGCTGGTCGGAACGTATCCGGAGACCGAGCTGCTCGGAATGCTGCGCCTGGAGATCGAGAAGGTCATCGCCGAGAAGTATCCGGCCTATCTGCACGAGGTCGGCGCGACGACGTGACCTATCGCGCGCTGAGCTGGCAAAGCCTCACGCTGACGGCCGTCGTCGCGCTCGGCGCCTCCTCGCTGTTTGCCTTCTCGCGTCCGGCCGTCATGATGGTCGACGGCGAGCGCGTCGACACCGACGTGCCGCCGGTCACCGCGAGCGCCGACAAGGTCTTCGTTCCCCTGCGCTCGATCGCCGACGCGCTCGGCGCGGAGACGGTCGTCGACCCGAAGACCGGCATGATTGCGGTCGTGCGCGGCACGCAGTCGCTGCGTCTGCGCGTCGGCGACCCCAAGGCGACCTTCAACGGCATGCCGATGACGCTGCGCCACCCGCCCTTTCGCGTGCGCGGCCGCGTCATGATCTCGCTCAAGGCGATCGCGCAAGCCTTCGACGTCCGCGCGACCTACGATCCTCGCCGCGCCCGCATCGACGTCATGACCCCCGGCGTCGGCCGCGCCCAGTAGCTTCTAGGCTTCGCGCAGCGCTTCGGGCTCTTCCACCGGAACCACGGCGTTCGGATCCGATCTCCAGAAACCGTACGAGAAGAAGAAGATCAAACCGGCGACGAGCGCCACGGCGAACCACGTCCAGGTCGCGCGCGAGAGGCCGAAGACCGCTAGGAAGAGCGAGCAGAGGATGCCGAGGATCGGAAAGAGCGGCACGAACGGCACCTTGAAGCTGCGCGGCAAGTCGGGCTTGCGCTTGCGCAAATAGAGCACCCCGGCGCAGACGACGGTGAAGGCGATGAGCGTGCCGATGTTGACGAGGTTGAGCAGATTGTTCAACGGCACGATCAGCGTGAGGATGGCAACGACGACGCCGGTGATCAGCGTCGTGTAGACCGGCGTTTGGAAGCGCGGGCTGACCTTCGCGACCACCTCCGGGAGCATCTTGTCGCGCGCCATCACGTAGAAGATGCGCGTCTGCCCGAGCAGCGAGGCGAGCGCGACGCTGGTGGTGCCGGCCAGGACGCCGAGGGTGATGATCCAGCTCAGCCACGCCTGATGCAGCGGCGCGAGCGCGTAGACCAGGGGGTCCTTGATCGGTACCTGGCTCCACGGCACGGCGCCGACCAGCACGATCGCGGTCGCGCAGTAGATCACCGTACCGATCGCGAGCGCGCCGATGACGCCCACCGGAACGTCCCACTGCGGGTTGCGGCACTCCTCCGCGGTCGTGGTCGCCGTGTCGAAACCGATGTAGCTGAAGAAGACGTAGGCGCCGATCGCAACGATGCCGTAGGGCTGCGCCGACGACGAGTAGTCGGCCATCCCGCCGAAGGGCTTGAGGGTTCCCCATCCCATCGGGTTGAAGTTGTGGAGGTTCGCCGCGTGAAAGAGCAGCGTACCCGCCGCGATGAAGACGAAGAGCGCCGAGATCTTTAGGACCACGAAGACGTTGTTGGCGGTGGCCGACTCGCGGATGCCGAGCGAGAGCAGCACCGAGAGCCCGATGACGAACAGCGCGGCGATCACGTCGCACTGCGAATGCAGGAGGTCCCAGCTCCCCGGCTGCCACCACGGACCGTTGATGACGAGATTCGACTGCTGCGCCCAGTACGGCAGCGTGACGCCGACGCTCTTGAGCACGTCGGCGATCGCGGCGGAGAACTGCGGCGCGACCGGT
>DATJRF010000242.1:0-2663 GCA_035505015.1 Verrucomicrobiia bacterium | reverse complement strand
TCGATCGTGATGGTGTACCGTAGATGCAGCGTGCGGCCTTTGCTGGCCTCGACGGTACCGTCATAGACAAAAATGGCGCCGGGCTTGATTTGAGGAGAAAGCGACATGGAGCGGGCGGGAGCGCCGACGAGAAGCAGAGCGGCCGCCAAACAACAGGAAGTGACACCAACTCTCATGGAGATAGTTCTCCGTCAGGGAGACTCGAGTGAGCCCCGGCGCGAGCACGAGCGGAAGCTAACGGGGTGCAAGGTTTCGCCCACACCAAAGGCTGAGTTTCGTGGCGTTCTTCCCGGGAGTAGGCGCTCCTCTCGGCGGGCAAAAAACACCTTAGGGAAGGTGGGAGTCGAACCCACATGAGTTGCCTCGGCCGCTTTTGAGGCGGCTGCGTCTGCCATTCCGCCACTTCCCCGTGCCCGGCGCCAGCGCGGGGTTTTCGGCTTAGAGGCCGCGCAGGGCCTGCATTGCCTGCTCGACGGTTGCGGCCTCGGCGACGCCGAGTTCGAACCGCACGTGCCGCGCCGCGAAGGTCAGGGTGAGGATCTGCGCGCCGCGCGTGGCGCGCAGTGCGGCTCGGGCGACCTCGCCCGGGTTCCAGCGTATCCAGGCGAGGCGATGGCCGTGCAGCACCGCCGCAAAAGGCGCCCCCGGCGGGGCCAGCAGCGTGTCGCCTTGTGCGAAGGCGAGCCCCGAGATGCTGACCAGCCGCGCGGTCGAGGCCGGATCGTGGGGAGCGAAGGTTTCGTCGACCGCGAGCTCGTGCGCGCCCGCCGCCAGCGTGAGGGTGCGCTCGAAGCGGGCGCCGCCATCGGGGATATCCGGCGCGTCGTAGCTGCACGTGACGACCGCCGTCATCGGCGACGGCGACGCATCGCGGCAATCATAGTGGCGGTTGAACGTCCCGGCTTGGATCGGATGCGTGTAGGCTGCGATGTAGTCGCGAGCCGAGGGCGTTGCCGCCGGATCGACGGCATCGCGCAGCAGCCCGATCGAGGTCGCGGCGTTACCGGGTTGGAGCGCGCTCTCGAGCAGGGCGACGCGCGCGCCCGCGCCGGCCGCGAAGGCGACGCGCATCTGCGCGTTGGCCAGAAACGTTTCGCGATCGCCGGTGCCGAACAGACTGCCCGCAAACGTCCTCGCTGCAGAGGGCGGAACCGCCGTCCACTGCGGCTCGGCTGGATACGTCGGAATCGAGACGCCGCTTGCAACGGTGGGCGCGGGCGAAGCGTTCACCGGGAGCAAGGCGGCCGAGTGCGGCGCCAGCGCGAGCTTTGGCAGTGCGATCCAGCGGTCGTGCAGGCGCACGCTCATCGGGCCGAGCACGCGCGGCAGATCGCTCGAATCCACCGCTTCGACGAACGCATAGGAGCCGTCGTCCGCGAGCAGCAGCGTGGCGTCTCTGGCGCCGCGCAGCCGCCGGTGCGGCGGGATAGTTGCGACGTCGTACCAGAGCCGGTGCTCGCGCTCGAGCGCCGCTAGGCGCGCGCGCACGCCGGGCAGCATCGTCGCGAGCAACGCCGGAGGCGGCCGCTCGGGCATGATGACCGCGTCGTAGCGCGCGATCGTCGATTCGTCCGCGAAGCGCGCGTCGAGCAGATCGCAGGTCAGCTCGAAGCGCTCGCAGCGCTGCTGCATCGCCATGGTTTCGCCGGCAAAGCGCGCGAAGTCGGCGTTGGTGAGCGAACCCGGCTCGTAGAGCGAAGGCGGCCAAACGATCGCCGCGTCCGCCGCGGGATGCGTCCGGGCCAAGAGCGGGCCGTAGCGCGCGATCTCCTCGCCGAAGGCGGCCGTCGGGGCGTAGCGCGGGGCTTGCGCGAGATCGTAGGCGAAGGCGGCGTCCCACGCGTACGACCAGTTGGCCCAGGGCGCTTCCCATCCGTCGGGATAGATGGTGTCTTGCACCGGAAAGTTCACGATGCCGTGCGCGCCGTCGCGCAGCAGCTCGCCGAGCGCGACCGCCGTATTGCGCGGATCGCTCGGGCGCGGGATCGCTTCGTCGGCGCCCTGCAGCCAGCCGGCCTGAAACTCCGCCATCATTACCGGGAGCTGCGGCTGTGTCTGCAGCAGGCCCGTTGCGAAATCGAGCTCCCGCAGATCGTGCTCGCCGATCTCGAAGGCGTCGCTCTGGTACCAGTCGCCCCAGGCCCAAGCCGGCGCCGCGGCGGTCACCTTGGAGTCGAACGTGTTGATGAAGAGCGGGACGCGCGTACCCACCGTCTCTTGCACGCGTGCGCGCAGCCAGCCGACGTAGGCGTGCCAGTGCGGTGCGGGCCAGGTGTCGTTGTCCAGGTAGGCGCCTTGGTCGTCGTCGAGCGCGATCGCGATGACGTCGTTCGCGTAGGGCGCTACCGCCGAGAGCGCGTCGTGCAGCCACGCCGAGGCCGCTTGGAGATGGGTCGCGTTCTCGAGCCATTCCTGCGCGGCTGCGTCGGCGTGCGCGTTTTGGTAGGTCGCCGTCGCGGGATAGCGGCCATCGAGCACGTCGTGCAGCGGCATCGCGTAGGCGGGGCGCTCGAGCAGGTAATCGGGGTAGCCGCCGTTGCGCCACTCGTTGCGAATGACCGGACCGGGACGCACGATGATCTTGAAGCCGTCGTCGTGGATGATCGTGAAGAGCGCGTGGAGATCGCGGCGAGGATTCGTCGTACCGGTGAAATCCTTCGTGT
>DATJRF010000241.1:0-5109 GCA_035505015.1 Verrucomicrobiia bacterium | reverse complement strand
GTTGACGAAGGCGTTCGAGCCGATCTGCCGCGAGTAGGCGAGCTTGAGCAGATCGAAGACCGTCGTCTCGTTGGGAACCGTCCCGATCGGCTGATCGACGGCGCCCTGCCCGGGGAAGAAGGGCATCAGCGCGTCGGTCTGTTTCGTCGTCAGCGGCGAGGGGCTCGCGACGACGATGGGAATGCCGTACTTCGCCTCCTCGGTCCCCAGGATCACCGGCGTGTACTGGTAGACGCCGACGTATTGCGGGTTGCCGGTGTAGTACGGATAGGTCTGCGGATCGATGCCGTAACCGCCCACCTCGCGGTTCGCGCCCCAATCGCCCCAGAGCTGAATCGTGTTGGCGTCGTTTCGGCCGAAGTGCGCGATCGCGTTGACCAGCGTGTCGTTGGTCGCTTCGAACTGCACTTGGCCGATCGTATCGGGGAAGGCGGTCGAGAAACCGCCGTAGGTATTGCCGTACGGCGGCGCGGTGCCGCCGCCGAAGTCGCGCCCGTAGCGGCCGCTCACGAAGATCGAGTACTTCTTGTCGGAGGTCGCGTCGCCGTACTCGAACTTGAGGTTGTGCTCGAAGGCCGGGCCGCCGTCCTCGAACTGGACGAAGCCGCTGCTGGGAAAGGTGCCGGTCTTGGTGACGATGTTGACGTAGCCGGAGCCCGAGCCGCCCTTGCTCGCGTCGCCCGGGCCATCGGTGACGTTGATGCTCTGGGCGCCGTTGACGATCGAGTTGTTGATGAAGTAGCCGACGATCGGATCCGTCGCGTCGATGCCGTCGATCTCGTAGCCGGTTTGATTGTCGAGCCCTCCGCGAATCGAAGGAAAGCCGCCGATGAGTCCCCCGCCGCTGCCGCCGACGCCGGTGACGCCGGGCAGCGTGTTGAGCAGCTGCGACTCGTTTTCGAAGTTCGGCAGGCCGCCCAACTGCGCTTGCTCCCGGTTGCCGACGACGTAGACGTCGGTCGCCTGGTGCGGCTGCACCGGGAAGCTCGCCGAGCGCGAGGTGACGTGCGCGATCTGCTGGAGCGACTCGCGCTGCAGCGAGAGGTCGATCGCGATGGCGGAGTCCTGGCTGATCGTGACGCCGCGCTCGAGGAAGCTGCGATAGCCCGCCAAGCGCGCCGTCATGACGTAGGTATCCGGGATGATGCCGACCAGCGAGTAGAAGCCGCGGGCGTCCGTGACCGCCGCGTACTTCCCCGAAGTCGAGACGATCTCGACGCGCACGCCGGCGAGCCGGCGGCTGCGGTCGGTCGCGTCGGTGACCGTGCCGTGGATCGAACCGACCGTCGCCGCGCGAGCCGCCGGCGCGCTGATGAGCGCGAGCGCTGCAAAGGCGAGCAGTCGTCTCGTCATGAGCGTGCGTCTTTGCGAGCGGCCGGCCGCCGTTCCTTTCGGCGCTCCGGCCGCTCGAAGAGCAGCAGGCGTGCGCGAATCGAGCCGGGGAGCGCGCCCTTGACGCGCCCGTCGGCACCGATCACGCGGTGCGCGGGGATGAAGAGATCGAGCGGGCTGCGCCCCATCGCCGCCGCGACGCCGCGGTGTGCGAGCGGCCGGCCGACCGCCCGCGCGACCTCCGCATAGGAGACGATCTCGCCGAAACGCAGCTCGGCGACGGCGCGCCAAACGGCCACGCAGAACGGCGTCCCCTCGAGCCCGAGCGGCAGATCGAAACGCGCCAGCCGGCGCGCGAAGTAGGCGCGAACCTGGGACGAGGCTTCGCGCAGAAGCGCGGGCGCCGCCGCGGCGCGCGCTCGCCGTGGGGCGGCGAAGTCGCTCGCTACGATCCGCTCGCCGTCGCTGCCGACCACCAAATCCAGGCCGAGCGGCGTCGGGATGCGCACGGTTGCTTTCACGTTCCAGCGCACGTTTCCACCGAAATCGGCGTTTCCTTCGAGCACGGGAGTCCTTGGGCTCGGCGTGTAACCGAAACCGTCCGGATTCTCTAGGAGATGCCGCCGTGAAATCGACCCTCCTTCGCGCCCTCGCCATGCTTTCGATCGCGTCGCTCGCCGCCTGCGGCGGCGGATCGGCGTCGCTCGTGCCCTCGAGCGGTGCATCCCAGGCTTCCGCGGGCGGCAGCCCCTTCGACGCGCCGGCGGGAACGCTGCGCCGGGTCTGCGCGAACGTTCCTCGCGGACGCTACCACTGCGATATGGCGATCGTCGCCGGCGCGCGCATCCCGGCCGGCGCGATCGAGCACCCGCAAACGGCCGCGGCCTACTTGCACCGGCCCGGCTTTTACGGTCCGGCCGATCTCCAGCAAGCCTACGACGTCGTGGCGCAGGCGGCGCGCCGCGGTGCGGGCGTGAAGATCGCGGTGGTCGATGCGTACGGCTATACGCAAGCGGCCTCCGATCTGGCGCGCTATCGCAAGCTTTTCGGCTTGCCGGCCTGCGCGAGCTGCCTGCGTATCATCAACGAACATGGCCAGAGTTCTCCGCTGCCGCCGCCCAACACCAACCCGAACTACGATTGGCGCGGCGAAGAGGCGCTCGACGTCGACATGGTGACCGCGGTCTGCCCGAAGTGTACGGTCGTTCTCGTTCAAGCGCAGAGCGACAACGACGACGACCTGGAGAGCGCCGTGCGAGCGGCGGCGAACGCCGGCGCGGTTGCGATCAGCAACTCGTACAGCAACGACGAAGAAGGCGCGAGCAACAGCGACTACGCGATCGCCGGGCGCACGATCGTCGCGAGCGCCGGCGACGACGGCTGGGGCGCGCAGCAGCCGTGCTCGTATGCGAGCGTCATCTGCGTGGGCGGCACGCACTTGGTGCCGGATGCTCGCGTGAAGCGCGGCTGGGACGAGGTCGTCTGGGACGGACTCAATCCCAAGAGCAACGACTGCTACGGCGGCCCTTGCGCGACCGGCAGCGGCTGCAGCGCCGTCGTTCCAAAGCCTTCGTGGCAGCAGCTCTCTTCGACCGCGGGCTGTACGATGCGCAACGAGGTCGACGTCTCTGCCGACGCGGATCCGGTGACCGGCGTCGTGGTCGTCTGCACGCCGTGCGCCGACGGCGGCTCGCCGGTGATGGGGTACAACGGCGGTACGAGCGAGTCGTCGCCGATCGTCGCCGGGTTGATCGGCCTGGCGGAGAACGGCGGCCGCTTCTCGCCCGCACAGCTCTGGGCAAAGCGCGGAGCCGCCAACTTCAACGACGTCGTCTCGGGGAGGAACGATTATGGGCCGGTCGACGGCAGCTGCCCCCAAGCGTATACCTATATCTGCGTCGCGCGCGTCGGCTACGACGGGCCGACCGGCTGGGGGACGCCGCATGGCCTCGGCGGTTTGTAGGACGGTCGTCCTCGGCTTGACGTTCGCGCTCGCCGCCGCAGCGGCGGCCGGCGCGGATGCGGCCGGCTCGGCTACGATCGTCAACTCGGGATCCACGAACTTTGCCGGTTGGAAGATCGCGGTTACACCCGCTGGGGCCGCGACGCTCGTGATCGCGCGGCGCGGCGTGCCCGAGGCGGGCGCGACGCCGAAGCCGTTCGCCGTTTCCGCGGCAGTGGCCGCGCAGTTCTTCAAGGATCTCGCCGCCGCCAAGGCGCAAGGCGCGAGCGTCGAGCCGTGCATGAAGAGCGCCTCCTTCGGGTCGACCACCCACGTGACGTGGGGGAGCTGGAGCTCGCCGGATTTGAGCTGCCCGCCCGCCAGCGACACGGCTACCGCGCTCTCGGCCGACATCGACGCGATCCGGAAGGCGTCCGGCCTGGATACGTCGCAGCTTCACCGCGGCGCACTCACTGCGGCAACGCCGGCACCGTCTTCGACGTAGGCGCTCCGCAGCGGTCGCCGGGGAGCGCCGTGGTCGTCAGCATCGTCATCCCCGCGTACAAGGAAGCCCTCAAGATCGAGCGCGACGTTGCAGCGGCCGACGCGTTCTTGCGTTCGCGCCCGCAGGGTGGCGAGATCCTCGTCGTCGACGACGGTTCGAGCGACGGCACCGCTGCCGCGGCGCGTGCCCTGCAGGCGCGCTATCCGAGCTTGCGGGTGGTGAGCTACGAGCGCAACCGCGGCAAGGGGCATGCCGTCGCCCAGGGGGTGGCGCACGCGCGCGGCGAGGCGATCATGTTTGCCGACGCCGGCTTGTGCGTTCCCTACGATATCGCTACGCTCGGCATCACGATGCTCGAGCTCGACATGTGCGACGTCGCGCACGGTTCGCGGCGGATGCGCGGCAGCGTGCTGCGGGCGCAGCCGCTCTACCGGCAGATCGGCTCGCAAGTCTACAATCTGGTCGTGCACGCGGCGATGAGCGTCCCGCTCTACATCTCCGACACGCAGTGCGGCTTCAAGATCTATCGCGCCGACGTGGCGCGTGCGCTCTACGGAGAGCTGCTGACCGACGGCTTCATGTTCGACATCGAGATGATCCTGCGGGCGCTGCGGCGAGGTTACCGCATCCTCGAGTTTCCCGTCCTCTGGAGCAACGACGCCGACACGCGCTTCGACCCGGTCAAAGGCACGGTGCGCAACTTCGCCGAGCTGGCGCGCATCCGCTGGGCGCTCGCGACCGAGGGCCGCGACAGCGCGTCGCTGCTCGCCCAGCGCTCGGCGCTGCGCGAAACCGCGTTCGTCACGTGAGCGGATCGGTCACCGCCGACGCGGGGTACACCGGCAGCGATCATCTCTTCCGCGAGACGGATCCGTACGCGCGCGCGAAATACGACTTAGCGCTGCGCTGGCTCGACCGCGCGCTTTTACCCGGGCGGCTGGTCTACAACGTCGGCTGCGGAGGCGGCTACTTCAGCGCGCTTGCCGCCGCACGCGGCTGCACGGTGGTTGCGTGCGAGCCCGACCCGCAAGCCTATGCGCTCGCCGCGAAGAGCGCGCCGGCGGGCGTCACGGTGCTGGCGTGTGGCCTCGACGCCTTCGCCGCGAACCGCCCTCCCGCCGACGTCGTCGTGATGCACGACGTGCTCGAACATATCGAAGACGACGGCGCGGCGGTCGAACAGCTGGCGCGCCTGGTGCGGCCCGGCGGCGCCCTCGCCATCAGCGTCCCGTCGATGCCGGCGCTCTTCGGCCTGCACGATGAGTTGCTCGGCCACTATCGGCGCTATCGCCAAGCCGAGCTGCGGCGCTTGATCGGCCGGCGTTTTCGA
>DATJRF010000240.1:0-2269 GCA_035505015.1 Verrucomicrobiia bacterium | reverse complement strand
TATGCGATCTTGGCGCGCCGCTCGCCGACCCGGCCGGCGATGGGGCGTAGCACGCGCTCGCGCCACTTCGCGCGCGCCGGAAGCTCGCCGCCCGGACGGGCCAGTTCCCAAAGCAGACTGCATTCGGTGGCCAGCGCCGAGAGGAGCGGGATCGCCGCGCCGCGCGGATCGTTTGCGAAGAACTCGTGCGCGATGCCGAGCGCCTCGCCCACGTGTCCCTCGACCAGGGCGCTGGCGTACCGGTACGCTTTGGGATCTTCGATCGCGAGCGACTCTCCCTCGAGGTCTTTGAAGGTGATCTTTTTGCCGCCGAGGGCGAGTTTTTCGAGATCGTTGCGGACGCTCGCGAGGTCCGCTTCGCTGCGCGCGAGCTCCGCGCGCACGCGTGGCTCGGCGGTGGCGCCGAGTGCGGCGAGCACGTCGTCGATGTATCGCCCGCGGGTCTCTTCGTTTGCGGTCGTATCGATACGCAAGGCGGCGCGCCCGGCCTGGGCCCCGAGGGGTTGCGGGCGCTGCGACCGGGGCGAGAGAAGATCGAGCACGATCAGCGTGTTCCCGTCGGGCACGGTTTCCATCACTTCAAAAAGCTCGCGCCGCGGCTGCGCGCGTAACGTTTGCGCATCGCTCACGACGACCACGCGGCGATCGGCCAAGAACGGCATCGCGGAGACGGCTTCGCGTGCGCGCGCCGCGTCGGTCCATTCGGCCGAAGCAATTCGCTCGAGATTGAGATCGCGCATGTCAGCGGGCAACAAGCGGTCGAGCAGCACATCGAGCGCGCGCTCGGCCAGGGCGCGTTCGGTTCCCTCGATCACCACGAGGCTGCCGATTTTCGGCGACTTGTCGATGAACTCGTAGTATTTCATGTGAAGTGCGACTACGCGCGCGGTCCCCCCGTTGCGAAGGCGCTCGCGTTTGGGCGCAGCTCCAACGCCGGAATCGTTTCGTGGTAGGGCGGATGAATGACGCCGTACTCGGTGACGAAGGCGGTGATCAAGTGACCCGGTGTGACGTCGAAGGCAGGGTTGTACACCTTTGCATCGGCGGGCGCAACCGCCGTGTCGCCGAACGCGGCCACTTCGCCGGCTGCGCGCTCTTCGATGTGGATGGCGTCGCCGCTTTGCAGCGTGAAATCGAACGTCGAGCGCGGTGCGGCCACGTAAAACGGAATGCCGTGGTGGGCCGCGAGGATCGCGAGCCCGTAGGTGCCGATTTTGTTGGCGGCGTCGCCGTTGCGCGCGATGCGATCCGCGCCCACGATCACCAGGTCGATCTTCTTGCGCTGCATTGCGATCGCCGCCGCCCCGTCGACTTGCAGGGTCGCGTCGACGCCGGCATGCGCCAACTCGAAATACGTTAGCCGCGCGCCTTGCAGCAAGGGCCGCGTTTCGTCGACGAACACGTGCGGTGACTTCCCCGCGCGCTGCGCAGCAATGATGACGCCGAGCGCGGTTCCGCCGCCGGCGGTCGCGATGGGTCCGGTGTTGCAGTGGGTGAGAATGTTCGCGTGCTTCGGAATCAGATCGAGTCCGGCGTCGGCAATCGCGGCATCCATCGCCCGTTGCTCGCGATGGATCGCATCAGCCTCGGCACGCATGTCGGCGGAGGCCAGTACGCGATCGACCGCCCACGCGAGATTGACCGCCGTGGGACGCGCATCGCGCACGCGCCGCGCGGCTGCCGCAAACGCGTCGTCGTCGTCGATGAGGTCGCGCAACATCGCGACGCCGTACGCGCCGAAGACCCCGATCGCCGGCGCGCCGCGGACCGCAAGCGTCTTGATCGCTTCTTCGATGTCGCCCACCGTGCGAGCGCGTTTACGCTCGACCCGGTGCGGGATCAGCCGCTGGTCGACATACGTCAACGCCTCGCCGTCAAACGCGACGGCGGAGGGTTCATCGGGTTGGGGGCTCGCCATGTCAGGAATCCCATTCGGGATTCCCGGCACTCAAACCCCGGCCGGAACCTGGGCGGTGTAGCAGGCGCGGCAGTAGACCGGCCGATCGCCGCGCGGGCGGAACGGGACGGTCGTGTTGACGCCGCACGAAGCACAGACGGCCTCGAAACTCGGTCGGGCTCCAGACGGGGCAGGCGCGTGATCACCGTTCTGGGCCCGGCGGGCCTGGCGGCATTCACGGCAGCGCTGGGGCTGGTTCTGAAAACCTTTTTCGGCGAAGAACTGCTGCTCGCGGGCTGAGAAAACGAATTGATTCCCGCAGTCCTTACACGTAATCATCTTGTCTTCCACTGGGTCGTCTGAGCCTCCGGA
>DATJRF010000239.1:0-2178 GCA_035505015.1 Verrucomicrobiia bacterium | reverse complement strand
CCGTGCGAAGTCGGCGGAGAGCAGCGAGGGCGCGAGCTTCACCGGCGTTCTCCTCTCACGGGCTCGGGCTGGGCGAAGGTTTCATGTCGTAGATCGCGGGCGGCTCCGAACCGAGCCGCGTCTCGCCGACGAGCACGCCGTTGACGTACATGTCGACGACGGACGTGCCGACCGCGGTCACCGTAAAGGCGAGCTTCTGCCCCGGCTCCGCAAAGGCATGGTAGAGATCGTAGTGCCCGGTCGCATCGGTCACCGTCAGCCGGACGTCGAGCTGGTTCGCGCTCGCGGTCTCGCCCTCGGGCACCGGGACCGAGGCCAGCACGCGCGCCTGCCGGATGATGTAGCCGGACTCGTACGGCCCCGCGCTGGCCTGCAGCGAGACCTGGTCGAACGTGGAGATCTTCGTTCCCGCGGCGGGCAACTGGCGCGCGATCGTCCCGTGCGCGGGCCCCTCTCGCCCGAGCGGCGTCCAGACGATCTGCCCGAGCTTGATGCCCATCTTGTCCGCGAGCGCTCGCGCCTGGTCGACGTTGGTTCCCACGAAGTTCGGCACGCGCAGCTGGGTGAGGCCGCCTTTGCTGACCACCAGCGTCACGACGTCGCCTTCGTCGACGTTCGAAAGCGGCGCCGGATCTTGCGAGATGACGTGCCCCTCGGGGATCACCTCGCTCTTGGCGTACGTCACCTTGCCGAGCTGCAGCTTGGCGCGAGCGAGATCCAGCGAGACCTCGCGCATCGACTGATAGCGCAGGTCGGGCATGAGGCGCGCGACGATGCCGTCGCTGACGACGAACGAGATCTGCCGTCCCTGCCGGACGTCGGTTCCCGCATCGGGGCGCTGCATCACCACGACGCCTTTGGGGTAGCGATCGCTCGTGACGCGATCGATGACGGCCGAAGCGAGCTTCAAGTTGGCGATCTCGGCGTCGGCATCGGTGAGCGTCTGGCCGACGAACGACGGCACGGTGATGGTGTCGGCCGGCGGCAGCAGAAAATCGTGGATCGAGCGCGCGAACCAGACCACGAGCGCCGTGAACACGACCAGCACGATCGGAAAGACCCAATCGCGCGGCAGGTACTCGTGCAGGATCTCGCGCCAGTCCCGGCCGCCGGCCTCGGCGTTTCTCAGGCGAGCGCCTCCAGCGCCACGTCCGTGGCGTCCAGATTGCTAAAGACGCGCTGCACGTCTTCGTGTTCCTCGACGGCGTCGAGGAATGCGAGCGCGGCAGCCAACTCGGCTCCCGCGAGCTCGACCTTCGTCTTCGGCCGCATCCCCAAATACGCTTGCGTCACCTTGATCCCGCGCTCGCGCAGCGCGTCGCGCACGCTCGCAAGCTTGGTGGGTTCGGTATAGACGAGCGCGCCCTGCGGATCGAACTCGACGTCGTCGACTCCGTCGACCAGCGCTGCGTCGGTGAAGGCGTCTTCCGATCTCCCGGCCGGATCGGCTTCGACGATGCCGACGGCGTCGAACATCCAGCCGACGCTGCCGCTTTCGCCGAGCGTCCCGCCGTTCTTCGTAAAGGCGAAGCGCAGGTCGCCGGCGGTGCGGTTGCGGTTGTCGGTTGCGATGTCGAGCACGACCGCGACCCCGTGCGGGCCATACCCCTCGTAACGGATCTCCTCGATCTCGCGTTCGCCGGTCGTACCGGCGCCGCGCGCGATCGCGCGCTTGATGTTGTCCTGCGGCATGTTGAACTCGCGCGCCTTCTCGACCGCCATCTTCAAGCGATAGTTGGCGTCGGGATCGTGCGAGCCCGCCTTCGCCGCGAGGATGATCTCTTTGCTCAGCTTCGTAAAGAGGGCGCCGCGCTGCGCGTCGACTTTCCCCTTGCGAAGCTTGATGTTATGCCACTTGGAATGTCCCGACATCGTCTACTGTCCGGGGTGCGGATTGATCCAGTTGTTCCCCTCGAGCGGCGTGATCATGCGCGCGTCCCACTGACTCCATGTCTCGGGCAAATCGGCGACGATCGGGAACCAGAAGGCAAAGGCTGCGACGACCGCCGCCATGTAGACCGCGACGGTGAGCTTCGGCCAAGAGAGGCCCGCGATCACGGCCTTCCCCGCGCGATTCCAGATGCGCTGCAGCAGCACGGCGTCGGCGAGGACGATGATCGAGAGATTCGGGAAGAAATGGTACTCGAAGGCGATGCGCGGCGAGAGAATCCACGGCAA
>DATJRF010000238.1:0-2503 GCA_035505015.1 Verrucomicrobiia bacterium | reverse complement strand
CGGCGGCGCGTTCCTGGCCGTCGCGATCTTCGTCGCGCAGGTTCGCGCCGGACCGCCGCGCGACGCCTGGAAGCCGCCGCTTGCGTCGTTTCGCCTGCTTGCGGCGATGCCGGATCAACAGCGCGTTTTCTGCTACGACTTCGCGCCGTGCTCGGTCGGCCTAGACTTCCCCGTGCGCGTCTTCATGGACGGCCGCGCCGACCCGTACCCGCCGCGGGTCTGGTACGATTTCAACACGCTGCGCAACGCCGCTCGCGGCTGGCGGCGCCTGGTCGAGGCCTACGACATCAACGCCATGCTCGTAAAGAAGAAAGACAAGCTCGACCGCGCCCTGCGCAAAAGCTCCAACTGGCGCAACGTCCCCACCCCGGACCGTTGCTGCCGGCTCTACGAGCGCAAGAGCCCATGACCGCGGGTCAGCGGGCGCGGACGGCTTGCCAGATTTGGGCGAGGCTCGGTGGGCGGCCGTAGAGGAGCATGCCGACGCGATAGAGGCGGCCGGCGGCGATGGCGATCGCTCCGAGCGCGACCACGTTGATCGCGGCGCAGAGCGCGATCTGCCAGAGCGGCGGATCGCCCATCACGATGCGCACGAACATGACGAAGGGCGCGATGAGGGGAACGAAGCTGGCGCCGACCACGAAGGGAGCGCCGGGCGTATCGAGCGCGATGATTGCGGTGAAGAACGCGGCGACGATCGGGAAGATCAGCACGGAGCTGATGCTGCCCAGATCCTCCGGGCGCGAGACGAGCGAGCCGATCGCGGCGTAGATCGTCGAGAACTGCAGCAGCCCGACGAAGAGAAAGAAGAGGAACGCCGGGAGGATCGCCGGCTTGATGCCGCTCGCGCCGATCGCGCCCAGGCTCTGGCCGCTGGGGTGAGCGCCGACGAGCGCGCCGACGACCACCCACGCCAGCATCTGCACCACTGCCAGCGTCGTCCCGGAGAAGATCTTCGCGTAGAGCAGCGGGAGCGGATCGATGGCGGCGACGAGCAGCTCGGCGATGCGGTTGGTCTTCTCCTCGATGACCGAGGTGAGCGTGAGCTGGCTGTTGAGGATCACGATGAGATAGAGCACGACGAGCAGCGAGAAGCCGATGGTGCGCGCGAGCAGCGCCGCCTGCGGCGAAGCGAACGCCTTCCCGACGCCGCGTACTTCGACCGGAACGTTCACCGCGCGCGCCGCCTGCGCGGCATCGAGCCGGGTGGCGAGCTGGACGCTCAGCGGCACCAGCGCGGCCCCCACGTGCGTCGCGGCCGCGCTGCCCGGATTGGTCGAATACACGGTCGCGCGCAGCCCGCTCGCGGAGCGCTCCACCGCGACGAGCGCCCCCGCGCGTGCGGCGGCGAGCTCGGCTGCGGTGGGTGCGGCCGTCGAGACTCGCGTGCCGGCGATCGTGTAACTGCTCTGCAGCAGCGGGCGCGCCCGCGCGATCAGCGCCGGCTCGCCGGCGAGCAGGATCGTGCGCTGACCGGCGGCGATCTGCTTATCGAGAAAGCCGGGGAGCTCGATCATCCCGGCGACGCCGAGCATCCCGATGACCAGACCGATTTGAAAGGCGCGCGAGCGCAGCCGCCGCTTCGTCTCCGCGAGGTAGACGATCCAGAAATCCCTCATGCCGCCTCCCCTACGGCGGCGAGATAGATCTCGCGCAGGCTCGGTTCGACCGCTTCGAAGCGCACGATCGCGTCGGCCGCCACGAGCCGCGAGAGGACGGCCGCGAAATCGGTCGCGGCCGGCACCTCGTAGGCGGCGACCCCCGGCTCGCTTTCGACCGGCCGCGCGCCGGGAACGGCGCCGAGCACGTTGCGCACCGCTTCGCTCGAGGGCGCGGCGCGCACGACGCGCGCCGGCATGCGCGCGCGCAGTTCGGCGAGCGTGCCGGCAAGGCGGTTACGCCCGCCCGAGACGATGCAAAAACCGGTGCACAGGACCTCGAGCTGCCACATCTGGTGGCTCGAGAGCACGAGCGTGGTGCCGTCGGCCTTGAGTCCCTGGAGAATTGCGAGCAGGATCTCGGCGTTGACGGGATCGAGCCCCGAAAACGGCTCGTCGAGTACCAAGAGCTCCGGCGCGTGTACCGCGGCGCAGGCGATCTGCACCTTTTGCTGGTTGCCCTTGGAGAGCTCGGAACAGGGCCGGTCGGCGTAACCCTCGAGCTCGAGCCGCGCGATCCATTCGCGCGCGCGGCGCTTGCCTTCGCCGCCGCGCAAGCCGTGGAGCTGCGCAAAGTAGTCGATCTGCTCGATCACGCTCATGCGGCCGTAGAGCCCGCGTTCTTCGGGAAGATACCCGAATCGCCGCCGCATGCGCCCGTCCACCGCCGTACCCTTCCATGCGATACGGCCGGCGTCGACCGCCAGGATGCCGAGGATCGCGCGCATCGTCGTCGTCTTGCCGGCGCCGTTGGGGCCGATCAGGCCGTACGTCGTTCCCTCGGGAATGACGAAGCTGACGTCGCGCACGGCGCAGACGCTGCCGAAATCCTTGCGAATATGTTC
>DATJRF010000237.1:0-2773 GCA_035505015.1 Verrucomicrobiia bacterium | reverse complement strand
AGCGCACGCTGACGATCTCGGGCGGAGCAGCGGCGACCGTCGTCTCGGTCGCAAACCCGACCGGCGACGCCGCCGACCAATACGTTTGGTACAACTTAGACACCGAGATCAACACCGACGTTGACAGGCCGGCGATCTTCGGGTTGCCGTGCGACGGTGGCAACGGCTCGCACTTGCCCACAAAGCCGGCGGCGTTCATCCCGGAGTCGTGCGCGACGCTCTTCGGAACCGCCAACGGCTCGCTGATCGTGTCCGCGTTCCGCGGTCCGCTCGTGGTCGGCGCCGGCAACACGACGATGCCCTTCGTCGGAGCGACGACGACGCTCGCCGCCGCTCCGGTCGGCGCCAAGACAACCGCTACGCTCAAGCTCAAAGCCTCGCAGATCACGCTCGCTACCAAGAACCCGTTCTACTGGACGTACGGCGGATTCACGGGTCCGGACATCGTGGCGAGCGGCTCGGCGCCGTACATGTCCCTGAGCAACTTCAGTAACACGCCCTTCAACTCGTACGACCAGTCCCTGATCGCCGGGGTTCCAAGCAACTACTCGAGCACGAACCCGAACATCGCCTTGGACACGTGGAACCCGTGGGGCCTAGGCGTCTCGAACTTCGCGGCCTGCTCGGTCTCGACGTACGATTGCCAGACGCTTCCGGCAAAGAAACCGCTTGCGATCTCCACGATCTTCCACGATCCCGGCACCAGTTCTAGCTACTACGGCTGGAAGGCTTCGGGCGGATCCGCGATCGCCTACAATAGCTCGTGCTACACGCTTACACCCAACGCGAGCCGCACGATCTCGATCACGACGAAGGTTGCCACCTACCTCGGATTCGACCAGTACCTCTATTTCGGCTTTACCGATTGCGCAAGCGGCGGTTATCCGGCCAACGGCACCACGGTCGCGGTGACGGCGACCGCCGCCAACGGGATCGTTTACTCGGGTCTGGCCGGCGGCACCGAAGACTACTACCTTTACATGAACACGTATCTTCCGGTGACGCCGATTACGTCGCTCACGATCACGATACACGTAGCAAGCGGATCCCCCGCGCAGATCGGTCTCGGAGAGATTTACAACTAGGGGACGAAGAGCTCGGCCGAGAGGACGATCCGATGCCGCACGCACGCCACCGGCGCGCTAGCGACAGCCCGTCCGGCGGTACAGTTCGATGCCTCCCGCGCGGCCGGCCGGCGCGTAGCGGCCCCGCGCAACCAACGCGGCGATCGCCGTGCCGTACTCCTGCAGGCGCGGCGAGTCCGGGAACGCCCGATCGATCAAGAGATAGCACGCGTTGGGCTCGGTGCCGGCGCGTTCGGGCAACACGGTCGCGTTGGGGTCGCGCAGAGCCAGGTGCGTGTAGGCCTCCTCTTGCGTGGCGACGTCGAGGTTCGGCGGCAGCGCGCGCAGGTAGCGATCCAGCGCGGCGTCGCGCGACTGCGGCGCGCGCAGGTTCAGGCCGGGATGGAGCGGGTCGGCGACGGCCAGTTCGACGACGCACAGGCCGATACACCACCAGAGCAGCACCCGCCCGCGCGCCGGCGGCAACGCGCGGACCGCAAAAGCGAAGGCCGCGAGCACGTAACCGAGCCACGCGCCCGCATAGTGGCTTCCGAGCGTGAAGGTCGTCGGCATACGCGAGAGCAGCACTTCCCCGAGCGGCGCAGCCGCGAGCCACAGCATGCGCGAGCGAAACGGCAGAAAGAGCAGCGGCGCGAAGACCAGCACGAGGAAGCCGGCACGCTGCGCAAGCCCGGCCGGGAAAAGCGCGCGCACGTCCTGCGCGGTCCAGGCGTAGAAGCGCACCGGCTGCCAGGATGCCAGCACCGCGGCGTGCGGCGCAACGTGCTCGAAATACTGCGCGAACGCGAGCGCTGCAACCACCGCGACGGCCAGCGCAGCGAGCCCGGGCATCGTCCCGCGGAAGCGCCACCAACCCAGAAACCCGGCAACCGCGATGAAGGCGGCCTGATCTTCCTTTACGGCGATCGCCGCGAGCGCCGCGAGCACCGACCACCACAGGCGCCCGGCGTCGAAGAGATACAGCGCCCACGCGACCGCCGCCGGAGCAAAACCGTTTTCGTGAAAGTCGCCGAAGATCAAGCCCGCCAGCGGCGGATAGAGCAGCACGACGGCACCCGCCAGGCGCGCCGATCCGACGTCGCCCCGCTTGCGCAGCACCAGAGCGTAGATCGGCGGTATCGTCAGCGCCCCGGCGAGCGCCTGCAGCGCGATCAACGCTAGCGGCGAGTGCCATAGCGCGACGGCGGCGCCCGCCACGTAGAGGATCGGCGAGAAATGGAACGCCCAGTGGCTCCCCTCGACCGCGTTGCAGAAACACCCGAACGCGCTGGCTGCGGTCTGCTCGAAGATGCCGAAGTCGACGAGATTGCGGTGGGCGGCGTATTTGATCGCGCCGAGCCACGTCAGCAGCGCCGCGTAGGCCAGCGTCGCGAGCCAGAGCCACCTATCGCGCACGGCGCTGCTGCAGGTAGGGCCAGACGAAGGGATCGACGTCGCCGTCGAGCACGCCTTGCGCGTTGCCCGTCTCGACGTTCGTGCGATGATCTTTGACGAGCTGGTACGGCTGGAGCACGTAGGAGCGGATCTGCGAGCCCCACTCGTTGGCCTGGCGCTCGCCGCGCAGATCGCTCAGGCGCTGCTCGCGCTCCTGCGCGGCGCGGGCGGCGAGCTTGGCGCGCAAGATGTTCATCGCGACGTCGCGGTTCTGCGCCTGCGAACGCTCCTGCTGCGAAGCGACGATCGTTCCG
>DATJRF010000236.1:0-4170 GCA_035505015.1 Verrucomicrobiia bacterium | reverse complement strand
CCGGCGCCGTTGCCGCTCGGCGCATCGCTTTGGCGAGCCGCGACTTCTTGCGCGCGGCCTTATTGCGGTGGACGATCCCTTTGCTCGCGGCCTTGTCGAGCTCGCTTTCAACGCCCTGCGCTTGCGCCGCCTCGCCCGAGGCGACGGCCTTCTTGTAGATCGTCTTGAGGCGGCTCTTGACGTCCTTATTGCGCGTCGTACGCTTTTCCGATTGCCGCGCCCACTTTACGGCGGCCTTGATGTTGGGCAAGAAGTGACTCCTTACGGTGTGGACGAGAACCGCAAGAGTATAACACGCCCCCTGCGCCGATGCTAGTGCGACCTAAGTCGGCTCGGTGAGGATCTTCCGGAAGCTCGCGTAGCGGCTGGGCGCGACCGCGCCCTGGGCGACCGCCGCCTGCACGGCGCAGTCCGGCTCGTGGAGATGCGTGCAATCGGTGAAGCGGCAGCGCAGCGCCGGCTCCGCCATCTCGCGAAAGGCGGGTGCCAGCTCGGCGGCGGCGATCTCGCCCAAGCCGAACTCGTTGACGCCCGGACTATCTATAAGGAAGCCTTCCCCCATGCGGTAGAGCCGGGCGGTGGTCGTGGTTTGGCGCCCGAGCCCGTGGCGCGAGAGCTCGCCGACGACCGCCTCGCCGCCCAGGGCGCGGAAGATCGTGCTCTTGCCGACGCCGGAGACCCCGGTGAGCAGGGCCCGGTGGCCGGCGAGCGCGGCGCGCAGCCCCGCGACGTTCTCGCCCGCCTTGGCGTTGACCACGACCACGGGATAGCCGAGGTCGTGATAGAGCGCCGTGAGGCGTTCGCGCTCGGCCGGATCGCCGCGGTCGGGTTTGGTGAAGACCACGAGCGCCGCGATCGATTCGAGTTCGGCGAAGGCCAAAAGCTGATCGAGGGTCACCAGCCTTGGCGCCGGATCGCCGAGCGAGGTGACCGTAGCGAGCAGATCGACGTTGGCGGCCATGGTCTTGGCGCGCCCGCCGGCCGTTCGCCGCTCCAACGAGAAGCGGCGCGGTTCGACCGCGTCGATCACGGTCGCACCGTCCTCGAGGATGCGCACCGCCACCTCGTCGCCGGGAACGGGCATGAAGCGTTTGCCGGTCATGCGGCGCAAGGCCGCCGGCCGCTGGGCCGTTTCGCCCTCCAGACAGACCCAGGCCGAGTTCTTTCCGCTCGCCACGACCAGCGCACGGTAGAGCCGAGCGGCTGCCAATCAAGCCCTCATGTTCGGGCGCATGAGTGCGCGCCTCGCGCGGCTAAATTCACCCGAAGCGATGAACGCCACGACACTGCGTGCCGAAGCGACGCTCGACGACACCGATCGCGGTGCCGTCGAGGAGGCCGTGCGCGTGCGCGGCGGGACGATCCGGTGGCGTTCGAGCCCGCGCGTGGGGCGTACGTACGGGCTCGCCGAACTGCCCGGCAACGGCGAACCGATTCGAGCAATTCTCGGCGAGCGCATCGGCGTGCGCGAGGGCGCGATCATCGCTCTTGCAGTTTTCCCCTCGGTCGCGGAAGCCTTGCCGGCGCTGCTCGAAGCGCTCGCGGGAGAGGGGCGGCCGGCTGGAGTGCTCGCGTGTGAGCCTTGCGAAGGCGGCGTCGTCGTGGAATGGGATCCGGCGGTCACGCCGGCCCACCTCGTGCTGGCGCTGATCGACGTGGAGCTGGCGCGCTTCGCGAGCGGACGTACGGTGGAGCTGCTCACGCCGCTCTCGGTGGGGCTGGCCGCAGCCGTCGCGGCGGGCGGCCTGGCAACGCCCGAGGTCGCGCCGGAACGCGTCCTCGAACTGCTGATCGAACGCGCGGGCCGCCGTGTTTAGCGAGTTCTTCTCGGGCGTGGGCATCACCGACGTGCTCGACGTGCTCGCGACCAGCGTCGCGATCTACTACTTCCTGCTGCTCATTCGCGGGACGCGCGCGGTTCAGATCCTCACCGGGATCCTCGTGCTGCTCGGATTGCTGGGCGCCGCGAGCCTGCTGCACTTGTACCTGCTCACCACGCTCCTGCAGCTGGTGGTCCTCACCGCGGCGATCACCGTACCGATCATCTTCCAACCCGAGCTGCGGCGCGCGCTCGAGCAGATCGGGCGCGGCGGCGTCTTTCGCATGGAAAGCGAGGAGGGCGGCTGGATCCGCCCGGAGGACGAGGCGATCGCGGCACTGGCGCGGGCGGCGTTCTTGCTCTCGCGCAACAAACTCGGCGCGCTGATCGTGATCGAGCAGCAGAGCGGCCTCAAGGAGTTCGCCGAAAGCGGAACGGCGCTGGACGCGCGCGTCTCGCCCGAGCTCGTGCTCGCGATCTTCATGCCCCGCTCGCCCCTGCACGACGGCGCGATCATCGTGCGCGAAAATCTCATCGAGGCGGCCGGCTGTTTCTTGCCGCTCGCCGAGCAATCGCTCTCCGAGCGGCGCCTGGGCACGCGCCATCGCGCCGCGCTCGGCTTGACCGAGCAGACCGATGCCGTCGTGGTCGTCGTCTCGGAGGAGAGCGGCGCGATCACGGTCGCGCGGGAGGGCAAGCTCACGCGGCCGGTCGACGAGGAAACGCGGCTCGTCAAGATGCTGCTTGCCGTGACGCGCCCGCCGCGCAATCAGCGCCACCTCCGCAACGATCTCATTTCGCATCTGCGCTCGCGGCTCTCGCCCGCGCGCGCCTCGGAATCGCCGCGTGCAGATCATCCGCAAGAACTTCGGACTTAAGCTCATCTCGCTCACGCTCGCGATCGTCGGTTGGGCGTACCTGCGTTACGCGCAGAACCCGATCGTCGCGGCGGCGCGCTTCGATCAGCAGCTCTCCGTCCCGATCGTCACGGTGAACTTACCCGAGGGATACATCGCGCATTTCACCGATAAAGAAGCGGTCGTGACCGTTGCGTCGAAACGCGGCGCCGTGCCCGTGAAACCCGACGAAATCAAAGCGGTGATCGATCTCTCCGGCAAAGGCCCGGGCGTCTACAACGTTCCGGTCGAGCTGGTCGCGCCGGACGTTGCCGTCCAGAGCCTGAGCCCGGCCTCGGTGACGCTCTCGGTGGAGAAGATCGAACAGCGCCTCTTCCCGGTGGTGCTGCACTACGTCGGCAGCGGCGCGAACGGTATCGTGGTCACCGGCGTCAAGCTGCGGCCCGCCGCGGTGAGCGTCGAGGGGCCGTCGAGCGAACTCTCCGAGGTTGCGGCCGTGCGCGTCGACGTGCCGCTGGCGCTGGAGCCGAAGGCCTTCGACGAGATGATTCGCCCGATCGCGGTCGACTCCACGGGTGCGGAGGTCACGGGCCTCGACGTCTCGCCGGATCTGGTTCGGGTCGGCATGCAGTTCGTCGCGGGTACGGGCACGGCGCCGAAGTGAGCCTCTTCGGAACCGACGGCGTTCGCGGCGTCGCCAACGACGATCTGACGCCAGAACTCGCCTTCGCGCTGGGACGCGCGGGAGCGAGCGTCTTGGCGGAGTCGAGCGACCGCCACCGCCCGGTCGTCGTCGGCCGCGATACGCGGCTCTCCGGAACGATGCTCGAAGCGGCGATCGTCGCCGGTATTACCTCGGTCGGCCGCGACGTCGTGCAGCTCGGGATCCTCCCAACGCCGGCGGTGGCACGCGTGGTGGTAGCGGAGCGCGCCGCCGCCGGGGTGATGATCAGCGCATCGCACAATCCCATTGCCGACAACGGGATCAAGTTCTTCGGCGAGGACGGCTTCAAACTCTCGGATGACGTCGAGCGTGCGATCGAGAGCGCGATCGGCGCAAGCGACGTACCGCGCCCCATCGGAACGGGCGTCGGAATCGCGCGGACCGCACAGAATCTGGGGAAGCACTATTACGAGGCGCTCTCGGCGACGGGCGCGCGCCTCGACGGCTTGCACGTCGTGGTCGACGGTGCGTTCGGCGCGGCGTATGCGATCGCGCCGTACGCGCTGCGCAAGCTCGGCGCCACGGTAACGGAGATCAACTGCGAGAACGACGGCTCGCGTATCAACGTCGGCTGCGGCGCGACGGACCTTCGCCCTCTCCAGGCGGCGGTGCGCGCCGCACTCGAGCGCGGCGAACGCGGCGTCGTGGGCGTCGCATTCGACGGCGACGCGGATCGCGCGCTCTTCGTCGACGAGACCGGCGCGATCGTGAGCGGCGATCACGTGATGTTCGCGATCGGCTGCGATCTGCACGCGCGCGGCGAGCTGCCG
>DATJRF010000235.1:0-2906 GCA_035505015.1 Verrucomicrobiia bacterium | reverse complement strand
GACGCGATCCAGCCGCGTCTCGACGCCGGTGAGGCGTGCTTCGACGCTCGTGAGGCGCACCTCGACGTGGTCGAGTCGGGTCTCGACACGATCGAGCCGCAGTTCGACGCGGTCGAGGCGCGCGTCCACGCGATCGAAGCGGACTTCGAGAAAGGCGCGGAGATCGACGAGTTGATCGAGGACTTGCTGCATGAACGCTTCCGGGCCGTGCATGGGCCCAATCGTGGCGTACGCCTATGAACGAGCGGTTTCCTGGAGGTTACCTGCGGATAACGGCGAGCGTTATCGCAGGCGATCCAACTCGAAGAAGAAGGCGTCGATTTCTTCGTCGGTCGTGTAGAAGTGCGGGCTGACCCGCAGGCCGCAGCCGGGCCGGTAGTCGAGAAAGACGCGCCGTTCGATCAGAGCGTTGCAGACCCGCGCGGAATCGTCGAAGTCGATGCCGATCCAGCCCGTGCGGCGTGCCGGCTCGAGCGGCGTGTTCACGCGCAAGCCGCGCTCCTGCGCCATCGCCGCGATCTTGTTCGTGAGGCGAACGTTATGCTCGCGAATGCGCGGCACGCCGATCGCGGCGATCAGCTCGTGCCCCGGCTGTGCGACGACGTAGCCGGGAATCGTCGGCGTTCCGGTTCCAAAGCGGTACATCGACGCGGCAAACTCCGTCGGCGCCGGCTCGAACGCGAAGGGCCGCGCGTGCGCCATCCACCCGGTGACGGCCGGGCGAAAGCGTTCGATCAGCGCCGGCTTCACGTAGACCCATCCACAGCCGGGCCCGCCGCAAAGCCACTTGTGCGAGCCGCCGGTGACGATATCCAGATCCCAGGCCGTCACGTCGTAGGGATAGACGCCGGTCGTCTGGTAGGCGTCGACGCAGAGCAGCGCGCCGACCGCGCGGCAGTGCGCTTGGATCGCTCGCACGTCGGCAACCGCGCCGGAGACGTAGTAGGCGTGCGAGAGCACCGCGATCGCCGTACGCTCGGTGATGCCGGCCACGATGCGTTCGGTCGGGATCGTGCGCCCGTCCTCGGAGGCGATCTCGCGCGTGCGCGCGCCGTAGCGCTCCCACTCTTTCCACACGTAGGTCAGCGACGGAAACTGCAGCGCTTCGTACACGACCTCGTTGCGTTCGCCGGAGAAATCGAGGCAGCTCGCGAGCGCTGCCTGCAGTGCCGAGACGTTGGGCCCGAGGAAGACCGAGCCCGGCGGTGCGCCGACGATCGCTCCGATGCCGTCGGCAATCGTGCCGATGCGCGGCAGCCAGTCCTCCCACGCCTCGGGCCCTTGCGCGGCCCACTCTTCCCAATACCGCTCGAGCGCCGCCTTGGCGCCCAGCGGCGCGGCGCCCATCGAGTGGCTGACCAGATACGTGGAGTTTTGCAGCGTTGGGAACTGGTCGCGGTGCAGCGCTTGGGTCATCGTGCTCGTCATGCGTAGGATCCTTGGCCGAGGTGCGAGCGCACCTCCCAGAGCTCGGGGAAGAAGCGGTACGAAAGGGTCTTGGCCAGATACTCGGCCCCGGAGGAGCCGCCCGTGCCGGTACGCCGGCCGATCATGCGCTCGACCATGCGGACGTGGCGCCCGCGCCAGAGCAAGAAACGCTCGTCGAACTCGATGAGATCTTCGAGCAGCAGGTGCAGCGCGTAGTGCTCGCTCTCGTGCGTGTAGATCGTGCGCATGCTTTCGACGAGCTCTTCCGGCGTCGCCACTGCGAAGCCCCGGCGCGCGAGCAGCGCCTTGACGTGATCGTAGAGAGAGGGCTCGTTCAGGCGGCGCTCCAGGCGAGCCCGTTGCTCGTCGTCGAACTGGAGGTATTGCAGCGTCTCGGTCCGGCGCACGCCGGCCAGGAACTCGACCTCGCGAAATTGGATCGACTGAAAGCCGCTCGCGGGGTTGAGGTTGTCGCGAAACTGGTTGAACTCTTGCGGCGACATCGTTTCGAGCACGTCGATCTGCTGCTCGAGCAGCCGCTGAATCGTCGCGATGCGCCGGAAGTACTTGGAGACCTTGAGCAGGTCGTCGCGGTCCATCGCCGCGATCGCCGCCTCAAGTTCGTGCAGCACCTGCTTGAACCACAGCTCGTAGACTTGATGGATGATGATGAAGAGCATCTCGTCGTGATGCTCCGGCTGCGAAAGCGGCTGCTGCAGCGAGATCAGATCTTTGACTCGCAGGTACGAGCCGTACGAGAGCGGCTCGCTCACCGAACGGTGACGCTAAAGGTGACGCTGCGCGCCGGCGGCAGGCCCTGCTCGAACGGCCGCGCGTACGCAAAATCGATCGTCGTGTCGCCGCTGCGATCGGCATGATAGATGAAGAGCTGCTGCCCGCCCGCGCCGACCAGCCCGTTCGACGGGCCTTGGTAGACGTTGCCTTCGTACGTGAGAATCTTGCCGCCGGCCAGGCTCTGAGTCCAGCCGTATCCGGTGGTCGGGTTGGAGGCCAGCGCGATGAAGAAGTCTTCGCCGGGGGCGACCGTCACCGGGATGCTGGGATTGGTGAAGACCGGCGAATGCGGCTGCAGCGCCGCCGCCGGCGCCGCCAGCAGTCCCCAGAGCGCAAGCCCCGCCAGGATCCTCGATGCTCTCGTCATCGCGAGCGCTGCGCGTCTGCGCTCGGGGCGGCGGGGTTATGAGAGGCCGGCATACTGCTCGTCGATGGTTCCTCGCAGGACGTGCCAGGCCATCAGATAGTCGGCTCGCAGGGAGGCGAACGGGGCGCGAAACGTCTCCGGCTTGTTGTGCTCGATGAAGGCGTGCGAGAACCAGGCGGGTCCGTAGCCGGCCACCAAACCGGCGGCGGCGAGCCAGGGCTTGCGCGCGGCGACGCCCGCGAGGACCAGGGTGGTCGCGGCCAGCGTTCCGGCGACGTGGAAGGCGCGCGTCCGCGGATCGGCGTGTGCGCGCAGA
>DATJRF010000234.1:0-4138 GCA_035505015.1 Verrucomicrobiia bacterium | reverse complement strand
CGGCGGCGCTGGTCGAGATCGAGGCGCTCGCCACCGGCAACGTGGTCGCGCTCGCCAACGCGGCGCTCAGCGGCCGCCCGCGCGGCATCGCGATCGCCGACACGTTCGAGGTGATCGCCGACGTCGATCCTACGAACTCGCTGCCCAGCCAACTGCTGCTCCTGACCTCGGGTTCCACGTCGCCGTACAACAGCGTCGCGGGTGCCAACACGCAGCTCAACGTCCCCTCGGGCGTCGCGCTCGACGCGAACGAGCACATCTACGTCACGAACTTGCAGGGCAAGTCGGTCGAGAAGTTCATCATTCCGACGCCGAGCCCGACCCCGAAGCCGACTCCCACGCCCAAGCCGACGCCCACGCCCAAGCCGACGCCGACTCCGACGCCGGTTCCGACCGGGCGTCCGACGCCGACTCCGACGCCCTCGCCCTCACCGTCGCCGACCGCAACGCCGATCAACATCAAGCCGGCGTTCGTCATCGAAGGCGGAGCGACCGGCGTGACGCTGCCGACCGGCGTCGCCGTCGACTCGAACGGGAACGTCTACATCAGCGATCAGGGCAACGCGCTCTCCGGGGTCCTTCCGTCGATCCTGATCTATTCCAAGCCGAAGAACGTCGGCCGGATCAGCTACGCGCCGACCCACAAGATCGTCGGCCTGAAGAACAACAACAAGACCATGCTCAACGCGCCGACCGACGTCGCGGTCGATTCGAAGGGGCTCATCTACGTCGCCGATACGACCTCGGGCGGCAAGGGTATCCTGCTGATCTTCAATCCGAGTAACGGCTACGGCAACGTGGCGCCCGCTACGACCTATACGTCGCCGGGCGCCGTGACCGGAATCGGACTCGTGCCCTAGCAACCAGAGGAGCGCATCGTTCTTTCGCTCACGCGCCTCATCGACGCGCCGACCTTCGCCGGCAAAGCCGAGGCGATAGCGTCGGGCGCGCTCGGATGCATCGACGCGCTCTCTGCGACGGCGCTGCTCTTCAACGAGGACGCGATGTTCTCGGCGACGCTGCCGGAGAACGGCCCGCGCTTCGTTTTACGCGACTCGTCGATCGAGCTGCGGCGCCTCTTCGTCCACGCCTTGGCGCGCTATGCCGAACGCGGCGCAATCGTCGTCGAGCGCCAGCATCAGCGCTCGTTTGCGGGCATCTCGCCTGCGGTCGGAAGCCACGATCTGGTCTTCGTTCCGTTGGTCGCGGGGCAGCGCACGATCGGCGTGCTGGCCCTGCACGTGACCCAGGCGCCCGGTCCCGAGGCACTCGAGGCGCTCGAAGCGTTCTGCGACCTCGCGACCCGGCTCGTCGAGATGGATCGCGCGCTGGTCGCGGCCAAGCGCCAATCTCGCGATAGCCGGCTGCTGGCGCTGGTCAACGAGCGCCTGCACAAATCGCTCGACCGCCGCGACGTGCTCTTCGGCATCGTGGAAGGCGTGCGTGCCGCCTTCGGCGCCGACCGCTGCATCGTCTATCAGCGCTCCACCGACGGAGAGCGCGCCTCGGTCGCCGCAGCGGCGGCGCGCGGCGGCGCTTCGACGATTCCTCCGGGCTCGATCCCGCTCGACGCCGATCTGCGCAAGGTCTTCGGCGGGCTCACGGTTCGGCGCGAGTCGGTCGACGGCGGCGGCTGCTACGGCAACTCGGCGCAGAGCGCGCTCGCGGTTCCCTTCGTGGTCGACGGCCGCGTGGAGGATGCGCTGGTCCTCGCCTTCGATCGCCCCGACGGCTTCGACGAAGCCGATTTGGCGGCGGTGCGATCGCTCGCCTTTCACGTCGGCCTGGCCCTCTCGAATGCCCGTCTGTACGAGCGCGAGCGCGCGCGCCGCTCGCAAGCGGAGTCGCTCGAACGCGTGGTGCGCATCCTGCGCGACACCCAGTACGTCGAAGAGGTGCTGCTCGTCTTCGTCGTGACCGTCTCGCACGAGCTGCCGGTCGATTGCGCCGCCTATACCCTCGAGGGCGACGAGCTCGTGCGGCGCGCCGTGCGCATGCGCGATCAGCGGGCTTCGCCGTTCGGCGAGCGGATCGACCGCCGCCAGGTAGAGCCGTTTCTCGCCGTCGACGAACCCTCGGACGCCTCGCTGATCCCGCGCGCCGTCCGCGGCGCACTCTTCGACGGTCGCGGCGGCGTGATCGTGCCGCTGCGCTTCGACGGCATCTTATGGGGCATCTTCGTCGTGCGCGCGGCCGAGTCGGAGCTGGAGTGGCCGCCGGAGGAGCGCGCGACGTTCTTCCGGACGCTCGGCTCGCATCTCGAGATCGCGCTCTCCAACGCGCGCGCGTACGAGCGCGAGCTCCAGCGGGCCCAAGAGCGCGAGACGCTGGCCGAAGCCGCGCGAACGATTCTGAGCTATACGACGCTCGGCCCGCTGGCCGACGTGATGTGCCGCCTCGCCGCCAATCTCGTGCACGCGGCGAGTGCCTGCGTCCTGCGCTGGGACGGTGCGCTCTACGAGCGCATCGGCGTCTTCGGCGACGACGTCGAGGAGCTGGTCGCGGCGAGCGGCTTCGATCTCGAGCACCGCGTGGAGCGGCTCTCGAGCATCGCGAGCGAAGAGCGGCGCGTCCAGCGCTTGATCGACGGACCCGGGTACGTCGTCATTCCACTCTCGCGCACGGCGCCCGAACAAGGAAGCGACACGATCGACGCCTTCCTGCTGGTCGGAAAGATGGGGGCCGAGCGTTTCGGGCGCGAGGAGCTGCGTCTGCTCCAAGAGTTGGGCGCGCTGCTGGCCTTGGCGCTGCGGAACATCGAGCTCTACGAGGCGATGTCGCGCGCCAATCACGCGCTCCAAGAGTCGAGCGAGTTCAAGGACGATCTGCTCGCCATGCTGGCTCACGATTTCAAGGGGCCGCTCACGGTCATTCTCGGGTATTGCGAGCTGCTGGTGGAGAGCGACCTCGAGCACAAGGACGAGGTCGAGACGATCTTCGCGCAGACCCAGCGCCTGGTGCGGCTCTCGGACGACGCCCTGGTGCTCGCGCAGACGCAGTCGGAGGGCTTCTCGCTCGCCCGCACGGTGGTCAATTTAGGCAGCTTCGTGGCCGAGTGCGTCGACGCGAGCTCGCCGAACAATCCGCGGCTGGTCGTCGACGTGCCGGCGGAGATCGTGCCGGTCGAGCTCGATCCGCAGCGCTTCCGGCACGTCATCGACAATCTCGTCTCGAACGCCCTCAAGTACTCCACCGACGAGGTGCGCGTTGCCGTGCGTGCCGAGGGCGGTCGCGCGCTCATCGAGGTCGGCGACCGCGGGATCGGCATTCCGGCCGACGAGATCTCGAGCCTGTTCACCCGTTTCGGCCGGGCCAGCAACGCGCGTCGCAAAGGTATCGCGGGCTCGGGCATCGGCCTGTACGTCGCCCGCAAGATCGTCGAGGTGCATCGCGGCAGCCTCTCGGTGCGTTCTAAAGAAAACGAGGGCAGCACGTTTACCGTCGCCCTGCCCCTCGCCGCCGACGCCTAGCGGCGAGGGCGGCACCCCCCTATGGAGAACCTATAGCCCCCCATGTCCTTCATCAAGAGCCTTTTCGACGGCAACGAGCGAGAGGTTGCCCGGGTACGCCGGACCGCCGTCGCCGTGAACGCGCTCGAGCCGGAGATGGCCGCGCTCTCCGACGAGGAGCTGCGCGCCAAAACCCCCGAGTTCCGCGGCCGCCTGGAAGAGGGCGAGTCACTCGACGACATGCTGCCCGAGGTCTTCGCGGTGGTGCGCGAGGCCGGCAAGCGCGTCCTCTCGATGCGCCACTTCGACGTCCAGATCATGGGCGGCCAGGTGCTCTACGAAGGCCGGATCGCCGAGATGAAGACCGGCGAAGGCAAGACCCTGGTGGCGACGCTGCCGGTCTACGCGCGCGCGCTCGAAGGGCGCGGCGTTCACGTGGTGACGGTCAACGACTACCTGGCGCGGCGCGACGCGGAATGGATGGGCCCGCTCTACCAGTTCCTCGGCTTGAGCATCGGCGTGATCCAGCACGGCCTGGACTCGGCGCAGCGGCGCGAGCAATACAACTGCGACATCACCTACGTGACGAACAACGAGGTCGGCTTCGACTACCTGCGCGACAACATGGCGTGGCAGGTCGAGGATCTCGTGCAGCGCGAGCTTTACTTCGCGCTCGTCGACGAGGTCGA
>DATJRF010000233.1:0-22261 GCA_035505015.1 Verrucomicrobiia bacterium | reverse complement strand
CCCGCCCCTAGCCATCGGCATCGCAACCCGCAAAGGCAGACGCGCAGACCTCTAGCAGCCCCCGTATGTCATCCTGAGCGTAGCGCCGCAGGCGCGAAGTCGAAGGACGAAGGGCGAAGGAGGAAGGGCAAGGGCCGAGCGCGGCGCGAGCGCGCGTGGCGGAGTTAGGGGTTGTCGGCGTTTACGAGGGGGGCTCGCGTGGTGGTGAGCGAGGGCCAGTGGTGGCCGTAGCCGGCGTTGAAGACGACGCCCGCGCCGACGGCGAAGATGCCGATGATGCCGACGGTGACGACGTAGTAGAGCATCTTCGGGATTCCGCGGCTCTCGGGGACCTTGCTGAAGTCGAGGTACTCGCTATCGTGAATGATCACGTTAGGCTCCCTTCGGGAAGTTGCCGAGAATGCCGGCGCCGGCCAGAAGCGCGATGATCGCGCCCGCGCCGAGTAGGAAGAGCATGATCTTGAAGACGTTGTTCTCGACGCCGGGCGTGTGCCAGTCCTTGATCAGCGCGTAGAACGCGACCACGCCGACGAGGATGCCTCCGGCGATCGCGATGATGTGCTCGATGGTCGTCAGATTCATAGCGCTCCCGAGCTAGATGAGATAGAACAGGCTGAACAAGAAGACCCAAATAATGTCGACGAAGTGCCAGTACAACGTGCCGGCGGTGAGCCCGAAGTACTTGCTCTTCGTGTAGACGCCGGCGGTGGACTGCAGCAGCAGAACCGTCAGGTAGCAGACGCCCATGAAGACGTGGAAGCCGTGCATGCCGGTCAGCGTGAAGAACGACGCTCCGAAGATGCCGCTGCCGGCCCACGTAACGTGGTCGACGTAGATGAGATGCGTGTACTCGTAGCCCTGCCCGCCCAGGAAGCACGCGCCGAGCACGATCGTTGCGATCAGGCACCAGGCATACTTCATGAAGTTGCCGTGCTTCCAGTTCTCGAGCGCGTAGTGCATCGTCGCACCCGAGCCGAAGAGCACCACCGAGTTCACCGCCGCAAACGCGACGTCGAGGCGCTGGATACCCGGCGGCGGCCATCCCTGGCCGCTGTTGCGCATGTAGAGATAGGCGAAGATGAACGACGAGAACAGCACGCAGTCGCTGATGAGGAAGAGCAGGAAGCCCTGGAGGCGCAGGTCGCGCGTCTCTTTGTAGAGCTGATCGACCTCTTCGTGCTCGCCGGCGTGCCCAAGCGTTGCAACGGCCATGTTAGTGATGCGCTCCTGCTAAAGCCGCGGGCGGTGTGTCGTTGAGCTCGTCGTCGAGCCCCTTGTACGGCAACGGCTGCGAGAAATCGTACGGCAGCCCGTAGACCGTCGGGATGTTCTTGAAGTTGTAGTAGTGCGGCGGCGAGGGGACCTGCCACTCGAGCGTTCGCGCACCCCACGGGTTGGGTCCGGACTTCTTGCCGAAGCGGATGCTCCACAGCACGTTGATGAAGAAGAGCAGGATGCCCACCCCCATCACCACCGACGAGATCGACGCGAACCGGTTCCAGAATTCGAACTGCGGGTCGTAGGTTGCCACCCAGCGCGGCATCCCTTCGATGCCGAGCCAGTGCATCGGCAAGAACGTCCCGTTGAAGCCGATGAAGAACAACCAGAAGTGCCAGTGGCCGAGCTTCTCGTTGAGCAGGCGGCCCGACATCTTCGGGAACCAGTAGTACATCCCGGCGAAGATGCCCATCATACTGCCGCCGACGAGCACGTAGTGGAAGTGAGCGACCACGAAGTACGTGCCGTGCAGGTGCAAGTCGTAGGGCACGGCGGCCAGGAAGATGCCGGTGATTCCGCCGAGCGTGAAGAGCGCGACGAAGCCCATCGCAAAGAGCATCGCGGTCGAGTAATGGATCTTGCCGCCCCAGAGCGTCGCCGTCCACGAGAAGATCTTCACGCCGGTCGGTACCGCGATCACGAACGTGATGATCATGAAGGGGAGCTGGAGATAGGGCGCGAGGCCCGAGGTGAACATGTGGTGCGCCCAGACCATGAAGCCCGCGAGCGCGATCGACATCGACGAGAACGCGATGAGCTTGTAGCCGAAGATCGGTTTGCGCGCGAACGTCGGCAGCACTTCGGAGATGATGCCGAAGGCCGGCAGGATCATGATGTAGACGGCCGGGTGCGAGTAGAACCAGAACATGTGCTGCCACATGACCGGGCTGCCGCCTTTGGTCGGATCGTAGAACGGCACGCCGAACTGGCGCTCCATGAAGAGCGCCGCCAGCGCCGCGGCGAGCGCGGTCGTGGCGATCATCAGCAGCGGCGCGGTTGCGAACTGGCCCCAGACGAAGAGCGGCATGCGCGTGAAGGTCATCCCCGGCGCGCGCATCTGCATGATCGTCACGACGAAGTTGATGCCGGTCAGCGTCGAGCTGACGCCGACCAGGAAGATCGCGGCGGCCCACATCGAGGTGCCGGCGGCGCCCTGCAGCGAGACCGGCGGATACTCCGTCCAGCCGGCGGTCGGCGCGCCCATGAGGAACGACGAGAAGAGCATCAGGCCGGCGACCGGGAAGATCCAGAAGCTGAGCATGTTCAGCCAGGGAAAGGCCACGTCGCGCGCGCCGATCTGCACCGGAAAGACGAGGTTGCCGAAGCCGCCGGTCACGAGCGGAATCACGACCAGCCAGACCATCGAACTGCCGTGGATCGAGTACACCTCGTTGTACGTCTGCGGCGTGACGAAACCGCCGCTCGCGTTGAAGAGCTGCGCGCGAATCGTCTCGGCCAGAAGCCCCGCCAGAATGAAGAAGACGAATCCGGTGATGATGTACTGGATCCCGATGATCTTGTGATCGATCGAGAAGACGTACCGCCGGATGAAGCCTTGCGGTTCGGGGTGTATGTGGCCGGCGATGCCGCCGGGATGTTCCGCTGTTGTCGACATGGTGCTCTCGTGTTCTCCCGGTTTACTTCAGCGAATTCAGGTATGCGACCAAATTCGCGATGTCTTGGTTCGTCAGGCCGTTGGTCTGCGCGTTGGGCATCGTCCCGAGGCTCCCGGTGTAGCCGGCCTGCAGGAGCTTGGCGACGTTATCGGGCGTCGCCGGATCGCCGTTGACGAGGTTGGGATGCGAAGGATCGTGCAGCACGCCCTCCAGGCCCGGCCCGACGACGACGTGCGAGAAGGGAGCGATCGCGTGGCAAGCCGAGCACTTCTGCGCGAAGAGCGCCTGCCCGGCCGCAGCCGTGCCCGTGCTCAGATCGACCGCCCCCGCCGAGGCGGCCGGAAGCGCGTTGCTCACGTTGGCGTTCTTGACTTGCCAGCCGTGATACCACTTGTCGTACGAGGCCTTGTCTTCGACGACGACCCATTGCTTGCTCGGATCGACCATCGCGTTCATCGTGCTGTGCGCGGTTCCGCAGAACTGCGTGCAGACGATCGGGAACCTCCCGACCAGCGTCGGCGTGAAGCGGATCGTCGTGACCAGCCCCGGCACCATGTCGTTTTTCAGACGGAAGGCCGGCACCCAAAACGAGTGGATGACGTCGGCGGAGGTAAGGTTGAGCGTCACCGGCACGCCGACCGGCAGATGCATCTCGCTGATCTCGCCGTTGATCTGCGGGTAGCGGAACGACCAGTAGAACTGGTGCCCGATCGACTCGACCACGACGCCGTTCTGCGGTTCGAGCATGATCTGGTACCAGATCCTCACGCTGACGACCGAAAGCACGACGACGAAGAGCGCCGGGATCAGCGTCCACCAGAACTCGAGCTTGTGATTGTCGTGGACCTGAACGCCGATCGCGTCGGGCGGATCGCTCTTGCGGGCCCGGAACGCGATCGCGAAATACACGATGTACCCGGCGACGAAGATGTACAGCGCCGAGCCGGTCGCAAACATGAAGGTAGAAAGCTCGTCGACCTTGGCCGCCGTCTCGATCCCGACCGGTAGGTTGAGCCACTGGTAGACCGGTGCGGTGTACCAAAAGACGATCGCACCGATCGCCAAGACGGCATAGATCGCCGTGACAATCCAAAATCCGCGGCCGAGCTTGACGGCCTGCGCGCTGTTCTCAACCATCTCTTAAGGCTTTGGCTTGCAGGCGAGAGACCCTGCAAACTCGCGCACGAGCCAATCGACGTTGGTGATCGCCGACCCCACGACGACGGCGCCCGCGCCCGACGCGAGCGCCTCGCCGACTTGTGTCGGCCGCACGATGCCCCCCTCGCAGACAACCAGCGGCGCGTGCAGCCGCGCCAGCTCGCCCGCCAAGCGCAGCGCCGGCAGCGGCGTGCCCCGCGTCTGCGGCGTGTAGCCGCACAGGGTGGTCGCGAGAATTTCCGCCCCGGCCGCGAGCGCCGCCCGGCCGTCTTCGACGGTCGCGCAATCCGCCATCGCGAGCCGGCCGCAGGCGTGTACCGCCGCCACCAACCCGCTCGGGCCGGCGCCGCCCGGGCGAGCGCGCGGGGTCGCGTCGAAGGCGACGATCTCGGCGCCGCTCGCGGCGACCGCTTCCACCTCGTCCGGCGTCGGCGTGATGTACGGCTCGAACCCGGCGTATTCGCGCTTGATCAAGCCGATCGTCGGGACGGTGACGCGAGCCCGCACCGCGCGCAGGTTGGCAGCGCCCTGGATCCGCAGCGCGACGGCGCCGTTCTCCTGCGCCGCCAGCGCCATCGCCGCGATGACCGCGGGATCGTCGATCGCCGAGCCGGGCCACGCCTGCACCGAGACGATCAGCCCGCCGCGCAGCCGTTCTAGGAGGCTCGCCTGCGCGGGGGTCATAGCGCGACGGGGATCCCGGCTTCGCGATAGGCCAGCAGGAGGGCGCCGACCGCCGGTTCGTACTTCGGCTCCACGATCGCGACGCCGGGAGCGCGCTTGGCGATCTCGGCGTGCACGAGCTTGCGATAGGGAACGTTTTCGAACATGCCGCCGGTGCACGCGACCACCGGCGCCGCGCCGCGAGCGACCGCCGCCGCGGCGAGCTCCGCCAAGCGCGCCGCGCCGCGCTCGACCAGCGGCCGGAAGCGCGCGAGCTTGAGCACGATCGGCGCGAACGAGGCGACCCGCCCGCGATCCAGCTCGCCCGCGTAGAAGCCGCGCGCGAGGTGCCGCAAGCCGGTCGTCGCAAAAAAGTCGCAGGCGGCGCGCACGTCGCGCGAGATCGACTCGTCGCCGTCGTCGGAGGCGCGCATCAGTTCGGCGAGCGCCTGGCAAGCGAGCCAGAAGCCGCTGCCCTCGTCGCCGAAGAACGGCCCCCAGCCGCCGGTCGTGCGCCCGTGCGTGCCGTCGGTCGCGTAGACCACCGAGCCGGTTCCCGCAACGACGCAAACCCCGGGCTTGCCGGCGAGCGCTCCGGCGTGCGCGACCGGTGCGTCGTGCATCAGGACGAAGCGCGGCGTTTCGAAGACCGGCGGTTCGCCGAAGACCCGCCCCTCGTAGCCGCTGACGCCGGCGACCACGGCAGCGACCCGGTCCTCTTCCCGCAGATCGGCGGTGGCCGCGGCGTCGCCGTAGGCTCCCAGCAGCGCGTCGCGCATCCGGGTCGAGTACTCGTGGGCGCCGACCTCGTCGGCACCTCCCGATCGCCCGCGCCCGACGATGCGGCCGTTCTCGTCGCCGATCACCGCGACGGTGGAGGTTTGGCCGCCGTCGATGCCGGCGACGTAGATCACGTACCGCCCCGCAGCAGCTCCCGCGCGTAGTCGTTGGCGGCCATCTCGCGGGCGACGCGATCGGGGATCACGACGATCTCGCCGAGCCGCTCGCGGTGATGGTAGAGCTCGTGCCCGACCGCGAGCGCGATGAACTCGCCCAGCTCCTCGGGCGTGAGCTGCTCGGCGACGCGCACGTTGAGCCGGATCGCCGGCCCTTTCGGGTCGTACTCCGAGCGCAGTTCGTCGAGCCCCCAGTCGCCCAAATCCGCGAAGCTGATCGCGATCCCGTACTGGCGCGCGAGCGCGATCGCGGCGTTCACGAAGCCCTCCGCAGATCGACGCCGTCTTGCTGGAGCGCCGCGCGCAGCTCGGCGGCGTCGACGTCGCCCGGCGCGACGCGGCCGCGCTTGGCGAGCGCGGCGGCCGTTCCGGCGGCTTGACCGAGCGTCATGACCGTGGGCGTGAGGCGCGTCGACGCGAGCGCTTCGTGCGTGGTCGAGATGCAGCGCCCCGCGACGAGCAAGCGCTCGCGGTCGACCGGCACCAGGCAGCGAAACGGAATCTCGTAGCTCTCGCCCGCCGGCAAGCGATGGGTGGTCGTTCCGCTCCCCGAGGGGTTGTGGATGTCGATCGGATAGGCGCTGCGCGCGACGGCGTCGTCGAAGCGCCGCCCTTGCAGCACGTCGTCGCGCGTGAGCGTGTAGCGGCCGACGATGCGGCGCGATTCGCGGATGCCGACTTGCGTTCCGGTCGCGGCGATACGCGCGTTCTCGAAGCCCGGCACGCGCTCGCGGAAGAAGCGCAGCAGCTGCATCGTCTGCAGCCGCGCCTCCACCTCGGCGCGCGTGAGATCGTCGGGATCGAGCGGATCGATGTCGACCACGCGCGTCATGTTGACGGTGACTTCGTCGGGATACGGCGAGATGAAGAACGAGACGAGCTCGCGCGGCACGTCGACGATTCCGTCTTCGCGCGCTTGCTGCCAGAGGTGATGGAGGCCGGCGACTGCGGTGAGCGCGGGCGCCGTTCGTTCGTGAGTCTTGAGGCTGGTTCGCATTTGATCCGGGTGCATTCGTACGTAAGTAGAGAGTTTCGTGAGGTCGATGTGACTCAACCGAAACATCAGGCTCGCTGGTTGTACGCGACCGCGCTCGTCGCCTTGTTGCGTTGGAACGCCGGCAGACGCTGCGACATAAGCGTCAGCGGTAGAATCGATGACGGTACGGCCGCGATACTCCCGCATTCCGCCAACTGTCGCAAATCTGGCACCGGTAACGGCGGAGCCGTCACACGTCGCTTCGACGAAATACGCATGCAGCAGAAGTCGCACGCCGGCTTCGCGCATCATCTCGAAGAGGAGCGCCTTGTGCACTTCGGGATCGAACGGCGTGATCGTCGAAACGTAGTCGGAGGAATCCGCGATGTGGCCGGGCGAGGCCCCGGCGCGGACCAGCCGCTCGACGATCTCTTGCGCGATGCCTCCGACGATACGCTCGCGGCCAGAATGGAAGGTCATCCACGGCCCGACCATCGCGGCGGTCGCCGTACCGCCGAGAAAGCCGTAGCGCTCCACCAGCAGCGTCTTGGCGCCGTGCCGGGCGGCCGCGATCGCGGCGGCGCATCCGGCGTTGCCGCCGCCGACCACCAGCACGTCGAAATCGTGCATGTTCGGCGCTTTCGGCGGCGTCGGCTGCAGGCCATTTCGCGACGCCCTCCAAGTCGCTGTCCATGCAGGCGCAAATTTCGGCGGAGGAACGCAACTGGGCGATGGCCGCGCACCTTAGCGCCCTCATCGCCGTGATCGGATTCCCCTTCGGCCACCTCGTCGGCCCGTTCGTCGTCTACCTCGCCAAGGGCAACGAGATGCCGTTCGTAGGGCAGCACGCGAAGGCGTCGCTCAACTATCAGATTACCGCTTCGATCGCGGCCATGGTCGCAATCTTCGTGGCGGCGATCCTCTTCGTTGCGTGGGTCGCGGTCGCCGCCGCGACGAGCCGCTCCGATGCGGGCTCCGCCGCCGCCGGCCTGAGCTTCCTGACGTTCGGCCTCATCGCCGCAGCGGTCGTCCTCGCGTTCATCGTCGTTTCGATCGTCTTCATCATCCAAGCGACGATGGCCGCCTCGGAAGGTCGCCCCTACGAATATCCGTTCGCAATCCGCTTCTTGCGATAAAAGCCGCCCCGCCCAAAGGGAGACCGGCCCCGAGGCGGTATTCCCGAGGCTTAATGCAGTTTAAGCGTATCAAGCCGCTGGAGGTCCTGCTTGCCGAGGCAGGCCAAGACGATCCTACCGAGGCCGCGCTCCGGGAGCCCAAGACGCTCAAGAAATCGCTCGGCGCGGCCTCGCTGACCGCGATGGGAATCGGCGCGATCATCGGTACCGGAATCTTCGTCTTGACCGGCGTCGACTCCGCAAAGTTCGCCGGGCCGTCGCTCACGATTTCGTTTATCATCGCCGGCGTCGTCAGCGCGCTCGCAGCGCTCTGCTACTCCGAGGTCGCGAGCCGCATCCCGATATCGGGCAGCGCCTACACGTTTGCCTACGCTTCTTTCGGAGAGATGATCGCTTGGATCATCGGCTGGGATCTCGTGCTCGAGTACGCGCTCGGCGCGGCGACCGTGAGCATCGGCTGGTCCGGATATTTCTCGACGGTGCTCAAGAACGTGGGGCTGGTGATACCCGAGGCGTTGCTGCACAACCATTGGGATACGGGCCCGATGGGCCAGCCGGTGAACGGCATCATGAACCTGCCGGCCTTCTGCATCATCCTGCTGATCGGCGTGCTGCTCTATCGCGGCACGCGCGAATCGGCGCTCGTCAACAACGTGATCGTGGCGATCAAAGTCCTAATCGTCGTGTTTTTTATCATCGTCGGCATCGGGCACGTCGATCAGGCCAACTGGACGCCCTACTTCCCCTTCGGCTGGCACGGCACGCTCTTCGGCGCCTTCTTCATCTTCTTTGCATACATCGGCTTCGACGCCGTTTCGACCGCCGCCGAGGAGACGAAGAACCCCAAGCGCGACCTGCCGATCGGCATCATCGGCAGCCTGGCGATCTGCACCGTACTCTACATCATCGTCGCAGCGATTTTGACCGGCATGGTCTCGTACACGCAGCTCAACGTCCCGCAGCCGGTCGCTTACGCGATCGAGCACGTCGGCATGGGCGGCTGGGCGAGCCTCTTGGTCTCGCTCGGCGCGATCGCCGGGCTGACGACGGTCCTGCTCGTCATGATGTTCGGGCAGACGCGCGTCTTCTTCGCGATGTCGCGCGACGGACTGCTTCCGCCGGTCTTCTCGCGCTTGCACCCCAAGTTCCGCACGCCGGGTCTCTCGACGATCCTGTTCACGCTGTTCATCGCGCTCGTCGCGGCCTTCACGCCGATCAGCGTCGTCGGCTCGCTCACGAACATGGGAACGCTCGCGGCGTTCGTCCTGGTTTCGCTGGCGCTGCCGATCCTGCGTAGCCGCTACCCGAATACCCAAGGGTTCACCGTCCCGTTCGGGCCGTATATCATTCCCTACACCTCGGCGCTCTGCGCGTTCCTGCTCCTGCTCGCGCCGTTCCTGGACACAGGCGTCGGCCACGTCATGGGCATTCCGCTGCCGTGGTTCGGCTTTATCGTCTGGCTGCTGGTCGGTCTCGTCGTCTACTTCGCCTACGGCCGCAGCCACAGCCACGTCGGCATCCAGGAGTCGGCGGCGCCGGCGCAGCCGGCGCAGTAACGCTACGCCGGTTTCGGCACCGCGAGCAGCACGACCGGCTCCGAGGGTTCGCAGCCGGTCGTCTCTTCGACGGCGAGCGCTACGGCCGCGTCCGCGTCGGGCAGCCCTTCGAATGCCGCGACGCGCGCGCCGCGTAGAAGGTAGAGCGCCGGCAGCGAGCGCCCCACGTCGCCGAAGCGCGTCTGTCCTTCGATGAGATCGCGCGCCGCCGCTTCGACGGCGCGGGCACTGGTTCCAACGATTCGGGCGTCGCGCAGCGCGAGCCGAACGACGCCGCGATCGTCGAGCGCGCGCAGGTTACGGTGGTACCGGTAGCCCTCGAGCGCCGGCGTCAAGGCGACGCGCTCGAGTTCGCCCGGCGCGGCGCCGAGCGCTCGAGCCGCGATCGTGCGCAGCTCCTCTTCGCTCATGCGGGGCAGCGGGTGCGATTCGGCGATCTCGGTCGCACCGGAGGCGGTCGCGCGGACGCGATTGCGCTGCGCGTCGATCTCGATCGCGACCTCGATGCGATCCGGCGAAGCGCCGGCGGCGATCGCGCGATCGGCCGCTTCGCGGCGGATGCTCGCGATGTCCGCGGGGGTCGGCGCCGCGATCGTGCGCTCTACCACGTCGCGCACGAGCGCGAGCGCCACGCCGATCGGCGAGATCACCTCCGCATCGCGCGCGATGCGATACGGCAGGCCCATCGCCCGCGCCGTAAACGGGAGCAGGGCGCCCGCTCCGCCGCCGCCGCCAACCAGCACGATCTGCGCGCGATCGAGCTCGTAGTCGGCGATCAGCTCTTCGATTCCGGCGCGCAGCTTTGCCGCGGCAACGTCGAGCAGCGTTCCCGCGAGCAGCTCCGCATCGCCGCCCGCAGCTTCGGCCAAAAGTTCGAACGCGCGCAGCGCCGCGGCGCGGTCGCCGGACGCGAACGCGCCATCGGGAACGAGGCCGAGCGCGTTGCTCGCGCAGGTCGGCGTCACGGCGATGCGCGTGCCGTCGCGCGCGCGCAGAACGGCGTAGCCGCCCGGCTCCTCCGGCACCGCTCCCTCGAGCGCCTTCTCTTCGACGAAGCTCGCATAGGCGCAGCCGGCGATGTGCGCGCTGCGCGGCCCGACGTCGACCACGCTGCCGCGCTCGACGCGCGCGAGGCTCCCGCCCGCGACGCCGAAGGTGCGTACGTCGAGCGTGCGCAGCATCGTCCGATGGCCGCCGATCCTGGCCGGGCGCATCTGCGGGCGGCCTTCGCGAATGGCGCTGCAATCCGAGCTCGTCCCGCCGACCTCGACGAAGATGCCGTCGCTGACGTTTTCGTAGAGCAGCGCGCCGGCGACGCCGGCGGCCGGCCCGGAGAGCAGCGTGAGGATCGGCCGCCGCTCGATCTCGCGCACGTCCATCACGCCGCCGTCGCTGCGCATGATCATCAGCGGCGCCGCGATCGCGGCTTTCTCGACGGCGGCGGCGGTCATGCGCGAGGTGCGAATCATACGCGGAAGGATCGCAGCGTTGAGCGCGGCGGTGCGCGTGCGCGCGCGCAAGCCGTAGCTCGAGCTCACGTCGGCTCCGCTGGTCGCCGCGACGCCGAGCTCGCGTGCGTACGCCGCGGCCGCGCGTTCCGCCGCCGGGCGATCGACGCCGAACGCCTGGCTCGCCGCAATCGCTTCGGCGCCGCCGGCGACGAGGGCGCCGACGGCCGCGCGCGCCGCGCCGGCGTCGCGCGCCGGCGCGAACGCGAACTGCGGCGCGAAACGCAGCTCGGGCGCGAGCGCGACCGGCGCGAAACGCATCTGCCGCCGGGCGAGCCAATCGAACCGCCCGAGCAGGCCGAGCACGCCCACGCGCGCGACGTCGCCTTCGAGCAGCGCGTTGGTGGCCTGCGTGGTCGAATGTGCGATGAACGCGACGTCGGCGGGCGTCACGTTCGAGCGCGCGAGCAGCCGCTCGATTCCGGCGACGATGCCGGCCGCAACGCCTTCGGGCGCGTCGTGCGTGGTCGGAACCTTGACGGAGGCGACGAGCTCGCGCGTCTGCGCGTCGATCGCGACGACGTCGGTGAAGGTGCCGCCGACGTCGATACCCAGGCGAAGCCTTCGCGTCACCAATCGGCGGCGACGACGAAGCAGACCATCGAAAGCTCGACGCGCCCGGCTTGTTCGTTCTGCTCGAAGATCGTGCGCAGATCGCGGCGCAGCGCGACGGCGTCCGGGCCGGTGCTCGGAAGATACGACGAGGAGGCGGCCCGGCCGAGCACGCCGTCGAGATCCAGCTCCTGCGAGGAGGTGAACGCGGCGCGCTTGACCCTGGCGCCGGGAAAGTTGGAGAAGACCGCGAGGGCTCGCATGCGCAGCGCTTCGGTATCGTCGACGGCGTGCGCGCGCACGCAATCGCCGTACGCCTTCGTAAACGCGTTGCGCTCGTCGCGCTCGTACTGCAGCAGCACGGCTCGGCGGCGCGCGATCCGCCGGAACTCGGTCATCGCGCCCGGCGTGGCGAACCAGTGGAACGCCTGGCAGGCGACCACGAGATCGACGCTGCCGTCCGGCAGGCCGGTCGACTCGCCCGTGCCCTCGCGCCACTCGATCAACTCGTGCGCGCCGGCCTGCTCGCGCATCGAGGCGTTGGGCTCGATGGCGATCACGCGGGCGCCGCGCTCCGCGAACGCGCGCGCCGAGATGCCGGTGCCCGCGCCGACGTCGGCAAGCGTCAGCGCCGCCGGATCGCCGAGCCCGTCGAGGACCGCGTCGATCGCCTCGTCGGGATACGAGGGGCGAAACGCCGCGTAGGCCTTCGCCCGGTCTCCGAAGCGCTCGGTCGCGCGCATGTCACCGCTCATTGCGTAGCCGTTTTCGCGACCTCGTCGTAAAGGCTTGCAACCGTCTTGATGCCGCCGAAGAACTGGCTGAGCGTGAACTTCTCGTTGGGCGCGTGGATGTGGTCGTCGGGCAACCCGACGCCGAGCATGATCTGCGGGAGCCCGAGCACGCGATCGAAGGTGACGACCGGGCCGATCGAGCCGCCCGCCCCGATGAAGACGGGCGCCTTGCCGAAGCCCGCCTCCATCGCGCGCGCCGCCGCGCGCACGACCGGGTGGTCGCGCGACACGATGACCGCTCGTACGCCGCCGCTGCTCTCGATGCTCACCCGAACGCCCGGCGGCGCGTTGGCTTCGACGTAGGCGATCAGCGCGGCGCGCACGGCCTCGGGCCGTTGGGCGCCGACCAGCCGCGCCGAGAGCTTGGCGCGTGCCCGGCTCGGAATGATCGTCTTGCCGCCCGGCCCCTGATATCCGCCCCAGATGCCGTTGCATTCCAGCGTCGGGCGGTGCCAGAGGCTCTCGAGCGGGGTGCGCCCCGGCTCGATGACGAGTTGCGGCACGCCGAGCGACGCCGCTTCGCGCTCCACGTCGTAGGGGAGCGCGCGCAGCTCGGCGGCGAGCGCGGGATCGAGCTCCGCGACGCCGTCGTAGAAGCCGGGAATGCGGACGTGCCCCCGTTCGTCCTTGAGCGAGGCCACGATCGCGCAGAGCGCTTCGATCGGGTTGCGCACGACGCCGCCGAAGAATCCGGAGTGCAGGTCGTCGGCGGGTCCGTCGACGGCGATCTCCCAATGCACGAGACCGCGCAACGAGGTCGTCAGCGACGGGACGTCTTCGCCGAAGACCGCCGTGTCGGAGACGATCGCCAGATCGGCGGCAAAGAGATCGCGGTGGCGCTCGACCGTTTCGTCGAAGTTCGGCGAACCGATCTCCTCCTCGCCTTCGACGACGACCTTCACGTTGATCGGCAGCGCGCCGCGCACGCGCAGGTGCGCCTCGATCGCGGCCAAATGCATGAGCACCTGGCCCTTGTCGTCGACGGCGCCGCGCCCGAAGAGCTTGCCGTCGCGCACCGTCCCTTGGAAGGGCGGGCTCTCCCACAACTCGAGCGGATCGACCGGCTGGACGTCGTAATGGCCGTAGATCAGCGCCGTGGGCATGCCGGGAGCCCCGAGCCACTCGCCGTACGCGATCGGATTGCCGGCGGTCTCGAGCGTGCGTGCCTGCAGCCCGATCTCGCGCATGCGCTCGACCAAACGCTCGCAGCAACGCCGCACGTCCGCCCGGCGCGCCGGATCCGCCGACACCGACGGAATCGCAATCCACCGGCACAGTTCGTCGACGTGCGCTCGTTCGTGCGCGTCGCAGTAGGCCAGCAGCGCGGCGTCGACGGCGCTCACGGCGAACCCGCGGGCGGCGCCACGAACGGCGCGCCCAGCCCGACGTCGAGACGCCGCCCGTCCCGATCGATCCCGAACTCGTGAGGTTTCCCGTCGTACGCTCGCATCTGCGTCTGATACGTCCCCAGCTCCCACCAATACTTCCCGTCGACTTTCTCGACCACGTCGCCGGTTCGTAGGCCCGCGTCGTAGGCCGGGCCGCCGCCGCGTACGTAGAGGCGCATGTTGCCGTCGACCGTCTTGAAGAGCGCGTAAAAGTAGGTCGGCGGATCCCCCGCAACCGCGGCGACGCCGTGCGCGAAGAGCTCGGCGCTGCGGGCGCGATCCGCCTGCGCCCAGGCGGCCATCCGCGCCGCGCCCTCGCGGGCCAGTTGGCGCGCGCCGGCGGGATCGGGCCCGCCCGCAAAGATGCGATGATCGTGCCACTCCCGCACGATCCACCCCCCGCAATCCTCGAGCCGCAGCCCCACGTCGAAATCCACCCCTTCGATCAAAGAGAAACGCGAGGTCGTCACGGCGACGTAGGCGGCGTACGGCTTGCCGTCGCAGCCGCTCGCGTCCGGATCCCCGCCGGCGCGGAAGGCGCGCAGCGCGCCGCCGCCGAGCGCCTGCGCGACCGCTGCGGCGGCGACGCGCCCGAGCGGCGTGCCGTCGTCGGCGACCGCGATCCGCCCGCTCGCCTGCGGCGGTGCGTACAGCCCGGCATCGCCCGCTCGGGCCGCCGGCCACGGCGCGGCGAAGGCCTTCGCGCCCAGCAGCGGCACGGTTGCGAGAACGACCGCCAGCGCCGCCGCAACCGCGACGGCGACCTGATAGGGCAGCGTGCGCTTGGCGATGGTATCGACCCCGACGCCCGTGAAGTTGGCGACCCAGACGTTGGCAGTGTTGGTGGGATCGCAGACGTTCTGCACCTGCACCACGGCCATGATCGCCGCAACCAGCACGACCGCCGGCACCGCGTGCGAGGCGAGCAGAACCGTGAAGACGGCGATGCCGACGCCGAACGGATTGAGCGGGCCGCGGTAGAGCGAGAGCGGGCTTGCAAAGCCGAAGACGGCGACGTACGCAAACGGATTGGCGATCCACGCGCCGGCGGCGAGCGGCTGGAGCGCCGCGGCAAACTGCGGTTGGCGCGTGGCGACCAGGAGCATCCCGATCCCCATGAAGAGCAGCACGGCCGGAGCAACGTCCTCGACGCCGCGAATCGCCGCGGCGACCAGCGTCTGCACGGCCTCGCGCGGACGGGTTACCGCCACGCCGAAAAGCGCCGCGAGGATGAACGCCGGCGCGGCCGGCACGTGCAGCGCGTAGTAGAGGCCCAGCGGGACGATCGGCGTGATCAGCGCGATCGCAGGCACGCGCGGCTGCGCGTCGGCGCCGGGCTCGGCCCGAACCGCCCAGGCTGCGTACTCGCGCTCGCCGCGGAACGCGATCGCCGCGTAGACGACCAGCGCGATCGCGTCGAGGGCGGCGAGCAGCACGGCGTAGCGCACGAACTGCTCTTGGCTCACGCCGAAATACGTCGTGTAGAACGTCCAGTTCGTGATGTTGAAGATGAAACCGAGCGCGAAGGCCATCAGCATGAGCGTCGCGGCGATCGTGCGCGGGACGCCGGTCGTCATCATGATCGGCAGAACGATGGAACCGACCATGATGATCGCGCCCAGCCCCGAGAGCGAGGTGAAGAGCAGTGCGACGATCGCGCAGAGCACCATCGAGAGCGCAAACGGGCGCTCCCCCCCGTACTCCGCCGCGAGGTTGACCAAGGCGCGAGCGATCCCGGTGTCGAGGGTGACGCGCCCGAGCATCGCGCCGAAGATCACCGCCACGTACACCACGGAGAGATCGCTCGCCCCGCCGACCACGATCGACCCGAACGCCGCGGGGGGCACGCCGGCCGCCAGCGCCATAACGATCGCCATGGCGGGGAGCGCGAGAATCGCCGGTATCCACCGCAGATACATTGCCCCGGCAAAGGCGGCAAAGACGACGAGAACGAGGACCGCGGTCACCGCGTCAGCTTTCGCCGCAGAACGGGAGAGCGCCCGGTTGTATCGAACCCTTCATTCCTATAAGCCACGATCGGAGTTGCTATGTTGTCGACTCTTTCGCTTCGTCGCTTTCTTCGTCCGTCGCTGGGCGTTCTTTTGACGCTGGCGATGCTTTGCGTCGCACCGGCCGCGCTCGCAGGGACGACCGGCGCGCTCTACGGCGTCGTCGTCGACGTCGACGCGACGGCTCCGGTCGCGGGAGCCACCGTTACGGCGAGCGGGCCGTCGGGCACCGCGACCGCCACGACCGACGCCGCGGGCCACTTCGCCCTGGTCTCGCTGGCGCCCGACGAGTATACGGTGACGGTGACGAAGGCCGGGTTCACGACCACCGCGCAAACCGGCATCGTCGTCTTCGCCGACGAGCAGCAAACGCTCTGGCTCGAGGTGCACGAAGCCGGCCACGCGGGGGCGCCCGCCAGCAGCACCGCGCGCAGTGCCGGCAGCAACAGCTTGGTCCATCCGGGCGCGACGGCCGACATGTACTCCGTCACCCCGGCGGCGCAGCAGCGCGCGAGCATTCTGGGCGGCGGCGGCGATCTCAATAGCGCGTACTCCGCGATCGCGCTCGCGCCCGGCGCCTACGTGCCGTTCAACCAGTCGGGGTACCTGCAGGCCGTACACGTTCGCGGCGGCGACTCCGATCAGGTCGGCTACGAGCTCGACGGCGTGCCGCTCAACCGCGGCTTCGACAACTATCCGTCGAGCTCGATCTCTTCGCTCGGACAGCTCGAGCTGCAGATCTACACCGGCGCGACGCCGGCCAACGCCGAGGCGCAGGGCTTGGCGGGCTTCATCAATCAGGTCGTCAAGACCGGAACCTCGCCGGGCTACGCTAGTGCCGATTTGGGCGCCGGCACGCCGACCTTCTACCACAGCGTCGTGGCGGAGGCCGGCGGCTCGACGCCGGACCGCCTTTTCTCCTATTACGTGGGCCTGAGCGGCTTCAATCAGGATCACCGCTACGTCGACCAGTTCGGCGGCGCCGCCTATGCGAACGAGTTCGGCCCGGTGCTCGACGGCTGCCCCGCGCATCCGCCGGCAAATCTTCCGAGCTGCTTCGAAAACGGCCAGCCGGCGCTCGGCCCGTCGGGCGAGCCCGGCTATATCCTCGGCCCGATCGCCTTCGCCTCGATCGAACCCGCCAACGTCGCCGTGCGCAGCTCGATCGTCAACCTGCACTTCGGAATTCCGCATCGCAACGACAGCGGGCGCGACGATCTCCAGCTGCTCTACGACAACGACCAAATCTACTCGTCGATCTTCAGCTCGATCGGCGACGAAGGGCTCAACAACTTCCAGGGCACCTCGTACCCGCGCGGGACGCTCCCGTACTATCTCGACACCTGGCAATATACGGGCGCCCTGGGCTCGACGCTGCCCTCGAACTACGCCTCGCTCGTAACGCCGTACTACTTCCCGTCCTCGCCCAGCAACCGCCCCTTCGACGGGACGATCGCCCCCGATACCCGCGACGTCGGCACCAACGAACAGGCCGTCGCGAAGCTGCAATACCAGAAGAACTTCAGCTCGAACGCCTACCTGCGGGTCTACGGCTACACGTATTATTCCAACTACATTACGACCGGCGCGATCTCGTCGTGGCAGCCGTACACCGGCTACGAATCCGGCGACTACGAGCTCTCGTCGCACGCGCGCGGCGTCAGCGCGACCTTCGCCGATCAGCTCGACGCGCGAAATCTTCTGCTGGCACAGGCGTCGTACACGACCGCGAACGCGCTGACGGTCTACAACGAGCAGATGTTCGGCTACGCCGACTCCTTCGCCGTGCTCGTGGACTCACGCGCCCAGACGAGCGGCGTCTGCTACGCGATTCCGTCGACCGGCACCGTGGCGACCCCGACCACCTGCAACGACGGCCAGGTGCTCCCGATCGGTCTCTCGGCGACGTTCGCGTCGCTGGCGGCGATCGGGGAGTGGAAGATGCATCCCACCGCGGCGCCGCCGATCCCCAATGCCGCCGCGTACACGTGCGGCGGCGCGCCCTGCGCCTTCTACGTCGCCGAGAACGGGGCCGACGGCGAGTACAACGGGGTGCGCCCGAACTTCAGCGCCGCCTCGATCACCGACGAGTTCAAGCCGAGCGACCGCTGGACGATCAATCTGGGGCTGCGCGCCGATCGGTACGTGTACGTCGGCAGCGACACCGATACCGGCCCGGCGCGCAACTTCTGGTTCGACGCCTTTAACGCCGATACGTGCTACGACCCTTCGAGCTACACGCTCTACGACAAGTCGACGCTCGTGGATCCGGCGACCGGCAAGGTGCTGGCGATGACGGATCCCTGCTCGCTCGCCGGCAAAGCGTATCAGCCCGCCGACCTCCAGAACGAGTCCGGGCAGCAATACGCCTACGATATCCTCCAGCCGCGCCTCTCGGCGGCCTACACGGCCAGTCCCGACACGGTGCTGCGTGCCAGCTACGGCAAGTACAACGAGCAGCCGAGCACGCAGTACGAGCAATACGACTCGCTCCAGCAGAATCTCACCGACACGCTCGTGCCGTTCTACCAATACGGCTTCAACACGCCCGGGCACGAAGTCGAGCCGTCGATCTCCTACAACGCCGACCTCTCGCTCGAGCATCGCTTCCGCGGGACCGGGCTCTCGTTCAAGCTCACGCCCTTCTACCGGCAAACCAAGAATCAGGTCGAGAGCTTCTACGTCAGCGTGAAAGCCGACATCACCTCGGGGATCAACGCCGGCTCGCAGACCTCGCGCGGGTTCGAGCTGGCGCTCGACGACGGCGACTTTTCGCAAAACGGATTTGCCGGATCGCTGGCGTTCGCCTATACGAACAGCTACGTCCGGTACAGCACGCTGCCGAACGGCTCGACCGTGATCGCGCCGGTCAACGCCGCGATCCAGCAGTACAACGCCTACACCTCCGCCTGCGCGCTGCACCCCTCGAAGAACCCGAGCAGCCCGTGCTACACCGGCATCGGGCAAACCGCCGACACGTCGAATCACCTCACCGCCGGCCCCTGCTATACGCCGGCCGGCGTGCCGCAGGCGACCTGCGCCGGGAACGACATCGCCAACCCCTACTGGAATGCGCCGCCACAGGGCCTCTTCGATCCCAACGGCGAGTATTTGCCGTATTCCAACTTCCCGGCCGGCATCGGTACGAGCGCCAACTCGTTCATCTATCCGTACGTCGCGACGCTGATGCTCAACTACAAGCACAACCGCTTCGCCGCGACGCCGTCGGTGCAGTTCGTCGCGGGGAACCGCTACGGGGCGCCCGAGACGACGCCCGGCATCGACCCGGCCGCCGGATGCAAGGCGCTGCCCGGAACCACGCAACTCGATCCGGGCCGCTACCCGTACGGCGGAGCCGGCGGGCTACCGTACAACGCCGATAGCTGCGCCGGGTCGCTCGCCGCGATCCCCGACCCGTACACGGGCAACTTCGACGGCATCGGCGCCTTCCGCGAGCCGGCGCAGCTGCTCGTCAATCTCCAGCTCTCGTACGACATCACGCCGCGCGTGAGCGCGACGCTCGCGATGGCCAACCTCGTGAACACCTGTTTCGGCATGCAAAAGACGCCGTTCACGTACTTCGTCAGCTCGAACGTCTGCAGTTACGGCGGGCTCGTCAACGGCCTCGCTCCCGTCGGCAACATGTATAATCCGGCGCAAGCGTCCTCCATCCAGACCTTCCTGCGCTACCCCTACGAGCCGTCCTTCGGAAGCTACAACGACCTCTCGGGCTCGCTCGTCCAGCCCTTCAACCTCTATTTCAACCTCAAGGTAAAAATCTAGCGGCGAGGGTCAAGGCGGGCCGGCCGCGGGAAACGGTGGCAGCGTCTTGTTCTTGACGTAGCCGTCGTAGGTGGCGCGGTAGAAAGCGTCGGCCAAGCCGATCGCCTTTTGCGCCGCGAGGTGGTAGCGCTCGAGGTTGCTCGCGAGATGGCCGGGACGGCTTTCGTAGCGCCAGGCGCGCTCGTAGAGCGGCGCCAGATCTTCGTAATCGTCGCGCAGCTCCCACATCCAGTAGCGGCACCAGTAGAGGTCGCGCAGCGCCGTGCCGTCCGAAGAGGCGGCGTGAGCGACGGCGTCGGCGTACATCGAACGCACTTCGCCGGCGACTTGGAACTTGCGCGCCAGCACGTCGAAGCGCCGCGCCGCCAGGAACATCACCGCGGCGGCGTTGGCGTGCAGCGGCGGCCGCGCGAAGTAGAGGTCTTGCTCCACCGCTTCCGCGCTGCGCCGGATCGCGCCGAGATCGACGCCTTGCATCCGCGCTTCGGCTTGCGGATCGAAGATCGGCGACCAGAAGAGCGCATCGGTCGAGTAGTCCTGGTGCGCCTCCAATTGCGTCACGATCGCGCCGAGCGCCACCGCGTCGTTTGCGTACGCGGCGTCGCTCGCGCCGAAGAACGCGCTGGGGAAATCCGCCGCATAGCGCGCGGGCGCGACGGCGCCGCTCTCCCAGGCGCAGGCCGCGGCGTAGAGCACCGGGTACCAGGTGGCCTCGTAGAGCGTCTCGCCGTCGTCGTGCCAGACGGTTTGAAAGAGGCCGAGCACGTGCGAAGCCTTGCCCTCCTCGATGAAGCGGCCTTCGTTCGCGAGGGCGTAGCCGGTTTCGGGAAAGATTTCGTTCCAATTACTGTCGCCCGGAGCGATCATCTGCTCGAAGCCGCCGCCCGCGATCGTATCGATGTAGCGCTGATAGCTGGGCTCGTCGCCGTAGTGCCAGTTGACGATCACGGCGTTACGCGGCAGGAACTTCATGATGGACGGATCCGCCTCGATGCCGTCGTCCCAGAGCATCGTGCGTGCCCCCGACGGCGCGATCAGCGCGTTCATCGCCTGCACGTGATCGGCGTAGGCTCGCGCGCGGCCGCGCTGCGCGACGTAGGCGGCGGTGGCGCCCAGTCCGAGCGTCGCCGTCTCGTCGGAGCCGATGTGGAAGAACGGCGGGTGCGGGACGGCAGCGAGCTCTTGCCCCACGATGCGCGAGAGATACGTCGAGGAGAGCGCGACGTTCGGAGCGAGCAGAAAGCCGTGGGGCAAGGCCGCCGCCGCGGCGTAACGCTCGAGCTCGAGCGTGCCGTGCATGTGCGCGAAGGTCTGCTGCTCCGGAACGAGCGCGACGTGAAAGCGCGCGGCGTACCGGTCGAGTTCGTGCAGCTGCGCGGGCGTGATCCCGTCGAGCGGCGCCGGCAACGGGTCGGTCGGGCTGAGAAAGACCTGCTCCATGTACGGCGAGTAGCCGTTCATCTTGAACGCGGCGATCGTACGAATGCGCTCCTCGAAGTAGCGCATCGTCGGCAGCGGCCCGCGCGATACGTCGTCGGAGAGAATGCGCCAGCGCAGCGCGGGGCGATCCTCGATGCGCACGCACGGAACGCGCCAACCGCGCGGCGTGCGCAGCGGCAGCTGCGCGAGCGTCATCGCCGCGTAGAAGGCGCCGGCGGCGTCGGCGCTCTCGATCTCGGCGCGGCCGCCGAGCACCGTGAGGCGGTATGCCTGCGGCGGCAGGGCGGCATCGCGCCGAACGACGATCGACGGCGCGGCCGCGGTCGCGAGACGGCCGATGTGCAGCGCCCCCCAGCGCTCGTCGAGCTCCTGGCGGGCGGCCGGATCGAAATCGGCGGCGACGCTGCGCGGCGGCGCCGCGGCCGCGCAGCCGGCGACGCCGTCGATCGTGGCCGGGCGGGGGATCAGGTGCAGGGCCAGCACGGCGGCGATCACCCGAGCGCCTTTGTCGCCGGCTTTCGGCCTTCCCGCATCCCGGCCACCCGCCAGGTCCGCAAGCGTTCGCCGGGTAAGCAGCCGCCATGAACGTTCGCCCGGCCCTGTTCGCCGCCGCGGCGCTCGCGACGCTCGCGTTCGCGGCGGTTCCGGCGCGCGCCGATTCGCCCAAAGAACTCGAAAACGTCAAGGGCAGCGTCTCCTACCAAAAGCCCGACAAGCTCGCGAAGCCGGTTGCCGTCAACGCGGTGGTAGCGCTTGCGGACAGCGATTACACGATCACGGGCGCCGAGTCGCTCGCGCAGCTCACGCTGCCGGACAGCTCGCAAGTGATGGTCGGTGCGGATACGAAAGTCCAGCTCGCGTTCTTCGATCAGACCGATATCGCGAACGCCAAGTTCGTGGTTTACCAGGGGCGCACGCGCTTCGCCGTCAGGCATCCGCAAGGCGCCAAAGCGAACTACACCTTCCAAACGCCGACCGGCACGGTCGCAGTTCGCGGCACGCAGGGCGACATCGAATACGACCGCGACGGAACGCTGCGCGTCAACGTCTACGAAGTCTGCGATCCCAATCTTCCGGTGCAAGTAACGACGAGAGGCGGAGCGGTGCTGACGCTCGCTCCCGGGCAATCGCTCCTGGCGCGCGTCGTCAACGGCGTGGTGCAGACGGAGGTCGAGCAGCTCACGCAGCAGCTGATCGACCGCTTCTCGCCCGAGTTCGGCGTCCCGACGAGTTGGGACGCGGCCAAGGGCGAGGTGATCAGCTACGCGCAGAGCAAGGCGGCGGGAGCCGCCGAGAACGCCGTTCCGGGCTACGGCGGCGCGGCCGTGAGCGCGGTCGGCGGGCTGTTCTCGCACAAGTCGAAGCCCGCGCCGACTGCGAAGCCGGCGACCTGTCAGTAACTCTTCGCGGTCGCGAGCATCGCGGCATCGCGGGCGTCGAGCGCAGCC
>DATJRF010000232.1:0-13922 GCA_035505015.1 Verrucomicrobiia bacterium | reverse complement strand
ACCCCTAGGCAATCGAAGTCGGTTATCATCTTCGTGTGTTAGGCGAGTCGATTCCAGTGCTACTTACATCACCCGAGGAGTCCTCGTCACACCATGTACCAAGATGAATATCTGACCTGCGTCGATTGCGCACGCGAGTTTACCTTCACGTCCGGAGAGCAAGAGTTCTTCGCCATGAAGGGCTTCCAGAACAAGCCGAACCGTTGCCCCGACTGCCGTGCGGCCCGCAAGGCCGCGCAAGGCGGCGGCGGCGGTGCCCGCGGCGGATCGCGCGGCGGCGGCTTTGGCGGCGGCGGCGGCACGCGCGAAATGTTCAAGGCAACCTGCAGCCAGTGCGGCGGAGTGGCCGAAGTGCCGTTCCAACCGCGCGGCGACAAGCCGGTGTACTGCCGCGACTGTTTCGCCAGTCGTCCCTCATATCGCTAGTCGCGCTCCGGCGCGGCGCCCGATTCGATCGTACGCAGGAGGAGGCTTGCGCCCGCGCAGGCCTCCTCTTATTCTTATTCCGAGCCAACGAGGATTGATCCGACCGTGAGCATGCCCGTGCGTAGAAACGCCCGTCCCGATTTTCCGACCGGCGTCGCGCTCGTCGCGATCCATGCCGGCGCACTGCTGGCATTCATCCCGGCGTTCTTTTCCTGGCAGGCGCTGGTCGCGGGAGCGGTGCTCGCTTATCTGACCGGCGTCGCCGGCGTGACGCTCAACTTCCACCGGACGCTGACCCACCGCAGCCTGCGTCTGCGCAAGCCGGTCGAATACCTCACCGCGATCTTCGGAACGCTCGCACTGCAAGGCGACCCCATCTCGTGGGTTGGGACGCATCGCATCCACCACCGCTACTCCGACCGGGCCGGCGATCCGCACACCGTGCGGCTCGGCTTGAGCTGGGCCCACGTCCGCTGGCTGCTGCAAGCCAATCCCGCGGCGCCGACGCAGCAAGAGTGCCGCCGGATGTGCCCCGACCTCTGCTCGCAACCCTTTTACAACGCGCTCGCCTGGCTGCATCCCTGGCTGCAAGTCGCTCTGGGGATCGCGCTCTTGCTGATCGGCGGCTGGTCGTGGGTCGTCTGGGCCGGCTTCGTCCGCCTCGTCTTCACGTATCACTCGACGTGGCTGGTCAACAGCTTCTCGCACGCCGCCGGCTATCGCACCTATCGCACCAGCGACCGCTCGACCAACTCGTGGTGGGTCGCGCTGCTCTCGTGGGGCGAGGGCTGGCACAACAACCATCACGCCTTCCCGTATTCGGCACGGCACGGTCTGGCGTGGTGGGAGATCGACATCACCTACTGGCACGTCAAGTTGCTGCAGTTCCTGCGCCTCGCCGACCGCGTCCTCATTCCCAGCCAACAAGTCCGCGAACGCCTGCGCGCCTAAAGGTCGCGCCGAGGGCTCGGGTTACGCTAACGCGGAGAGCGCCGCAAGCGCCGCTCGTTTGCCCTGCTCGATCGCGTGCGGCCAGTTCTGCCGCGGCGAAAGTTCCGAATGCCCGAAGAACACGCGCCCGAAACCGCGCTGGATGATGGCGGTCGGCGCGGGAGACGAAGCCGTTCCGAAATAGAAGCCCGGCTGCGGCGAAAAGTAGGCATGCCCCCAACGATTGAGCACGATCGCGCCGACGTCGCGGCGATGATCGAACCCGGAGGGACCGAGCAGCCGCTGGAGCTGTTCGCGTAGGCGCGTTTCGTACTGCGCGTACGACGTCTCGAAGAGCGCGACGCGGCCCTGCGTCGCCTGAACGGCAAGCGGCACGCCGGCCTGTGGGAAACCGATGTAGAGCGTGAGCATCGCGGGGAGCTGCGGGTCGAGCGGCGGCTGGTAGCCCGCGTACGTCATCGGCCGGCGAATGTTGGCGAAGAAGCCGAAGCCGTCGAACCAGCGCAGGGCCGAGACGCCCAGCTTCGCCATCGCGCGCCAGTTGCGCAAGCCGACGTTGGCGACCAGGATCGGGGCGTGGTGGTATTGCTCGTAGGCCGCGTGGATGTCCGCCGGCATATCGCGCACGACCAGCTTGTTGACCCAGCCGCCGCTCGCCATGACGACGCTGCGCGCGCGCACGCGCACGACGCGCTCGCCCTGCGCGTACCAGACGTCGACGTGGCCGGCGGCCTCCGGGCTGCCGGCGTGGCGGACGGCAACGGCGGTGCTCGCGAGGCGAATGCGCACGGGTGCGCCCGGCCGGTCGAACGCCTCGAAGTCGAACGGAGCCCCCGCGACGTCGGGGAAGGAGCGCGTTCCGGTGATCGCTTGCGGCAGCAGGGCCTTGAGGATGTAGCGCGCGATCGTCGCGTTGCCGCCGGGAAAGCTAAAGACGAGCGACTCGTCGTAGCCGATGCCCCCCGGGCCCGAAGGCCCCGGCATTCCGAGCAGCTTGGCGGCGTAGGCGGAGATCGCCGTCGCGCTCACGCCGAAATCGCCGACGCTCACGAGCGGATCGACGAGCGCGAAGATGTCGCGATGCAGCCCCATGACGTTCGTGAGGTACTCGCCGTACGTCATCGAGTCGAGCCAGCGGTCGGGATCGGCACCGCCGGGTGCAGCGACCGGCGCCTTCCAATCGAACCAGGTGAGCCAGTCGCGCTTGATCGCGGCGTCGAGCGGCGCGCGCGCGAGGCGATCGGAGAACGGATCGACGACGCAGCGATCGCCGAAGAACCACCCGGTGCTCGCCAAATGCTCGTCCCAGAACATCGATTCGTAGTTTTCGCGCGCGAAACGAATCGATGCGGCCGAAGCGGCAGGTGCGGCGTACTGGAACGACGTCGGAATCCCGAGCTCGTTCCAGTATTCGTGGGCCAAGCCGAAGGATGGCGGCGGAACGAGCGTACCGTTGGAGCCTTGCGGGCCGATCAGCGTGACGCCGTCGACGTCGACGACGTTCTGCTTCGCCTCTCCGCCGGGAACGGGATGGTTCTCGATCAGCAGCACCGTGCCGTTCGGGCGCGCCTTGGCAAACTCGTACGCGGCCGCCAGGCCGGCGAAGCCGCCGCCGACCACGACGAGATCGTAGAGATCGTCGACGATTGCAGCGCCGGCGAGCGCGTCCTCGTAGCGCCCGTCGCGAATCCCGTGCGCGGCGTTGACGACCGGCGCCGTGTTGCCGTTGGAGATCGCGTAGTCGCCCACGCCGGCGTAGCCCGTCCAACTGCTGCCGAGGCCCTGCGCGCGCGCGGGCGGCGGAGCGCCCAGCAGCGAAGCGCCGGCGCCGACGAGCGCGCCGTTGACGAAATCGCGCCGCGTGATCTTCACGTTTGCCGCTTCGCGCAGCCTGCGGCCCGCGCCTACAAGCGGTAGCGCAGCCGCAGCAGCAGCGTCCGCGCCATCGGATAGGCCTCGGGAACGTAACCGCCGCGCCCGTAGTTCCAGGGCACGGCCGGCGTTGTGCCGTCGTTGGTGGGAACGCCGTTCCCCAGCGTGTAGCGGCCGCCGGGATATTGCGCGCCGTAAGCGGCTGCGTAGTAGGGATTGCCGCCTCCGTAGCCCGGCGGGCCGATCAGGTAGGGATTGCCTTGCAGCTGCGTGGGCGTCGCGGTTGCGAAGAGGTTGGTGACGTCGAGAAACGCCGTGACGCGCGGCGAGAGATCTTCCTCGACGTGCAGGGAAGCGAGCATCTGCGGCGTCGTGCGCAGCGTATTGGGATCGGCGCCTTCGGGCGTTCCGAGCGTCGCGATATACGGATTCGTGCTCGCGTCGAACGGCAGCGCGGGATTCTTCAAGAAGTAGTAGTTGTAGCCGGGATCGACGTAGTTGTCGTTGGGGACCTCTTCGGGGCGCCCCGTCTTGGGATTGCGAATCCAGACCATCGTGCCGTTGCCGTACGGGAAGCCGCTTTCGTACGAGAGCAGCGGCGTGACGCGCAGGCGGCGGCGGGCAAAGGCGAACTCGTACGAGAGCGTCGCGGTCAGATCGGGAACGTAGGCCGCCGGAAAGAGATGGCCCGCCAGAATCGCCGCCGAGTTCAAATCGTTGAAGGCGAACTGGTAGACGCTGGAGGTGAAGGTGCGGCCGTAGTTTGCGGTGAGCGTGGCGCCGCCGTTCTTGAGCCAGAGTTCGGTGCCGTGCGAGCGCAGCATCCCGGCGTTGGTGGGAATCCCGATCGCGTCGGGATTCTCTCCGGCGTTGCTGCGGTAGTTGGCAGGCAGCACGTCGATGCGGTTCTTCTCGAAATCGGCGTAGTAGGTGAGCCGCACCTGCGTTCGGCCGCCGCGCTCGTAGCTGAAGGTATAGTCGTCGGCGGTCTCCGGAGCGAGCGGCGAGCTGGGCGGGGCGGGCGTTCCGGCGACGACCCGCTGGATGTCGAGCGCGAGCGGCGGCACGGAGGTGTGATCGAACGCGGCGCGCAGCGCGTTGGATCCGCCAAACGTGTACGCGATGGCGGCGTGCGGATCGATCGCCGCGTCGCCGAACGGCACGGTATCTTCGGCGTGGGTGAGCTGCTCGACGTACCGCAGCGAGCCTAGGGCCGTCAGGTGCGGCGTGATGCTCCACTCGTCGCTCGCGTAAGCGAGGAGCTGGCCGAGCCAGGTGCGGGAGGTGACGGTCTGCGGAATCGTCGGCACGAACTGGTAGAGGTTGGCGCCGATCGCGTCGTACTGGATGCCGGCCCGCAGGTCGTGGTCGTCGCCGGCTTGATCTTCCAGGTCGTAGCTCGCGCCGCGTTCGCGCTGCGATTGCGTCGACGCGAGCGAGATGACGCCGTCGGGGAAAGAGAGATCGTCCCACTCGGGTCCGTTCGCGCTCGCCCCGATCTGCGATTGGAAGACCGCGAAGCGCCCGAGCGTGTGGCGCCAGTTATGGATCCATTGCAGCTTCTCGACCGAGTACGTACCGCGCGAAATCGAGGGCGTGTTCACTTGCACGTTGGGATCGGCGGGCGCTCCCGGGAACGGTCCGAAGGTCGACCACTGCAGCCCTTGGTACGGAGAGTCGTATTGCTGATAGGCGGCCGCTCCGCTCAGGAAGACCGCCGAGAGATCGTCGTGCGGCGTGACCGCGAAGTGCACGTTGCCGGCGATTGCGTACTGCGCGCGCGTCTGGAACCCCAGGCCGTACGTTCCCATCTCGGCGGGATAGAACGTGTGCCCGTCGCCGTAGGCGAAATACTCGCTGCCGCTCGTCGCGGAGAGAGCGTAGCGCCAGCGCAGATCCGGCGTCGCCCACTGCTCGTCGAACTTGATCTCGCCCAGCTGCGCGCCGAAACCGGTCTCTGCTTCGAGGGAGCCCTTGGCGGGATACGTTCCGCTCTGCGCGACCTCATCGACCACGCCGCCGAGCGCGTTTTGACTCGTGTCGCTGTAGCCGTCGAGCGTCACCGTCGCCGCGGCGACGCCGGTCGTACCAAGCTGCGCGCCGACGGCGTTGCCGCCGGGCTCGGCGATGAGCCCCTGCGGAATCGGAACGGAGTCGTAATCGAAAACCGTATCTTGCACTTTACCGCCGCGTACGATGACGTTGGCGAACGAATCGAAGTCGATCCCGGGAACGCCCGCGATCGCGCCGGCCACGGTGTCGCGCGTGTACCCGGCCAGACCCGAGGCAGACTCCGCCGGCGAGCTTGCGCGCGCGCTCTGGCCGCTCACGGTGAAGGTGTCGGTGGGGCTGCCGAGGGTGAAGGCGCCGGCTTTGGCGGTGACGCTTGCGATCGTGCGCGGCGCGGGGCGCAGCACGAAGGCGAAGCGCTCGTGCGCGCCCGGCACGACGTAGACGCCGCTGGTTTCGAGCGGCCGGTAGCCGGGTGCGGTGACGTCGATGCGATAGCTGTCACTCACCAGGCCGAGCAGCACGAAACGCCCGTCCCGCCCGGTCGTAGCGGCGTATCGGCCCGACGGAGCGGATGCGGTGACGCCGGCTCCGGCGATCGGAGCACCGGCCGGCGACGTCACCGTTCCGAAGATCGTGGCGGTCGTGAGTTCGGCGGCGTTGGTTTGCAGCGCGATCGCTGCGAGAAGCGCGCAAAGCACGCGCGCGAGGGTTCGCACGAGCGGCGGAGCTTTCTAAAAAAGAGCGGGGTGGGTGCGGTGGTCAGCGTGCGGCGAGCGGCGGGCTGCGCAGCGAGCGAGCCCGGCTCGGCGGCGGCCCGGCAAAGCGGAGGCGCACGGTGCGCGAGCGGTGCGACGACGTGGCACGTGCCGCGGCGCGGCCGCGCCGCCGCAAAAACGACGCGATCGCCTGCACCGCGAAGGCGCGCGCGCGCACGGCCAGCGAGAGCGCGCTGCCGATCACCACGCGCAGCACGAACGCGCTGAGCAGGAAGGCTGCGACCATCCACGGGGCGTGCGAGACCAGCACCGACCGCGGGTCGAAGCAGCTCGCTCCGCCGTAGAGCGTCTCGTACGATTCCATGGCGACGACGGCGAGTGCGGCCAGCGCGAAAGCGGCGGCCGCGTCGAAGAGCCGCGCCCGCAGATCGCCCAGGCGCGTCAGCAGGAGGTCGCCGGGCTCGATGCCGGCCCGGAGGATGGCCAGCGTCAAACCGGCGGCAACGCCGAGCGCCAGGAGCAGGACGGGGAGCACGGCCTCCTGGTGATGGTCGATGCCGCCCGCGCCGAGCCACCCCAGGTCGGCGGCGTACTCGGTCGCGACGTCGGCGAGCGCGGCGGTACCCAGCGCGGCGGCGACCGCCGACCAGATCCGTAGCGTTGTATAGCGCACGATAGCCCAAGATACGACCGCGCGGCGGAGAATCACTCCCGTCATGGAGCGCCTCGAGACGGTCCGGATTCCGCCCGCCCGCTCGCCGTCGCCGACCCTCGTCTTCCTGCACGAGGGCCTGGGGTCGGCGGCGCTGTGGCGGAACTTCCCGGCGCGCGTCGCCGAGCGATCGGGCTTGGGGGCGCTCGTCTACTCGCGCTGCGGCAACGGCTTCTCCGAGCGCGTCGAGCTGCCGCGCACGCCGGAATACATGCACGACGAGGCGCTGGTCGAACTCCCGCGCTTGCTCGACGAGTTCGAGATCGGCGACACGGTGCTGGTGGGGCATAGCGACGGTGCCTCGATCGCGCTGATCTTTGCCGCCGAGTTCGCCGAGCGCGTTCGCGCCGTCGTCGTGCTCGCGCCGCACCTCTTCGTGGAGGAGCACTCGCTGCGCAGCATCGCGGAGATCCGCGAGCGCTTCGAGACGACCGCGCTGCGGCAGAAGATGGCGCGCTATCACGCCGATCCGGAGCACACGTTCTACGGCTGGAACGACGTCTGGCTCTCGCCGGAGTTTCGCGACTGGAACATCGAGGCGTACGCGGCGCGCGTTCGCGCACCGGTGCTCGCGGTCCAGGGGCTGGACGACGAGTACGGGACGCTCCTGCAGCTGGAGCGCTTGCGGGAGCGGGCGCAGGCCGACGTCGACTGCTTGCTCCTGGCGGGCTGCGGCCACGCCCCGCATCTCGAGCGCCCGGCGTCCGTCGAAGCGGCCGTCGCCGGCTGGATCGAAGAGCAGCTGTGAGGGCCGGCCTGGCCTTTTTTCTCGGCTTCTACCTCGCGATGGGGCTGGCGAACGCCATCTCGGCGGCGATCTTGCGCAGCGCCGCGAGCGCGTGCTACGCGCTGCTCATGGCGGTGATGGCGGGGCTTGCGTTCGTGGCGATACCCAATCCGCCGATCGGTGGGGCGGCCTGCAATGCGACGCTCGTGGCCGCTTATCTCACGTGCGTCGCCGCCTTCGCCTTCGCGCTGCTGCGCTCGTGGCGTTACGACCGGCCGATCGCGTGGGCGTGCGCGGTCTTGCTTTTGGTCAACTATCCCTTGATTTACGGCGAGGCTTTGCTGCGCGGTGCGTGGCCGTTTCACACGGTCGGTCAGGCGGCGCTCGACGCGCTGCTCATTCTGCTGATCGTGCTCGGCGTTCGCGCCGTCGCGCACGAAGGCTGGATCGTCGCCGGCTGCTATCTCGCCGGCTTTGCCGGAGCGAGCGCGGGCATCGTGCTCGACGATCTGGCCCAACAAGGCGTCCTCCAGAGCTCGCTCGGATACGTGCTCGCGTTCTACGCCGGGGGCGCCTGGGAGGCGGCGTTCTTCGCCTACGCGGTGGCGATACGCAACCGGGCGATTGCGAGCGAGCGCGACCGCTTTGCCGGGCTCGCCCGCCTCGACGGTTTGACCGGCGTCGCGAACCGCCGGACGTTCGACGAGGAGCTCGAGCGCTTGTGGGCGCTGGCGCGGCGGGCGCGCGTTCCGCTCGCGGTCGCGATGCTCGACATCGATCGCTTCAAGGAATACAACGACGAGTACGGCCATCTCGCGGGCGACGACGTCCTGCGCAACGTTGCCGGCGTTGGGGTCTCCGCGCTCCGGCGCGGCGGCGATTGCTTCGCGCGCTACGGCGGCGAGGAGTTCGCGGCGATTCTCTACGCCGTCGACGACTCGGGAGCGGCGAGCTTGAGCGAGCGCGTGCGCGCGCAGGTGGAGCGCGAGTGCGGAATCACGGTGAGCGTCGGCGTCGCGTCGCGCGTGCCCTCCGCCGGCGAATCCGCAACCTCGCTCGTCGCCGACGCGGACGCCGGGCTCTATCGCGCGAAGGAACGCGGGCGCAATCGCGTCGTCAGTACGACGGGTGATCCTGACAGCGCTCGACGACTGGATCGTCGCTTGGGAAGATCGTAAAGACGGTCCCCTTCGGCACGACGACGTTTTTGCCGTCGTGGAAGTAGTTGAAGACCATGATCCCGGCACCCAAGCCGGGGAGCGGAATGGCCCCGAGATAACCCGGAACGCTGTCCGATGCGCCGCTCTTCTGTAAAGAATCGGTATTGTGGTTGAGCACCACTCCGGCATGCCGCCCGTCCGGCATGACGAGGTAGCGCGGCTCGAGCACCAGCGTGCCGGGGCGCCCCTGCCGCCCCGCCGGCGCCGCGATCGCCACGATACCGTACCCCTCGGTGCGCTGCGGAATCACGATGGATTTGCCCTGCGTGACCGCGTTGATCGTCTCGAAGCGGAAGAAATCGCCGGCGCGCGCGTCCAGCGAGTTGACGCTGTCCATCATCTGGACGGCAACGACCGTGCAGGGATCGACGTTCAGGCTTGCGGGCGAGCGAGCCGGGAGCAGCGCAAGCGCGAGCGCGGCGCCGAGCGCCGCGAGGCGGAGGAGGAGCGGCATCGCACGCGCCTTGGCCGCCGGAGGCGCGTTCCCCTCGGCGGGAGAGCGAGCGGGGTTCCCTCTCCGGTGGAGAAGTCGGGCGAACACGAGTCTTCGGAGGTCGGATGTCCGAAACGACGACTGACGCAGCGGTTCTTCAACCGAACCTTGCGCTCGTACTCGAGCGTATTACGGACGGCTTTTTTGCGTTGGACGCCGACTGGCGCATCGCGTACATGAATGCCGAGGCGCGCCGGCTGCTGCGGGTGGACGCGGATCCGATCGGGCACGTCTGGCTCGAGCAGTTCCCCAAGGCGCGCGGGCGGCTCTTCGAGCGCGAGTACGGCCGGGCGATGCGCGAGCAGACGCCGGTCCAGTTCGTCGAATATTCGACCACCGCCGACTGCTGGTTCGAGGTCAAAGCCTATCCCTCGCCGGACGGCCTTTCGGTCTATTTTCGCGACGTCAGCTCGCGCATCGAAGCGCAGCGCGAGGTGGAGCGCAACGCGCGCCGGCAGCGCGCCATCATCGATTTCGGGCGCTCGGCGCTCGGCGGCCTCTCGTACGATCAACTGCTGGCCGACGCCCTCGACTTGATTCGCGACGTCCTCGAAACGCCGATCGTCGAGGTCTACCGGTACGACCGGCAGCGCCATCGTTTCGTGGTCGGCGGCGCGATCGGCTGGCCCACCGGCACCGCCTTCGATCCCGGCGACCCGCCGCTCGGGCACGTGCAGCACTCGGTTCGCACCGGCGAGCCGTTCGTCTCGACGGATCTGCGGATCGATCCGCGCGCCCGAACGCTCGCGAGCTTGGAGCCGTCCGGCGCGCGAGCCTGCATCTGCGTGCTGATCGGCACGCCGTATCAGCCCGTCGGAACGATCCTCGCCTACTCGATGCAGCCGCGCACCTTCGCGGTGGGGGACGTGCGCTTCGTCGAGTCGATCGCGCAAACCGTCGCCGAAGCGGCCAGCGCCCACGAATCGAACCGGCAGATGCGCCAGGTCATCGAAAGCATCCGCGACGCCTTCGTCTCGGTCGACCGCGACCTGCGCATCAGCTACGTCAACGAGCGGATGGCCCGCTTCTGGGGCTATTCGCCGGCCGAGATGATCGGGATGCCGCTCGCCGACATCACGAGCCCGTCGGCCGACGCCGGCGCCCGCGCGTACGGGTTCTTCGAGGCGGCGCTTCACACCGGCCGCCCGCAGTACTTCGAAAATCTCTTCGGCGAACGCTGGTACGAGTTCCGCATCTACCCGTTCAGCGACGGCGTCGCGGCGTACGTGCGCGACATCACCCGGCGCAAGGCCGAGCAGGACCGGATCATCGAGCTCAACGCGGAGCTCGAACGGCGGGTGGCCGAGCGAACGAAGCAGTTGGAGCTGGCGAACAAAGAGCTCGAATCCTTCTCCTATTCGGTTTCGCACGACTTGCGAGCGCCGCTGCGCGCGATCGACGGCTTCTCGATCGCTTTGGTGGAAGATTACGGAGAGCAGCTCGACGAGCGGGCCCGCAACTACCTCGACCGCGTGCGCAAGGCCGCGCAGCGCATGGCCGACCTCATCGACGCCCTCTTGCGTTTGGCCCGCGTCGCGCGGGCGGCGATTACGTACAGCACCGTCGACCTCTCCGAGATCGTCGAATCGTTCGTTGCCGAGCTGCGCGACCGCGACCCCGAGCGCGCGGTCGAGTTCGTGGTGCGGCCCGGGCTGGAGGCGTCGGGCGAGCCGAACCTGCTGCGGGCGGCGCTGGAGAATCTGCTCGGCAACGCCTGGAAGTTCACGCGCAATGCCGAGCGGCCGCGGATCGAGTTCGGGCAGAACGAGGGGGGCGAGTTCTTCGTGCGCGACAACGGTGCGGGGTTCGACATGAGCTACGGCAACAAGCTTTTCGGAGCGTTTCAGCGGCTGCACGCGGTGGAAGAGTTCGAGGGAACGGGAATCGGGCTTGCCACCGTCGCACGGATCGTTCACCGGCACGGCGGCAGCATCCGCGCGGAGGGCGCCATCGGCAAGGGCGCGGCGTTTTACTTTACCCTTCCATCTCATCCGGACGGAGCGGCATGAATGAGTAAGCCCTACATCCTCTTGGTCGAGGACAACCCGGACGACATCGAGCTCACGCAGCGTGCCTTCGCGAAGAACCACATCATCAACGAGGTGGTCGTCTTGCGCGACGGTGCGGAAGCCTGCGAGTTTCTCTTCAACAGCGATCGCGCCGGGCGAGCGCTGCCGCAGGTCATCCTGCTCGATCTCAAGCTCCCCAAGGTCTCCGGGCTCGAGGTTCTCGAGAAGATCCGGGCTCACGAGGGGACGGCGCTGATCCCAACCGTTATTTTGACCTCCAGCAAGCAGGAAGAGGACCTCCTCGAAGGCTACCGCTTGGGGGTGAACAGTTACGTCCGCAAGCCGGTGGACTTCAACGAGTTCGTCGAGGCCGTTCGCCAGGTCGGCCTCTACTGGCTGGTGCTCAACGAAGCGCCGCCGGTGGCCGGTGGCGGGATCTAACGCCATGAGCTTACGCGTGCTGTGCGTCGACGACTCTGCAGACGACGCGGAGCTCAACGTGCTCGCTTTGGGCCGCCACGGCTATACGCTCGATTGGCAGCGCGTCGACCGCCGCGACGACGCCGAAGCGGCGCTGCGCCAGAAGTGGGATCTCATCCTCTGCGACTACTCGATGCCGGCGTTCAGCGCGATCGCGATGCTCGAGCTGATCAAGGAGGTGGGCGCCGACATTCCGTGCCTGATCGTTTCGGGCGCGGTCGGCGAGGAGGCGGCCGTCGAGACGATCCGGCTGGGCGCCTACGACTACATCTTCAAGAACAACCTCAAACGCCTCGGTCCGGCCGCCGAACGCGCCCTGCGCGACGCGGAGCTGCGCCGGGCGCGTGCGATCATGGAGGTGCAGCTGCGCGAACGCGAGACGCGCCTGCGCTTGCTCTTCGAGCAGCTTCCGGCGCTGGTGATCTCGTGCGACACCTCGCTCACCGTTACGTCGGTGGAGGGCGCGCAGCTCCAGCAGGTACCCGACTCCCCCGAGGGCTTGATCGGAACGCACGTCGCGAGCTCCGCGCAGCTCGCCGACGAATCGCGCTTTCCGATCCGTCACGCGCATCTCCAAGCGCTGCAGGGCGGCTCCGCCGAGTACGAGATGATCTGGGGCGGCAAAACCTTCCGCGGCCACGTCGAGCCGCTGCGCGACATCGACGGCCGCATCGTCGGCACGATCGCGGTGGCCTTCGACATCACCGAACGCAAGATCGCCGAACAGCGCCTCGCGTACTTCGCTCAATACGACCCGCTCACCGATCTGCCGAACCGCGCGCTGCTCGAGGACCGCCTCATGCAGGCGATCGCGATGGCGCAGCGCCACAACGGCGGCGTCGCGCTCGTCACCTCCGACATCGATCACTTCAAGGAAGTCAACGACCTGTACGGCACCGCCAACGGCGACGAGGTGCTTCGCCTGGTCGCGAGCCGGATGCGCCGCCTCGTCGACGCGGGTGCGACCGTTTCGCGCATCGGCGACGATCAGTTTGCGCTGCTGTTGCCCGACGTGACCACCGCCACCGATGCGGCCGCGTTCGCCGACCGCCTGCACGCCTCGTTCGAGGCGCCGTTCGTGATCGGCGATCTCGAAGTCTACCTGACGATTTCGAGCGGCGTCTGCGTCTTCCCCGACGACGGGCACGACGCGTACGGCATCATTCGCTCCTCGGAAGCGGCGATGCTCGCCACCAAGCAGGCCGGCGGGAACGGCTGGCGCCCCTTCGTGCCGAGCATGATCGCGTCGTCGTCGGAGCGCCTCGCGCTCAAGCGCGACCTGCGCGTCGCCGCCTCGTCGGGCCAACTCGTGCTGCATTACCAGCCGATCTTTCGCGCGACGGATCTCGTCTTTGCGGGATTCGAGGCCTTGGTTCGCTGGCAGCACCCGAGCCTCGGTTTGCTCCCGCCCGATCACTTCATCTCGCTCGCCGAGGAGACCGGCGCGATCGACGAGCTCGGAGCGTACGTGCTGCGCGAGGTGTGCCGCCAGCTCGGCGAATGGGATAGCCTCGACGTGCGCATCCCGCGCATCTGCGTGAACATCTCGGCGCGGCAGTTCGAGCGCGCCGGGCTAAAGGAGTCGATCGCCGGGACGCTGCACGAATCGGGCATCGAGCCCTCGCGCATCGAGCTCGAGCTCACCGAATCCTCGATCATGCGCGACATCACCGGCGGCATCGCGATGCTCCACGAGCTCAAGGCGCTGGGCGTTCGTCTCTCGGTCGACGACTTCGGCACCGGCTACACGAGCTTGAGCTACCTGCGGCGCTTCCCGATCGACGTGCTCAAGATCGACAAGGCATTTTTGCGCGACATGCTCCCGGGCTCGCAGGACGAAGCGATCGTCAAGGCGATCGTCTCGCTCGCCAGCAACCTGGGCCTCACCTCCATCGCCGAAGGCATCGAGTCGCGCGTCACGCTCGAACAGATTCGCGACATCGGCGCCGACGAAGTCCAGGGTTTCTTCCTGGGCGAGCCCGCTCACGTCGAAGAAGCCCTCACCTACGTCGGCGAAGCCGCCGCCATCCGCGCCGCCCGCAACTAACCGTCCCCGTCATCCCGAGCGCAGCGCCATAGGCGCGGAGTCGAAGGGGCCGCCTACGCTTGTCATCCTGAGCGTAGCGCCGCAGGCGCGGAGTCGATGGGGCGCGACGCATGGTTTGGCGCCGCCTACGCTTGTCATCCTGAGCGTAGCGCCGCAGGCGCGGAGTCGAAGGGTCGCGACGCATGGGTTGGCTCCGCCTACGCTTGTCATCCTGAGCGTAGCGCCGCAGGCGCGGAGTCGAAGGGGCGCGACGCAT
>DATJRF010000231.1:0-27119 GCA_035505015.1 Verrucomicrobiia bacterium | reverse complement strand
CGCGTAAGAGCGAAGGGCCACGTATCGCGTCCTCGGTAGGCGCCCTGCGGCATTACCCCCTCGCGGGGACCTACGGTCTTCGGAGCCGTCGGTTAGCCTATCATAGGATTCCCGAGGATGCAAGGACCGCACCTAAGAAGGGAGGACCCCTATGACCGACGACGATAGCGATCTCGGACGCGCCCAGTTCCTGCGCGCGACGGCCCTCGGACTAGGCGCCACCTCGATGGCCGGAGAACTGCTCCGGCCGATGCGTGCCGATGCGGCGGGGGGCGGCCCCCCGATGGCGGCCTCCACGCCTGCCGAGGCGCTGGCGGCTCTGAAGGCCGGGAATGCCCGCTTTGCCGCGGGGAAGCCGCAGTGCGGCCCGGTGACGGCTCGGGTAGCGGAGCTCGCGAACGGGCAGAATCCGTTCGCAATCGTGCTCGGCTGCTCCGATTCGCGCGTGCCGGTCGAGACGGTCTTCGACCAGCCGCCCGGCGACGTTTTCGTCGTGCGGGTGGCCGGCAATTTCCTCACCGACGACGGCCTCGGCTCGATCGAGTACGCGGTCGCGGTGCTCAAGTCCAAGCTGATCCTGGTGCTCGGGCACAGCAGCTGCGGTGCGGTCAACGCGGCCGTCGGCTTCGTGCGCGACGGCGCGGCGCAGCCGGGGCACATTCAAGAGCTCGTCACGGCGATCGAGCCGGCAGCGGTGGCGACCAAAGGCGAGGCCGGCGATTGGCTCTCGAACGCGGTCCACGAAAACGTCAAGCGCAACGTCGCGGCGGTGACGGCGCGCTCGAGCATCGTTGCCGATGCCGCAAAGTCCGGCTCGCTCCAGGTCGTCGGCGGCGTCTACGACCTCAAAACCGGCACCGTCACCTTCTCGTAAGAAGCACCACCGGCGAAAGCCAAGGGGCCTCGGACGATCCGAGGCCCCTTGTGCTTTGCTCCGCAGAGATCCGAGGCTTAGAAGTCGGACGTTCCGCTCGGCGTACCCCAGCCGCCGGGGCCGGAGTAGACGCCGTCCGTGTTCGTCCCGGCGGTGCAGATGTACGCGTACGCACTACCGCACTTGCCTTTGCTGGCGAGGTTGTTGCCGCTGGTCACGGCGTTGAGACCGGTGCCGGCATCCTTCCAGAAGGTCTGCGCGGCGCTGGTTCCGAGCGAGCTCGCGTTGCCGGCGAGCGCGAAGACCGCCGAGAGCGCGGGCGAGGCGACGCTGGTGCCGCCGAACTCGAGCCATCCCGAGTACCCTTCGTACGAGGTGCTGTCGTACACGGCGACGCCGTTCTCCGGATCCGCATCGAACGAGACGTCGGACTGAGAGCGCTTCGTGCAGCCCTTATCGGTCTGCCACGACGGCTTGGTCACCTTCGAGCTGCAACCGCTGCCGCTCGCGCCTTCGTCGGCCGAGAGATCGTTCCACACGGTCTCGGTGTAACCGCGCGAGTTGCTCGCCGTCTTGAGCGACGTACCGCCGGTGCAGACGACCGTCGCGAACGAACACGGCTGCTGCGAGCCTTCGGCGTAGCCGTCGTCGCCGGCGCTGGCCGTGATGACGATGCCCGAATGGCTGTACGCCGAATCGGAGGCCGCGTACTCGCTGCCGCCGTAGGAGTTGCTGATCTCGGTCGCGCCGAGCTTCGCCGCTTCGTTCGTGGCCGCTTCGAGATTGGCGGTCGTCGCGGAGGTCGCTTCGACGATGAGGATATGGCAGTTCGGACAAATCGCCGAAACCATGTCCATATCGAGCGCCGTCTCTTCGGCCCATCCCGCGTCTTCCTTCGGCAGGCTGGTCGTCGAGCCGGTCTGGCTCACCTTTTCGAAGCAGCCGTTCGACGTCGTGCACGACGAGAGGCCGTACTCGCTGCGATAGGTCGTCAGGTCGGCCGCCGCGGTCGGATAGTCGCCCGACTCGATCACCGCGACCGTCTGCCCGCTGCCGCCGCTGGTCGTGAGGCCATAGGCCTTTTGCAGCTGCGACGGGCCGTACCCGGAGGGCGTGGCGTGCTTCTTGACGTTTCCGTGGTAGCCGCCCGGCGCTCCACCGACGTCCGTGCGCACGAGCGCAAAGCAACGCTCCCACCCGCGAAAGACCACGTGGTCGCAGGCAGCCTTGTAGTTGATCGGGTGCGATGCTTGCGCGACGAAAGCGGCGGCGTCCGAGGACCCGCCGGTCGCGGGAAGCATAGCGTTAGAGCCGCCCGAACAAGCGGCCAGGCCCACGATACTCAGCGTAGCGAGCAGGCGGGCGAAACGGTGATCCAAATCAGCAATCCTCCGCAAATAAGGAGACAAAAGTAGTAAAGTGCCTACAAAGTAGCACGGATGCAAAAGTCCCGATAGGTGCGCTTTACACTTATCTGACCGTTGCGAGATAGGAGGATTGACCTTCTTCTTAGTCGTTATCCGGCGGCCGGCGCGACTGCGGCAGCTCGAAGAACAGCGAAGCCGGGTACTTGGTCGGGATATCGACGAAGGGCCGCGGAGCCTGGGTGAAGTCGAAGGCGTCGATGAGGCTGTGGGCGCGCCGGTCGGTCGAGCCGAGCGAGCGCAGGCCGAAGGCCTCTTCGATGAACTTGAGGATGCTGCCGTACTCGTAGCGGGTGTGCGAGACGTAACCGCGCCGCGCGTACGGCGAGACGATGATGCAGGGCACGCGAATCGCGAGCCCGACGTAATCGAGCTGCGGCGGCGGCGCGTCGTCGTACCATCCGCCCCAGTCGTCCCACAGAACGACGATCGCGGTGTTCTTCCAGTAGGCGCTGCGCCCGATCGCATCGACGATGTCGCCGACCCAGGACGGCCCGTAATCGGTGTTTTCGGCCGGATAGTCGGCCCATTGGAGATCGGGAATCACCCACGACACGCCGGCCAGCTTTTCCGCGGCGATATCCTTGAGTACGGCGGTCTCCGGCGTGACGACGTTTGCCCAGTCGGGGCCGTAGCGAACCTTGTCGATCGCATCGAAGGCCGTCCAAACCGATCCGCCCAGCGTTCCCAGAGGCGGCGCATAGTAACGCCACGAGACGTGCCGCTCGTCGAGGGTGTCGGCGATGGTCGCATACTGCGTGAAGCAGGGGAACGGTCCATCGGTCGTCACCTTTCGCTGCCGGTCGATCAGCGAAGTCTTGGTCGGCGGGGTCGTGCGCGAAGCGTCGCAACCCCACGGGAAGCTGTCGGGCGTGTTGACGAGGGAGTGCTGCGCGTCGATCCGGGTCGTACCGGCGATCAGATCCTGGTGCGCGGTGAAGCTCGTGCCGAACTCGGTCGGAAACATTCGGTCGGCGAGCACGTACTGGGAGGCCATCGCGCGGTACGGCGCGATCTGGCTGCGGTCGAGGTACGCATACGGAAAATCGCCGATCGGCTTGCTCAGGCACAAGCCGCCGCCTTGCGAGCTGCGCTCGAGATTGAAACCGTCCATCGCACCGCCGTGCCAGGCGGTCATCGCGTCTCCCCAAAGATGGCAGATATCCGTCGCGGCGGTCAGCGAAACCGCGTGCAGCGGGATCTGCACGCGGCGGCCGCCGACGCGCTCGTAGCCCACCATCGGTGCGTCGGCTCCCGGCCAGCCCGCGAAAAGGTTCTCGAAGCTGCGGTTCTCTTGGACGATCACCACGACGTGCTTGACGTAGGAACCGAGCGGGCCCGGCACGAGCGGCGCGGGTGAGACCGGCGCGAGCGGCGTCACCTGCCCGCTGCACGCGCACGCCGCCGCCAAGGCGACGCAAGCAAGGAGCGTCTTGTTCACCCGCCTCCCCTTCGCTGCGGGCAAGCGGATGCACCCGCACATCTGGCGGTTTCCGGGAGGGAGCGCCCGGCGACCGTGGGGAATTGCCACGGTCCTTCACGAGCGACGCGGGAGAAAACGACGATGACGACGACAGCGGCTGTCGGTATCACGGGTATCGACGCGACGTACTACAGGACCAAGGATCTGATCGGCTCGACGGCGTTCTACACGAAGTTCTTCGGAGCGGAGCCGACGATGCACATTCCGAACACCGTCTCCGAATGGACGTTCGGCGGAGGCGAAGCCTTCGGGCTCTATCAGCCGCCCGAAGCCGGCGACTGGCGCCCCGGCGGCGGACTGCTCTTTCACGTCAAGGATTTCCGCGGTGCCGTCGAAGCGGCCAAGGCGCTCGGCGCCACCTTCGACGAGCGCCAGGAGGAGACGCCGATGTGCTACATGGCTTTCGGCACCGATCCGGAAGGAAACACCTTCATCTTGCACAAGCCTAAAGAGTAGCGCAAGGGGAAAGCAAGAAGGCTCGCCGGTTCTCCGGCGAGCCTTCTCTGCGTATCTCGGGCGTTGCCGCGCTACGCCGTGGCTTTGACGCGGTTCGGGTCGACCTTGACGCCCGGTCCCATCGTACTGGTCAGCGTGACGCTGCGCAGATACGTGCCCTTGGCGGCCGCGGGCTTGGCCCGCACGATCGCGTCGAGCAGCGTGGTCACGTTGTCCAGGAGCTGGCTCTCTTCGAAGTTGGCCTTGCCGACGATCGTGTGGATGATGCCCGTCTTGTCGAGACGGAACTCCACCTTACCCGCCTTGATGTCGCGGATCGCGGCGGCGATGTTCGGCGAGACCGTACCGGCCTTGGGGTTGGGCATTTTCTGCGCGAGCACGCGTCCGAGCTCTTTACCGACCGACGCCATCATATCGGGCGTCGCGACGGCAACGTCGAAATCGGTGAAGCCGCCTTTGACCTTCTCGATGAGATCGGTGTCGCCGACGAGGTCGGCGCCGGCTTCCTGCGCGGCCCTGGCGTTATCGCCCTTGGCAAACGCGATAACGCGCACCGTACGCCCGGTGCCGTGCGGCAGCAGGACCGTACCGCGCACGTTCTGGTCGCTCTTCTTCGGATCGACGCCGAGGCGGATGTGCGCCTCGACCGTCTCGTTGAACTTGCCGGTGGCGTTCTTCTTCACGAGCGCGATCGCTTCGGGCGTCGAGAAGAGCGTCTTGCGGTCGTACTCGGCGACCAGCTTCTTGTAGCGCTTTCCGTGATGCTGCGGCACGTTACGCCTCCACTTCGACGCCCATCGAACGGGCGGTCCCGGCGATGATCTTCTTGGCCGCTTCGATGTCGTTCGCATTGATGTCGGGCATCTTCACCTTCGCGATCTCCTCGAGCTGCGATTGCGTGAGCTTGCCGACCTTATTGCGGTTGGGCTCTTTGCTCCCGGATTCGATCTTGAGCGCCTGCTTGATCAGGAACGACGCCGGCGGCGTCTTCGTGATGAAGGTGAAGCTGCGGTCTTCGAAGACCGTGATCTCGACCGGGATGATCATGCCCGCCTGCGAAGCCGTACGCTCGTTGTACTGCTTGCAGAAGTCCATGATGTTGAGCGAGTAGGGTCCGAGTGCCGGACCGATCGGCGGCGCGGGCGTTGCCTTGCCGGCCGGAATCTGTAGGCCGATCTTGCCTACGACTTTCTTAGCCATGCTATCCTTTCGTTGCCGTTTTCACGGCGACTCCCCCTCGAAAACCCGCGCGACCGGGGTGGCTCCGCGCGGAAACTTGCCTTAGACCTTCTCTACCTGGAAGAACTCGAGTTCGACCGGCGTCTCGCGGCCGAAGATCGAGATCAGCGCGCGCAGGCGCTCCTTCTCCGGCTGGATCTCGTCGACGACGCCGGTGAAGTCGAAGAACGGTCCCGACGTGACCTTGACGCGATCGCCCTTCTTGAAGTCGATCTTGAGCTTGGGCGCCTCGATGCCCATCTGCTTGAGGATCGTCTTGACTTCCTTATCCTGCAGCGGCACCGGCTTCTCGCCGGGACCCGGGCTTCCGACGAAGCCGGTGACGCCCTGCGTGTTGCGCACGACGTACCAGGACTGGTCGTCCATGATCATCTCGACCAGCACGTAGCCCGGGAAGACTTTCTTGGGCGTAATTTTGCGCTTGCCGTCTTTGAACTCGACCTCGTCTTCCATCGGCACGAGCACGCGGAAGATCTTGTCCTGCATGCCCATCGAATGGATGCGCCGCTCGAGATTCGCCTTGACCTTGTTCTCGTAGCCGGAATAGGTGTGAACGACGAACCAGTTGCGGTCGTCCTTCGCCTTGGCCGGAGCGGCCGTCTCGGGCGCGGGGTCGTCTTCCGCCGCAACCTCGGCGACCGGCGGCTCGGCGACCGAACCTTCCAGATCGCCCATCGCGGCATCGTCGACGGCGGGCGGCTCGCCGAAAGGCTCGGCCGTCCCTAACTCGTCGCGATCGATTTCAAACATGGTGGAGCGCACTTACCCAATGGCTGGATGGATGACCGAAAACAGCCATCCGAAGAACTGATCCAGGACGAAGGTGAACAAGCCGATGCCGACGACCAGCGCGATCGTCAGCACGGTCGCGGAGACCCACTCTTCGCGGGTCGGCCAAGTGACGCGCCGCAGCTCGGCGATGACTCCGCGCACGAAGTCTCCACCGCTCAGCGATTGCGCCGTCCTCTTTTGCTGTTCGTTCACCAACGGTTGTCTCCCGAAAACTTGGCAGGGCGGACAGGACTCGAACCTGCAACCGGCGATTTTGGAGACCGCTGCGCTACCAATTGCGCCACCGCCCTCCGCTTGAAGCTACTTCGTCTCGCGGTGCGAACGATGGCAGCGGCAAAAGCGGCAATATTTGCTGAGCTCGAGCCGGTCCGTCGTCTTCGATTTGTTTTTTTGCGTGTTGTAGTTCCGGCGCTTGCACTCGGTGCAGGCCATCACGACCATGACGCGCGTTTCTTTCTTTGCCATCAGCCTATCACAGACAGAAATAAAACGGACCCGGGGTCCGTTCGACCTCTTACGCTAGCACAATCCAGAGGGCTCGCGCAAGTAGAAGGATACCCCTTCTCCCGCCTCCTGGCAAGCGGTGGTGCGCCCGGCCAGAATCGAACTGGCAACCTTGGGCTTAGGAGTCCCCTGCTCTATCCAGATTGAGCTACGGGCGCGCGCTTCCCGCCCCGGGAGTTTTGGCCGGCGGCGCATCAAGCCTGCGTGACCGGCGAGGGGCCGGCCGCGGCGTTCCGGAAGCCCCTGCGCGTGGACGGCGGCCTGGTCATCGCGAACAATCTCCTCGCAAACGGCGTCCAGCTGCACCTGGACGAGAACGAGGCGCAGTTGCAGACCGCGGTCACGGATCTCTCGACCGGCCTGCGCATCAACACGGCCGCGGACGATCCCTCCGGCCTCGCGATCGCGACCAACCTTCAAACCCAGGCGGACGGCTTTACGCAGGCCGCCGGGAACGTGCAAAACGCGAGCAACGCGGCGCAAGTCGCGCTCGGCGCGCTGACGAGCGAGATCGACATCCTCGATCGCATTCGCAACCTCGCGATCGAGGCCGCCTCCGACATCGACAGCCAGAGCGACCGGGAAAACCTGCAGACCGAGGTAACGCAGCTGCTGCTCGAGATCAACCGGATCGCGCAAAACACCAACTTCAACGGCCTGGCGCTGCTCGACGGCAGCCACGCGGGGTACGTGGCGCAGCAGAGCGCGCAGATCCAAGTCGTCGCCAACGCGCTCGTGACCGCGCCGCCGACGGTGAGCATCAGCGACCCGACGTTCGTGAGCCAGAGCGTCCCGGATAACGACTACACCTTCTACACGAGCTTCGGCGGCTGGACGCTCAGCCCGGGCGGCGTCGTCTACCGCGGCAATCCGGGGCCCGGACTGATCGCGCCCCTGCCGGCCGGCGAACAGGCGGCGGCGCTCTCGGGATCCGGACAGACGCTCACGCAGGCCGTCGACGTTCCGGCTTCGGGAACCTACACGCTCTCCTTCCAATCGGGCTACGGCAACGGCCCGCTCGACGGCGATACGCTCGGCGTTACGCTCGACGGCGTCGTCGTCGACACGATCACGCCGACGACGTCGCTCGCGAGCTATTCGGTCAGCGTCAACGCCACCGCCGGGCGGCACACGATCGGCTTCGTCTATCAGGGGCCGAGCTCGACGCCGAACATCGCGATCCGAAACGTCGCGATGACGGCGGAGAACCCGCTGCCGTCCGGCAGCCTGCTGGTCGCCTCCGCCGTTGCCGCCAACACCAACTTCACGACGACGGCCGGACCCACGCCGACGCTCGACGGGACGATCGAGCTGCAGGTCGTCAACACCGGCGTATCGATCGCCGCGATCGCCACGTTCATCGAGTCGGCGACTGGCGTCGTGAGCGTCGCGCCGGTGCTCATCGGCCCCGGCTCGACCTTCAGCGGATTCGACAACGTCGAGATTACCACGGGGTATTTCGGCGCCGCCAACGTCGGCGAGAGCGCGTACATCAAGGTCTTGCAGAACGTCGCGGCACAGTACGATCCCGACGCGCCGGCCCTGACCGTGCAATCCGGCGCAAACGAGGGAGACACGGTCGCGATCGGCTTACCGGCCACCAATACGCAAACGCTGCGCGTCTCCAACGTCAACCTGCTCGTTACCAGTACCACCGATCCGTCGCTCGGCGCCGAAGACGCGATCGGTCAAATCGACAACGCCCTCGAACTCCTGCTTTCGCAGAGCGCCGGCCTCGGCGCGGCGACCGTGCGCCTCGGGATCGACGCCGGCAACGACGCGACCGCCGCGGTCAACCTGCAGAGCGCGCAGTCCACGATTCGCGACGTCAACGTCGGGGCGGAGACCACGATCTTTACGCGCGAGCAGATCCTCGCGGAGGTCGGCACCAGCGTGCTGGCGCAGGCCAACGCGAACGCGCAGGTCGCGCTAGCGCTCTTCCGCTGAGCGCAGCACGAACTTGAAGCGAGGTCCCGTCACGACGAAACCGTTGCGCTCGTAGAAGCGCACGGAGCGCTCGTGATTGCGCGACGGCGATGCGGTCAGCTCGATCCGCGTCCAACCGCGCCGCCTTCCGAGCGCTTTGACGGCGTCGAGCAGCGCCGCACCGACTCCGCGCGAACGCGCGGCGGGCGCGACGTAGAGCTCCGAGAGGATCGCGAACCGGCCCCTGGCATAGATGGCGAACGCCTCGGTGAGGGTAGCGATGCCCAGGGGTTCTCCGCGCTCGCTAGCGACTACGGCGTGCATCATCTGCGGATCTCGCGCCCACGCCGCGAGGATTTCGGCGCGCCGGGATGCGACGAGCTCGGCGTCGCCGTCCTCCAGATCGCGCATCAGCGCGAGCGCCAGGTCGAAGACTCGCCCGGCATCTTCGGCGCCGACCTCCTCGATCGTCATAGGCGCGCCTGCGCGCGCGGCGAAGCTCTGCGCATGCTCGTCGTTTTGGCCATCCTCTTCGGCTTCGTCGCCGGCTTGCGAACCTTCACCGCTCCGGCGGCATACTTTCTCTGGCGCGGCGGAACGCCCGGATACGTCCTTGCGGCGTTCGCCCTGATCGAACTGGTCATGGACGCGCATCCGAAGGCGCCGTCGCGTACCCAGCCGATGGGGCTGATTCCCCGCCTCGTCAGCGGCGGCATCGTGGGCTGGTTTATCGCCGGCGGCGCCGGCGCCGCGACCGGCGTGCTCGGAGCGATCATCGGCACCTACGGCGGCCACGCGGTGCGGTTGCGCCTGATCCAGCGGTTCGGCCCGATCCCGGCGGCGCTGATCGAGGACGCCGTCGCGATCCTCTTGGCGGTGTACGCCGTCACGCGCCTCTAAGAAGCCTCCGGACTGCGGGGCCGGCTCTCGAGGCTCTCGCGCCACGCGACGAAGCGGTCGACGTAGTACGGATCGAACTGCGTCCCGCTGCAGCGCCCCAGCTCGGCGAGCGCCGCGTCCTCGGTGATGCCGCGATGGTACGGCCGGTTCGAGACCATCGCCGAAAACGCATCGAGGACGGCGACGGCACGGGCCAGCGGATGAATCTGCGCGCCCGCGATCCCGTTCGGGTAGCCGCCCCCCTCCCAGCGCTCGTGATGCTGCCCCACGATCTCGGCGACGTCCTCGAAGCCGGGATGCAGCGCGAGGAGGTTGCGCCCGTACTCGGCGTGGCGCTTGACGTCGTCGTATTCGTCGGGCGTCAGCCGTCCCGGCTTGACGAGGATGCGGTCCGAGATCATCAGCTTTCCGACGTCGTGCAGCAGGCTCGCCTGCAGCAGCGCCGCGAGCGATTCGTGGTCGAGCTCGAGATTGTACTCCGACCAGAGCTTGGCCATTCGGTTCACTTCGAAGAGATGGACGCGCGTGTACGGATCGCGATCGAGCATCGCCGAGACGATCGTCTCGATGCCGTTGAAGTTCCCGTGCAGCTGATGGGACTCGAGCTCGTCGGCGCCGACCGGCCGGCAGTTCTCGAGGCGCGAGAGGCGCGCGCGATCGATGCAGCGTGAAACGATGTCGTGGCGCGTCCCGCCGTCGATCGGAGCGACGGCGTAGCCGCACGCGAGCGAGATCGGCAGCGTCTGATCGCGCGCGACGTACGACAGCTCGGCGAGCCGCCGGCGCAGGCGTTCGAGCAGCGGTGCGATCTCGTCGGGCTGATTCTCTTTGGATACCAGCATGAACACGTCGGCGCCGAAGCGCCCGACGTGGACGCCGCCGTCCTCGAACTCGCGCAACGTCTCGGCGATGCGCCGCAGGACGTCGTCGCCCTCGGCGTAGCCGTAGACCTCATTGAAGGCCGCGAAGTTCACGACGTTGAGCACCACGGCGAGCGCCGGGCGAACCGAGGTCGCGGTCACCAGCGACTCGTCGAGCTCGCGCGCGAGCTTGGAGTAGTTGGCTATGCCCGTGAGATAGTCGTATTCGGCGGTCCGCTGCAGCGCTTGATACATGCGCTGGTTCTCGAGCGCAACCCCGAGGTAGTGCCCGATCGCAGCGATCACCTCCACCTCTTCGGGAACGTAGGCGTTGGCGCGCGTGCTCTGCACCGAGAGACAGCCGACCGTCTTTCCACCCGCGGTCATCGGAACGAACATCGCCGAGACGGTGTCGTTGGTCCACGGCCGGTCCTTGTTGATGGGCTGGCTTCCGCCGGGAGCCCAGATCGACGGGTCGTTCCCCCAGATCAGCTCGCCGGTGCGCATGACCGCGAGGGCGCGGGAGCCCTGTCCCAAGAGGATATGCGGATAACGCCGGATCTCGCCGTGATCGTAGAAGTACTCGATGCTGCCGTTCCCGTCGGGGCGCATCAGGGCAATAAAGACGACCGACGAGTCGATATACTCGGGCAGCATCCCAGTGAGCCGTTCGAAGAGCTCTCCGAGCGACAGATCGGCTGCCAAGAGGTTAGCGGCCTGACGCATCAGCGCCCGGTCGCCCCCCACGCGCGACCGCTCGCCCACCGCCACGTGTTCCTTCACTAAGGGTCTCCCTCCAGCGGGGTCACGGTCTCTTCGTCGAACTCGCGCGCATGTCCGTTTCCTATCCCCTGCTCGAACGCCAGGTACGCGAGCTGCTCGCCGGCGAGAGCGACTTCATCGCCAACGCCGCGAACTTCGCGGCCTTCGTCTACTACGAGCTGCCGAGCGTGAACTGGGCCGGCTTCTATTTCAACGCCCCGAACGGCGATTTGGTTCTCGGTCCCTTTGCTGGAAGACCGGCATGCACGCGCTTGCCTGCCGGACGGGGCGTCTGCGGCGCCGCCGCCGCCCGCGGGCAAACGGTGGTCGTCGACGACGTGAGCGCCTTCTCCGACCACATCGCCTGCGACGCGAACTCGCGCTCCGAGATCGTGATACCGCTGCTGGACGGTACAGCGCTCGCCGGCGTTTTCGACGTCGACAGCCCCGAAGTCGCACGCTTCTCCGATGCCGACCGCGCCGGGATCGAGGCGTTGGTCGGCGTCTTCACGGCGTCGGTGCGCCTTCCGGCGCCGAGCGCAGGCTAAACGATACCCACGCCAGGTTGGCGAGCGCGAGCGCGCCGATCGTCAGGAAGACCGCCGGAAAGCCGAAGCGCGCGGCGACCGCGCCGCCCAGCAGCGGTCCGGCGCACATGCCTAAGAACGTAGCGCTCGAGCTGATGCCGTAGACTTGCCCGCGCCGCTGCGCTGGGAACATCCGGCCGATCAGCGCGTTCGCGGTCGGCAAAACGCCGCCCAGGAACGCGCCGACGCCGAACCGCAACGCGATGAACGCGGCAACGTTATGGACGAACGCCTGCGGGATGGTGAAGAGCCCGATCCCCAAGAGCGAGATCGAGAGCACGCGGCGATAGCCGATGCGATCGCTGCGCTTGCCCAAGAACGGCGACGCCACCAGATCCGCGAGGCCCGTCACCGCAAACGCGGCTCCGGCGGCGATCGCGAGCCACGAGACGTTGCCGACCATCTCGCGCACGTAGAGCGGCACTATCGGCGCAACGCCGAACGCAACGACCTGCGCGAGCAGGACGACCACGAACATCGGCAGCAGCTGCGGATGACGCACGAGTTCGACGAAGCCGGCCCACGAGGATCGCCGCAGGGCCGCGTGCGCCGGCCGCTCGAAGCGCTCGCGCACGAAGCCGACGCAGAGCGCCGTCGCCGCCAGCGCGAACGCGCTCGTGACGAAGAAGACGGCGCGATAACTGTGGAAGTGCGTCGCGAGCAGGCCGCCGACGAGCGGACCGACGAGCGCGCCGACCAGCTGCCCCGTCGCCATCCACCCCAGCGAGAAACCGAGATACTCCTCGGGGACCGAGGTGCCCACCATCGCCGTCGCCGCCGCCGAAAAACCGCTGAAGACGCCCATCGCCGCACGGGCCGCGAAAAGCTGCCAGACGTTCCCGACCAACCCCATCACCGCGGTGAAGATACAGATCGCGGTGCACGAGCGAATCACCATCGCCTTGCGGCCGACGCGATCGGCGAGCGAACCCCAGATCGGCGAGAAGATCGCCGCGAAAAAGAAGTTCGACGAGGCGATCGCGCCGGCCCAGAGATCGACGTGCGCGATCGGGTGCACGCCGAGCTGAACGAGAAAGAGCGGGAGGAACGGCCCGGAGACGGAGAACGCCAGCGCCATCAGCGCTTGCACGCCGACCATCAGCCAGAGCGTGCGCTGCCACGATTCCTTTGCCGGCCCGGAAAAGAGCGACACCGCAGGGGATTGTCCCGCCGCGGTGCCGCTTCTCCTTTCGCAGGCGAGGCGCCGGCGCTAGTGGGGCGGGGGTCCGCCGAAGCCGCCGCGCATCATCATCACCATGTGGTCGCCGTGCACGCCGGAGGCAAGGATGTGCAGGAGGATCTTCCCGGGATCGTTGCTCTGCGCGTGCTTGGAGGAGCGCATCTGGAAATGCTCCTTCGCAGGCGGCGCGCCGGCCGGCATGGTGCGCTCCATCTGGGCGCGCATCTGCTGGTGAAGCGTCTCCATCTGCGAGCGCAGGGCGTTGTGGGCCGAGAGGATCGCCGACTTCTCGGCCGGCGAGAGAATGGCGTCGATCTGCCGAACCGCGACGTCGACGTCCGGCTTGGCCGAGACCGCGAGCCCGCCGACGATATTGGCGACGGCCTGGCGGTGGACGGCGGAGAGGCCGGCGAGCACCTCGGTGCGCGTCTGCTCTTCCAGTTTTTCCGTCTGATCGCGGAAGGTCTTGAAGGTCTGCATCATAGCCTGGCGCTGCTCGGGCGTCCAGGAGGGCGGCCCCCCTTGCGGCGGGGCGTTTTGGGCGGCTGCCGCGACCGGCAGCATGGTGAGCGCTAGAGCGAGCGCGAGAAGGCTCTGTTTCATGTTCGTATCTAACCGCCGATTCTGGATAATTACCTGAGAGTTTCCCGGCCGTGGCGAGCGCCGAGGTCCTGCGCCGGACCGATCGGCACGATCCTGGTCGGGTTGATCTCTTCGTGCGTCATGTAATAGTGCCGCTTGATGTGGTCGAAGTTCACCGTCTCGGCAACGCCGGGGATCTGGTAGAGATCGCGCAGGTAAGGTCCGAGGTTGGGGTAGTCGGCGATGCGCCGCACGTTGCACTTGAAATGGCCGACGTAGACCGCATCGAAGCGCACCAGCGTCACGAAGAGGCGCCAATCCGTCTCGACCGGCTGCGGCCCGAAGAGGTATCGCCTGGTGGCCAAGCGCTCGTCGAGCTGGTCGAGCACCTCGAAGAGGCGCCGCGCCGCCTTCTCGTAGGCCGCCTGCGCGGTCGCGAAACCCGCCTGGTAGACCCCGTCGTTGACGGTGCGATAGAGGTGCTCGTTGAGCTCGTCGATCTGCGCGCGCAGCGGCGCCGGGTAGAGATCGAGCGCCGCATCGCCGAACGCATCGAACTCCGTCTCGAACATGCGCATGACGTCGTCGTCGGAGTTGCTGACGATGCGCCCGGCCTGCGTATCCCAGAGGACCGGCACGGTCACGCGCGCGTCGTACGTTGGATCGGTCGCGCGGTAGGCTTCGCTCAGATAGGTGAAGCCGTTGATCGGATCCGGCTCGAGCGAGAAGCGCCAGCCGCGCTCGTCGCGAATCGGATCAACCACCGTCATCCCGATCGCGCCCTCCAAGCCCTTGAGCTTGCGCACGAGAATCGTGCGGTGTGCCCACGGGCAGGCGAGCGAAACGTAGAGATGGTACCGGCCCGCCTCGGCCGGATAGGGCGAGCTGCCGTCGGCACGCACCCAAGCGCGGAAGGCGTCGCCTTGGCGAACGAACTCGCCCCGCTCCGATGCTTCCGCCGGGAACTGCGCTTTAGCCGTCATGTCCGTCCTGACACGCCGCCGCCGCCGGGCGGTTGCGCGAGGACCCGCTGCGGGTGGGCGTAGAGATTGCACCGCTCGCCGCGCAAGAAGCCGGCCAGCGTAATCCCGAACTCGTCGGCCAAGCGGACGGCGAGGCTGCTCGGGGCAGAGATACCGCAGACGACCGGAATCCCCGCCGAAGCCGCCTTCTGCACGATCTCGTAGCTGGTGCGCCCGCTCACGGCCAAAAGCGTGCCGGCGAAGCCGCGCCCCTCCAGCACGCCCCAGCCGATCAGCTTGTCGAGCGCGTTGTGCCGCCCGACGTCCTCGCGCAGGGCGAGCAGCACCCCGCGCGCGTCGAAGAGCGCCGCGGCGTGCAGGCCGCCGGTCTCGGCGAAGACGCGCTGCTGCGCGCGCATGCGCCCGGGCAGCGCGTAGAGCGTGGCGATCTCGACGCGCAGCCCGTCGGCGAGCGGCGCGACGCCGCGCTCGCGCAGCGCGTCGAGGCTCGCGCGCCCGCAGACGCCGCAAGCGCTGCTCGTAAGGAAATGCCGCTCCAAAGCCGCGAGATCCGGCAGCTCCGGCGCGTGCAGATCGACGGTCACGACGTTGTACCGCTGCTCCGCGGTCAGCTCCGGATCGAGGCAGTACGCGATCCCCGCGATCCTCTCCGGGCCGGCGATCCCCTCCGAGAAGAGGAAGCCCGCGGCGAGTTCGAGGTCGTTGCCGGGCGTGCGCATCGTGACCGCCAGGCTGGCGCTGCGGCCGCCGGCGCGCAGCCGGATCTCGAGCGGCTCCTCGGTCGCCACGTCGTCGCGGCCTTCGCGCAACGCGTCGCCCTCACAACGCACGACGCCGACCGGCGTCGAGCGTCCGGGCCGTTCCGGTTCGTCCACCACGACCGCTTGGCTCCCAACGAGAGGACGGCCTTTCCGCGAGGACGCATTAGCCCGTTATGAAGCCCTACACCCGGTTGACGCACCCGCTCGTGCGTGAGGGCGGCGCGTTGCGCCGCGCGACGTGGGAGGAGGCGCTCGGTCGCGCCGCCTCGTCGTTGCGCGACGCCCGCGATCGTTCCGGCGTGCGGACGTACGGCATGTTCAGCTGCTCGAAGGCGACCAACGAGATGAACTTCGTCGCACAGAAGTTCGCGCGCTGCGTCGTCGGCAGCAACAACGTCGATAGCTGCAACCGAACTTGACACGCCCCGAGCGTCGTCGGTCTGACGACGGTCTTCGGCGCGGGCGGCGGCACCAGCTCGTACGAGGAGGCTGAACACGCCGACGTCATCGTCCTGTGGGGGTCGAATGCGCGCGAGACGCATCCGATCTACTTTCACCACGTGCTCAAGGGCATTCACCGCGGTGCCAAGCTCTACGTCGTCGACCCGCGCCGCACCAGCTCGGCGCGCTGGGCCGACGCCTGGCTCGGCCTCGACGTCGGCTCCGACATCGCGCTTGCCAATGCGGTCGGCCGCGAGATCGTGGCCGCCGGCTTGGAGAACCGCGGGTTCATCGAGCGCGCGACGACCGGTTTCGAGGAGTACCGCGCCTGCGTCGAGCCGTACACGCTCGAGCGCGGCGAGCGGCTCACGGGCGTGCCGGCGGCGGCGATTCGCGAGCTGGCGCATGCGTACGCGCGCGCCGGAAAGGCGCAGCTCTGCTGGACGCTCGGAATCACCGAGCACCACAACGCCGTCGACAACGTGCGCGCGCTGATCGATCTCGCGCTGCTCACCGGGCACGTGGGCACGTACGGTTCGGGCCTCTGCCCGCTGCGCGGGCAGAACAACGTCCAAGGCGGCGGCGACATGGGCGCGATTCCGGATAAGTACCCGGGCGGGCAATCGGTCGAAGACGCGGCTTCGCGCGAAAAATTCGAACGCGCCTGGGGCGTGGCGCTCCCGGCCGAGCGCGGCCTCAATCTCACCGGGATGTTCGAGGCGATGGAGCGCGGCGAGCTCGACACCGTCTACATCATCGGCGAGAACCCGGCGCAGTCCGAAGCGGACCAGCACCGCGCCGTGCGGCTGCTGCGCGGGCTGCGCTGCCTGATCGTACAGGATATCTTCCTGACCAAGACCGGGGAACTCGCGGACGTCGTCTTTCCGTCCTCGTCGAGCTGGTGCGAGAGCGACGGAACGGTGACCAGCAGCGAGCGCCGCGTGCAGCGCTGCCGCAAAGCGCTCGATCCCCCCGGCGAGGCGCGCGACGACGTCGCGATCCTCTACGACCTCGCACGGCGGCTCGGTCACGATTGGGGCGAGCCGGTGCCGGAGCGCATCTGGGACGAGTGCCGCAGCCTCTCGCCGTGGCACGGCGGCATGAGTTACGCTCGTCTCGAGCAGCTCGGCGGCATCCAGTGGCCGTGCCCCGACGAGAGCCACCCCGGCGAGAAGTTTCTGCACGCGCGCTTGTGGCAGGATCCGGTGGGCGGGCCGCGCGCGCCGTTCAAGGCCGTCGAGCACGATCCGCCGGTAGAAGCGCTCGACGACACCTACCCGCTGCGCCTGACGACGGGACGACGGCTGGACTCCTTCAACTCCGGCGTGCAGAGCGGCGGCTACACCTCGCCGCTGCGCCGGGGCGAGAGCCTGGACGTCTCGCCCGAGGACGCGCTGTGCTACGCGCTACAGGACGGCGAGCGCGTCCGCGTGAGCTCGCGCCGCGGCAGCGTCGAAGCGCCGGTACGGATCGATCGCGGCCTGCGCGCCGGCCTGGTCTTCATGACGCCGCACTTCAACGACGAGGTGGCGACCAACGTCCTGACGATCGACGCAACCGATCCGCAGTCGGGCACGGCGGAGTTCAAGGCCGCGGCGGTTCGGATCGACAAGTTGTAGCATCGTGGATCTGCATTTTACGTCGGCTACGGCGACGGCCCAGGAACGCGCGGCGGTGGACGCGCTGCGCCTCGACACCACTCGAGCCGACCGCAGGCATCTGCTTCTTCCGGGGCTGCACGCGGTGCAGGAACGGGTGGGGTGGATCAGCGGCGGTGCGCTCAACTATCTCTGCGAGCGGCTGGGCGTCCCGCCGGCCGAGGCGTACGGCGTCGCGACCTTCTACGCGATGTTTTCCACGGTGCCGCGCGCGCCGGTGGTGCTGCACGTCTGCGACGACATCGCGTGCCTGTGCAAGGGCGCGCGCGAGCTGTGCGAGCGGATGGAGGCACAGTTCGGTCCGGCGGGTTCGACGGCCGACGGTACGAACGCAACGTGGCTGCGCAGCCCGTGCCTGGGTTTGTGCGACCGCGCTCCCGCGGCGCTGCTGACCGTCGCCGGCGAGCGGCCCGCGGAGCGCCGTTTCGCGCCGGCCGGTGCGGATACGCTCGCGGCGGTCGTACGGGATGCGCGCGCGGGAGACGACGCGGAGGCGCCGCCGCACGTCGGCGGAACCGATCTGCGCTTGCTGCGGCGCGTCGGCAAGATCGACCCGGCGAGCCTGGAGGCGTACCGCGCCGGCGGCGGCTATCGCGCGCTGCCGCGCGCCTTCGAGATCGGCGCCGAGGCGGTCGTGCGCGAGGTGATCGCTTCGAATCTGCTCGGGCGCGGCGGCGCGGCGTTCCCCACCGGCCGCAAGCTCGAAGCCGTCGCGAAGGCGGCGGAACGGCCGCACTACCTCGTCTGCAACGCCGACGAATCCGAGCCGGGGACGTTCAAGGATCGCGTGCTGATGGAAGGCGATCCGTTCGCGGTGATCGAGGCGATGACGATCGCCGCATATGCCGCCGGCTGCGAGCACGGCTTCATCTACGTTCGCGGCGAGTATCCGGTTGCGGCGCACCGCCTCGAGCACGCGATCCGCGAAGCGCGCGCGAACGGACTGCTCGGCGCCGACATCCTGGGCAGCGGCCACTCGTTCGAGATCGAGGTGCGGCGCGGCGCCGGCGCCTACATCTGCGGCGAAGAGACGGCGCTCTTCAACTCGATCGAAGGCAAGCGCGGCGAGCCGCGCAGCAAACCGCCCTTTCCGGTCGCCTCGGGGCTCTTCGGCAAACCGACCGCAATCAATAACGTCGAGACGCTCGCCAATCTGCCGCAGATCGTGCTCGACGGCGGCGCCTCCTACGCGCGGACCGGCACGCCGGGATCGACCGGCACGCGCCTCTTCTGCCTCTGCGGATGCGTCGCGCGCCCCGGCACCTACGAAGTGCCGCACGGAACCACGCTCGGCGCGCTGATCGAGCTCGCCGGCGGCGTCGCCGGCGGCCGGCCGCTGCAGGCGATCTTGATGGGCGGCGCGGCCGGCTCGCTGGTAGCACCCGACGCGCTCTCGATGCCGTTGACCTTCGAAGACGCCCGCGCCAAGGGGACGACGCTCGGCTCGGGGGTCGTGATGCTCTACGACGATCGCATCGACGTCATGGAGCTCTTGCTGCGGATCGCCGCCTTCTTCCGCGACGAATCGTGCGGCCAATGCGTGCCGTGCCGGGTCGGTACCGTTCGCCAAGAGGAGGCGCTGCGCCGGATCGCATCGGCCGCAAACGGCGAGCGCGCGCGCGACGTCGCCTTGCTCGACGAGATCGGCCGAGCGATGCGCGACGCCTCGATCTGCGGCCTCGGCCAAGCCGCGAACGCCGCCGTCGCCTCGGCGCACGGCGTGCTCCATCTCTTCGACGGAGGTTCCGCATGATCGAGCTGACGGTCGACGGCACGCCGGTTCGGGTGGCCGAGGGCGCGACGATCCTGGATGCCTGCCAACGCGCGGGCGTGGCGACGCCGACGCTCTGCTTTCTCGAAACGCTGCATCCGGTCAACGCCTGCCGCGTCTGCGTCGTCGAGCTGGAAGGATCGCGCGTGCTCGTCCCCGCCTGCGCGCGCGCGGCCGAAACCGGCATGACGGTGCGCACCGACACCTAACGCGTGCGCCACAGCCGCAAGATGGTGCTCGAGTTTCTGGGCTCGTCGGTCGACCTCTCGACGGCTCCCGACGCCGCGCGCTACTGCAGCGAGTACGGCGCCGATCCTTCGCGCTACGGCGAAGACGCGGCGACGCTCGCGCAGCCGGTGAAGGTCGACAACAATCTCTACGTGCGCGACTACGCGAAATGCATCATGTGCTACAAATGCGTCGAAGCCTGCGGGACCGACGCGCAGAACACCTTCGCGATCGCGGCGGCCGGGCGCGGCTTCGGCGCCCACATCGCCACGGAATACGACGTTCCGCTCCCCGATTCGGCCTGCGTCTACTGCGGCAACTGCATCGGCGTCTGCCCGACCGGCGCGCTGATGTTCTCTTCGGAGCACGAGATGCGCGAGGCCGGCACGTGGGACGAGTCGCGCCAGGCGCAGACCGATACGATCTGCCCCTACTGCGGCGTCGGCTGCACGCTTCGCCTGAACGTACAGGACAACGAGATCGTCAAAGTCACCTCGCCGCTCGAAAACGGCGTCACCCACGGCAACCTCTGCATCAAGGGCCGCTTCGGCGCCGTCTACGTCCAAAACCGGGAGTAGCCACGATCCGCCATCCTGGGAGTAGCGAGCGCAGCGAGCGAAGCCGAAGGGCCGAGCCGAACCGGTGAGCGTTGACGTGAAGGCGCTCTTCGATCGCGCGCTCGACCTGCACCAGCGCGGGCGCGACGACGAGGCGACCAAGGCGTACATGGAGCTCTTGCAGCACGACGTCCGCAACCTCGGGGCGCTGACCAACGTCGGGACGCTGCTCTATAACGGCGGGCACCGCTCCGCCGCGATGGTCGCCTACCGCCAAGCGGTCGCGTGCCACCCACAGAACGTTCCGGCGCGCGTCAACCTCGCTAACGCCCTCTACGACGCGCAAGACTACCACGGAGCGCAAGACGAATACGTCGCCGCGCTTGCCGTCGACCCGTACTACGCCCAAGCCCATCAAGGCCTTTCGTACGTGCTCGACCGCATGGGCGATACGGAAGGCGCGCGCCGGCACCGCGACCTGGGCTTCCGGGAGAGCCCGATCACGCACGTTCCGTACCGCGGGAGCGAACGAGCCATCATGGTCCTGCTGCTGGTCTCGGCGCGCGGTGGAAACATCAGCACCGACCGCTTTCTCGACGACCGCGTCTTCTTCGTCACCAAGCTCTTCGCCGACTATTTCGATCCCGCCGGGCACGTGCCGTTTCACGCCTTCGTCTTCAACGCGATCGGCGAGGCCGATCTCTGCGGCGACGCGCTCGAGGCGGCGGCGGCGCTCGTGAAGCGTACGAACGCTGCCGTCGTGAACCCGCCCGAGCTCGTTGCCCGCACCGGGCGCGTCGAGAACGCGCGGCGCTTGGCGCATCTGCCCGGCGTCGTGACGCCGCTCACGACCACGTTTGCGCGCGAACGCCTGCGGCAGCCCGGCGCCGCGGAGCTGCTCGCGCGCGAAGGCTTCACCTTTCCGCTGCTCCTGCGCACGCCGGGATTTCACACCGGGATGCATTTCGTCTTTGCCACCCGGCCGGAGGACGTCGCGGAGGCGGCCCAAACGCTGCCCGGCGAGGAGCTCACGGCGATCGCTTTTCTCGACGCGCGCGGGGCCGACGGCCTCTATCGCAAGTACCGCGTGATGACGATCGACGGCAAGCTCTACCCGCTGCACCTGGCGATCTCGGCCTCGTGGAAGGTGCACTACTTCTCCGCCGGCATGGCCGAGGCGCCCGAGCGCCGCGACGAAGAGCGCCGCTTTCTCGACGACGCGGCCGCCGCGATCGGACCGCGCGCGATCGCCGCGCTGGAGGCGATCGCGGCGACCATCGGCCTCGACTACGGCGGCATCGACTTCGGGATCGACCCCCACGGGAACGTCTTGCTCTTCGAAACGAACGCGACCATGATGGTCCCCACACCCGAGGTCGATCCGCGCTTCGCCTATCGCCGCCCGGCCGTCGAGCGCATCCACGCGGCCGTCCGGGCGATGCTGCTGGAACGCGCGGCGCGATGAGGGGGAATCCACCCGCGGTGCGAACCCCGCAGCAACCCTGGCGGAGGTACCGATGAAGTCGACGACCACGATCCTCGCACTCGGCGCGCTGCTCGCGAGCGGCGCCTGTTCGCATCAGACGGCGGCCTCCAACGGCGAGGCGACGGTCGCGACGCACGGCACGGGCGAGACGCAGAGCGTTACCGTGACCAACAAGGAAGGGACGGCGACGCTCGGCGGAACCATCGACCCCGCCAAGCTCGGAGCGCCGGTCTATCCCGGCGCGCAGAGCGATGCGGCGGCGCACGGCTCTCTCACCGAGCAGACCGCCGGCGGCGCGATGGTCATGGCAACCTTCAAGACGGCCGACTCCTTCGACCAGGTTTACAGCTATTACAAGTCGCAGCTCCCGGCCGGATCCGAGAAGCTCAAGATGAGCGCAGGCGGCCAGTCGACGGCGGCCTTCCAAGTCGGTGCCGACGACGCGGCCGATCAGATTCAGGTGCAGATCAGCGCGGCCAAGCCCGGTGAAACCGATATTCTGATCGAGCACGTCACCCGCACCGCCACGGCCAATCCGTAGCAGCCGCTAACACGTTGAGGCGCTGGAACGGCTGGGGCGACGAAAGCGTCACGCTCGAACTTCCCGAGAGCGCGCTTTCCTATCTCTACGAGCAGCTCGGTCGCGGCAAGCCGCCGCCCGATGCGTCGTTCGAATCGGTCACGCACGCCGCGCCGCCGAGCCGTCTGCCGCCCCATCCGCTGATCGATGCGACCCCCGCTGCCCGCGTGCTGCACGCGCGGGGCCAGAGTTTGCCGGATTGGTTCGCCCTGCGATTCGGGCGCTTGGACACGCTCCCCGACGGCGTGGCCTTCCCGGAATCTTCGCACGACGTCCGCGAGCTGCTGACCTTCGCGCTTGCTTGCGGCGCGCGCGTCATTCCATACGGCGGGGGCACCAGCGTCGTCGGCCACCTCACGCCGCCGGCCGGACCCGAGCCCGTCCTTTCGGTCTCGCTCGCGCGCATGCGCGCACTTCTCGAGATCGATCGCCCGAGCCGGCTCGCGACCTTCGGCGCCGGCGTCACCGGCCCCGATCTCGAGGCGCAGCTTCGCGGGCACGGCTTCACGCTCGGCCACTTCCCGCAATCGTTCGAGTACTCGACGCTGGGCGGCTGGATCGTCACGCGCTCGTCGGGGCAGCAGTCGCTGCGCTACGGCCGCATCGAGCGGCTGCTGGCCGGCGCGCGCGTCGAAACGCCGGCCGGAACGCTGCAGATTCCCACCATTCCGGCTTCCGCCGCCGGCATCGACGTGCGCGAACTGCTGCTCGGTTCCGAGGGGCGCCTCGGCATCGTGACGGAGGCGACGATACGCGTGCGCTCGCTGCCCGAACGCGAATCCTTTCACGGCGTCTTCTTCTCGCAATGGGATCGCGCCGAGCAGGCGGCGCGCGAGATCGCGCACGCCGGCGTCCCGCTCTCGATGGTGCGGCTCTCCAACGCGGCGGAGACGATGACGACGCTGCGAATGGCGGGCGGGACCGCGCTGCTGGAGCGCTACCTCGCGCTGCGCGGGGCGCGCGACGAACGCTGCTTGATGGTGCTCGGCGCAACCGGCAGTGCGCAGGAGTGCGAGGCCATGCTCGCGGCGGCCCGGGCGATCGCGTCGGCGCATCGCGGCGTTTGGATCGGGCGGCGGATCGGCAGCCGCTGGCAGCACAATCGCTTCCGCGGCGTCTACTTCCGCAACGCGCTCTGGGAGCACGGCTACGCCGTAGACACCGTCGAGACGGCCGTTGACTGGCCGCGCGTCGCGACGATGATGCGCGATCTCGAGGCGGCCGGGCGCGGCGCGTTCGGCGGCGAGCCGATCCACGCCTACACGCACCTCTCGCACGTCTACCCGCAAGGGTCGAGCGTCTACTCGACGTTCGTCTTTCGCATCGCTCCGACGTACGAGGAGAACGTCGAGCGCTGGACGCGCTTCAAGCGCCGGCTCTGCGAAGCGATCGTCGCCAACGGCGGAACGATCAGCCATCAGCACGGCGTCGGTCTCGATCACAAGCCGTACCTCGTCGCGGAGAAGGGCGAGCTCGGCATCGACGCGATGCGCGCGCTCCTGCTGCGATTCGATCCGAGCGGAATGATGAATCCGGGGAAGCTCTGCTGACGTGATGTCCCGGGCGCAAGCGTGGGAACGCCTGCGCGAGCCGTACGACCTGCTGGTGATCGGCGGCGGCATCACCGGAGCGGCGACGCTTTACGAAGCCGCGCGCCGCGGGCTGCGCGCGGCGCTGGTCGAGCGCGGCGATTTTGCCTCGGGAACCTCCAGCCGCTCTTCCAAGCTCGTTCACGGCGGCTTGCGCTACCTCAAGGAAGGCAAGCTCGGACTGACGCGCGAGTCGGTGCGCGAGCGCGAGGAGCTCTTGCGCGACGCGCCGGGCTTGGTCGAGCCGGTCGCGTTCGTGATGCCGCACTATCGCAAGCGCAAGCCGTCGCGCGCGACGCTCGCCCTGGGTTTGGCGCTCTACGACGCGCTCGCGGGCACGCGCCGGCACGGATATCTCGACGCCGAGCAAACGCTCGCGCTCGTGCCCGCGCTCGACCCCGACGCGCTGACCGGCGCGCACTGGTATCTCGACGGCACGACCGACGACGCGCGGCTGGTCTTACGGCTGCTGGCCGAAGCCGAAGCGGCGGGAGCGGTCGCTCTCAACTACGCCAGCGCCGCGCTGCTCTACGGCGACGACGCGCGCGTCTGCGGAGCGGCGGTGACCGCGCCGCAGGGCGAGCGCGTGGAGGTGCGCGCGCGCGCCACGATCTCGGCTACCGGCGTCTTTGCCGACGAGCTGCGCGCCGGCCTGGGCGCCGCGCCGCGCCTGCGTCCGCTGCGCGGAAGCCATCTCGTGCTTCCCGCTTGGCGGCTCCCGCTGGCGCGCTGCATCGCCTTCGAGCACCCTCACGACGGGCGCCCGGTCTTCGCCTATCCGTGGGAGGGCGCCGTGCTCGCGGGCACGACCGATCTCGACCACGACGCACCGCTCGACGCCGAGCCGGCGATCTCGCCGCAGGAGACCGCCTATCTCGTGGCGGCCCTGCGTTTTGCGTTCCCCTCGCTGCGTCTCGATGCGCAAGACGCGCTCTGCGCCTACGCGGGCATCCGGCCGATCGCCGATCGCCACGCCGCCGATCCGTCGAAAGCCAGCCGCGATCATCTCGTGTGGAACGAACGCGGGCTCGTCACGATCTCCGGCGGAAAGCTCACCACGTTTCGGCCGATGGCGATGGATGCGCTCGCCGCGGCCGCGCCGCTGCTGCCGCCGTTCGAACGGGCTGCGCGCCGCGTCTTCGAGCGATCGCCGCTGCCGCAGGGAGCGCTGCGCACCGCCGCGCAGCGGCGCCTCGCCGGGCGCTACGGTGCGCTCGCGCAGCAGGTCGTCGACGCCGCGGCTCCGGGCGAGCTGGCCTGCGTCGAAGGGACGACGACGCTGTGGGCGGAGCTGCGCTGGGCGGCGCGGCACGAAATGGTGAGGCACCTCGACGACTTGCTCTTGCGCAGGACGCGCGTCGGGCTGCTGGTCGCGCGCGGCGGCGAGCGCCACTTCGGGCGCGTCGCCGAAATCTGCGAGCAGGAGCTGGGATGGCCGGCCGCGCGCTGGAGCCAGGAGCTTGACGCCTATCGCGAACGCGTCGCGTGCAACTACGCCGTGCCGGATCGCGCGCGCATTCCCGACTTCCGAGGCTACCTCTAAGCGATGGGCGACCTCATCCTCGCAATCGACAACGGAACGCAGAGCGTGCGCGCGCTGCTCTTCGACGCGCGCGGCGAACTGATCGCGTGCAGCCGCATCGAGCTCGACGACTACGCCTGCGCGAGGCCGGGCTGGCACGAGCACGACGCGCAGGGTTTTTGGCTGCGCGTATGCGACGCGTGCTCGCAACTCTGGTCGTGCGAGCCGGGAGCGCGCGAGCGCGTGGCGGCGGTGGTCGTCACGACGCAGCGCGGGACCGTCGTTCCGGTCGATCGCAACGGCGAGCCCTTGCGGCCGGCGATCACGTGGCTCGACCAGCGCAAGAGCGCCACGTATCCGGCGATCTCGCCGCTGCTGCGCGCCGCGTTCGCGGCTGCGGGCGCCGCCGAAACGGTCCGCTACTTCCAGCGCGAAGCCGAATCCAACTGGCTCGCGGCCCACGAGCCGGATATCTGGAAGCGCACCGCCAAGTTTCTGCTGCTCTCCGGATTCCTCAACTTCCGCCTGACCGGGCGCTACGCCGATTCGGTGGGCGCACAGGTCGGCTACGTTCCCTTCGATTTCAAGCGGCTGCGCTGGGCCGCACGCAACGATTGGAAATGGCGGGCGCTGGGCATCGCGCCGGAGCAGTTACCCGAGCTCGAGCCACCGGGTGCGACGATCGGCACCGTCACCGCGCAGGCGAGCGAGGCGACCGGCATTGCCGCCGGAACGCCGGTCATCGCGGGCGCCGCCGACAAGGCATGCGAGGTGCTCGGCGCCGGCTGCTTCGAGCCCTCGATCGCGGCGCTGAGCTACGGGACGACCGCGACGATCAACGTCGCCTCGGAACGCTACTTGGAAGCCTCGCCGCTGGTGCCGCCCTATCCCTCGGCGATCCCGGGCGCGTACGATCTCGAGGTGCAGATCTTTCGCGGCTACTGGATGGTGAGCTGGTTCAAGGAGCAGTTCGGCTATCTCGAGCGCGAAGCGGCCGGGCGCAGCGGCGTCACACCGGAATCGCTCTTCGACCAGCTCGTCGTTTCGGTGCCGCCCGGCGCGATGGGACTGCTGCTGCAGCCGTACTGGTCGCCGGGCCTGAAGATGCCCGAAGCGAAGGGCGCGATCCTGGGCTTCGGCGACGTGCACACGCGCGCTCACCTCTACCGCGCGATCTTGGAGGGGCTCGCCTACGCGCTGCGCGAGGGCAAGGAGCGCATCGAACGCCGGACGCGCGTCGCGGTCGCGCAGCTGCGAGTCTGCGGCGGCGGCTCGCAGAGCGACGCGGCGATGCAGCTCACGGCCGACATCTTCGGGTTGCCGGCGGCGCGGCCGCACGTCTACGAAACCTCCGGCCTCGGCGCCGCCATCGATGCGGCCGTGGGATTGCACCTCTATCCGGACGTCGCCTCGGCGGTGCGCGCGATGACCCGCACCGGGCGCGTCTTCGAACCGCAGCCGCAAGCGCAGGCGCTCTACGACGCGCTCTACCGCCGCGTCTACGTAAAGATCTACGAGCGCTTGCGCCCGCTCTACGAGGCGATCCGCGAGATTACGGGGTATCCGCCGCCGGCGTAACGTACGTGATGCCGGCGCGCTCGAGGATCTCGCGGCCGCGTCCTTGCAGCATGAAGGCGGCGAACGCTTGCGCCTGCGCCGGATGCGGCGCGCCCTTCATCACGGCCAGCGTGTACGTGATGTGGCCGCTCATCGACGCCTCGCCGGGGAACGGCGCAAACGGCAGGGAGCGCGCCACCGCTTCGGTGCGATAGAAAAATCCCACGTCGATCTCGCCGGTATCGAGCCGCGCGAGCAGCTCCTCTTCGGGATAGATCTGCGCCGGGTTCTCGTCGGCACCGAGGATGCGCTTTTCGTTGGCCGCGCCGACCAGCTCGGTAAGCGCCTCGATCGTATACTCGCCCTTGGGGTCGAGCCGGGGATCCGTTCGCCCGATGCGCAAGCCCGGCTGAGCGA
>DATJRF010000230.1:0-7434 GCA_035505015.1 Verrucomicrobiia bacterium | reverse complement strand
GGCGCCGAGGACGCTTTCGCCGGTGTCGTCGACCTCTTTACGATGAAGAAGGTCGCCTAGGCCGACGACCTTGGCACGCAAATGGCCCAAGAGGAAGTCGAGCCCGGAGAGCTGCGCTCCCTCGCCGAGCAGGACGATGAGCTTCTCGAGATGTTCTTCGAAGGCAAAGACCTTCCGGTGGATCGCATGAAGGCGGCCCTGCGCCGGGCGACGATCGAGGGCACGGTGCTGCCGATGCTCTGCGGGTCGGCCTTCAAGAACAAGGGCGTGCAACCGCTCCTCGACGCGATCGTCGAGTATCTGCCGTCGCCGCTCGAGGCGCGCCCGATCGTCGGCATCGACCCGAAGACCGGCGCCGAAGTGACGCGTAAACCCGACGACGGCGAGCCCTTTGCCGCGCTCGCGTTCAAGATCGCGACCGACCCCTACGGCAACCTCACGTACTTCCGCGTCTATTCGGGGACGCTGAACAAGGGAAGTTACGTCCTCAACTCGCGCACCGGCCGCAAGGAGCGCATCGGACGCATTCTTCGGATGCACGCGAACCATCGCGAAGACATCGATTCGATCGGCGCCGGCGACATTGCCGCGGCGGTCGGACTCTCCGACACGCGCACCGGCGACACGCTCTGCGACGAAAAGTCTCCGATCGCGCTCGAGTCGATCACGTTCCCGGAGCCGGTTATCTCGCAGGCGATCGAGCCGAAGTCGAAGGTCGACCAAGACAAGCTCGGAACGGCGCTCACGCGCCTCGCGCAGGAGGATCCGACGTTCCGCATGCGCACCGACGAAGAGACGCAGCAGACGATCATCTCGGGGATGGGCGAGCTCCATCTCGAGATCATCCTCGACCGCCTGCGCCGCGAGTTCAAGGTGGAAGCCAACGTCGGCAAGCCGCAGGTCGCCTATAAAGAAGCGATCACCAAGACCGTGGAAAAGCAGGGCAAGTTCGTTCGCCAGTCCGGCGGTAAGGGCCAGTACGGCGACGTCTGGCTGCGCGTCTCGCCGCTCGAGCCGGGCAGCGGCTTCCAGTTCGAGTGGAAGATCGTCGGCGGCGCCGTGCCCAAGGAGTATCAAAAGGCCGTGCAGCAGGGCGTCGAGGAGGCCTCGCAGAGCGGCGTGCTCGCCGGTTACCCGGTGCTCGACTTCAAGGTCGAAGCCTTCGACGGTTCCTACCACGACGTCGACTCTTCCGAAATGGCGTTCAAGATCGCGGCCTCGATGGGCTTCAAGGAGGCCAATCGCTCGGCCGGGCCGATTCTGCTCGAGCCGATCATGAAGGTCGAAGTGACCACGCCCAAAGACTACATGGGCGCGATCACCGGCGATCTCAACCGCCGCCGCGGCATGATCCAGGCAACCGAAGAGGCGCCGGGCGGCGCGCAGGTGATCGCCGCCAACGTTCCGCTCTCCGAGATGTTCGGCTACGCGACCGACATGCGTTCCGCGACGCAAGGCCGCGCGACCTACACGATGGAGTTCTCGCACTACGAGAAGGCGCCGAAGTCGGTGGAAGAAGAGATCGTCGCCAAGGCAACCGGCAAGAAGGGCGCCGCCTAAGCCCGGGGAGCCCCAGCTGCCAACGGAGAAAAACGGCGTTGCATAGGTGCGGCGCCGTTTTTTTTATTTCGGGGATGGAGGGCAAAACGATGACGCGGAGGCTCGGTGCATTGCTGCTCGGTGCGAGCATCGCCGCTTGCTCGTCCAATAGAGCGTTCGTGCCGCCGCCGGCGGCGCAGCCGGCGTTTTCGGCGGCCGCGGCGGACGCGGCGGCGCACGCGACCGTGACGATCGCGATTCCCAAGAGCGGGCAGCGCGCGCCGGGCAGCCGGTACGTCTCGCCGGCGACTCGCTCGATCGCGATCGCAATGAAACCGGCGCAGGGGAAGGCGCTGCAGTTCGCCGCCGATCTGCGACGCGGCGAAAAATATTGCACGTCGTCCGCGAAACAGCTGACCTGCGCCGTGACGATGAGCCTCGCTTCCGGCGCCTACACGGCGACGTTGAGCACCTATGACGGGTTGCTCCAGGGCGGAAAGCCGACCGGAAAGGTGCTCTCGGTCGATCGCGATCTCGCGGTGAAGATCGCCGCGAAAGGGGCGAACGCCATCAAGATCGCGCTCGCGGGCGCTCCCGAAAGCATCGCGTTTATCCCTGCCACCGGCTCTGCGCTGACCGGCAGCGGGGCGAGCTTCACCTTTCCGAAGTGCGGTTCGACGGCGCAGCTCGGCGTCTACGGAGTCGACGCGGCCGCTATCTCATCCTGGGGGCCGGAGCTCCGGCGGTGACGCTGCACGCGAGTTCCGCCGCGCTCGCGGTGGGAACGCCGGCGCCCGGGGCGCCGAACACGTTTACGCTCGCCCGCAGCGCCGCGATCCCGAGCGGCGGCAGCAGCCTCTCGCTCGACGCGAGTGCGGTACCGGCCAAGGGCAGCGGCCTGCCGGCGGTGCGAGCGCCGGCGACGGTGACCTTCTCCGGCTCGATCTGCGGCGTCGTCAGCGAGTATCCGACGCTCACGGCGCTCAGTGCGCCCTACGGCATCGCCGCGGGCTCCGACGGAGCCGTCTGGTTCACCGAAGAAGACGTCGGAAAGATCGGCCGCGTCACGACGGCGGGGACGATGACCGAGTACTCGAGCCCGGGGCTCACCTCGCCGATCGGCATCACGCTCGGGCCCGACGGAAACGACTGGTTCAGCGACTTCGGCAGCGACGCGATCGGCAGGATCACGAGCGCCGGCAGCATCACCGAGTACTCGATCGCGACCGCGGCGGCGGGCCCGACCGGCATTGTCACCGGCTCGGACGGTGCGCTCTGGTTCACGGAGTCCGTGGCCGACGCGATCGGGCGCATGACCACCGGCGGCAGCTTTACGCAGTATCCCGTGCCGACGGCCACCTCCAGGCCCACCTTCATCGCCGCCGGTTCCGACGGAGCGCTCTGGTTCGGCGAGTATGCCGGAGAGCAGGTCGGGCGCATCCCCACCGGCGCGACGCCCGGCTCGGGCGCCCAGATCACGCAGTATCCGGCGGGTGCCGCGGTGAGGGGGCTCGCGCCGGGCCCGGACGGCGCGCTGTGGTTCGCCACCGCAGACGCGATGAACCGAATCCCAACCGGCGCGACGCCCGGCTCCGGGGCGCAGATCACGTCGTACGCGATCCCCGGTAGCCCCGCGGCGACCGGCGTGGTGCGCGGCCCGGACGGCGCGCTGTGGTTCTCCGACTTCGGCAATAACGCGATCGGGCGGATCACCACGGCTGGAGCGATCACCGAGTACACCGTTCCGACCGCAAACGCGGGCCTCCAGGGCATTGCGGTGGGCCCCGACGACGCGATCTGGTTCGTGGAGTGCGCGGCCAACAAGATCGGGCGGTTGCAGTAGCCAAAGAGCACTCTGCGATGCGGGTCACGTCGTTCGCTTCGGCGATGGATACGTGCAAGATGGCGCCTTTGCACTGGAAGGTGTTCGTCTTCGCGGCGCTCGGCATTTTCATGGACGGCTACGATTTCTTCATCGTCGCCGCGGCCTTGCCGTTGATCGCGGAATACTGGCACCCGGTGCCGGCGGTGCTCGGCTTGGTCGGCGCGGCGGCGACGGTCGGCGCGGTGTTCGGCGGCGCGGTGCTGGGGCGCTACGCCGATATCCTGGGCCGGCGCAAGATGGCGATGCTCACGATGGCGATCTTCGCGGTCATCTCGATCGCGAGCGGCGCAGCCTGGAGCATCGTGGCCCTGATCGCGATTCGTTTCGCTCTGGGCGTCGCCATCGGCGCCGATTACCCGACCGGCGCCGCCTACGTCGCCGAGTTCATGCCGCTGACGCAGCGGCCGCGGCTGCTCTTCGCGAGCCTGAGCTTCCAGGCGCTGGGCGCGGTGGCGGGGGCGTTCATCGGACTGCATGTGATTCACACGCACAATCTCGAAGTCTGGCGGCTGCTCTTCGCGATGGGCGTCGTCCCCGCGCTGCTGATCCTGCTGCTGCGGGGGCAGCTCCCCGAGAGCCCGCGCTGGCTGTACGCGAAGGGCCGGCTCGACGACGCGCGACGGGTGCTCGAGCAACTGACCTGCGGACCGGTGGAACTCGCCATCGACACGGCCGGCGAGCCCGAGCAACTGCCGTTTTCGGCGCTCTTCTCGCCGCGCTTCCTGCGGCGCACGATCTTCGTGACGGTCCCGTGGTTCTGCATGGACGTCGCGCTCTACGGCATGGCCCTCTTCACGCCGGTCATCCTGGCCTCGGCCGGGTTCGGTCACGCCAAGGACACCTTCTGGTCGCGCGATATCCATGCGCTGCGCGGCGCTCTCTGGCTGGACGTGGTGCTGGTCGTCGGGTTCGTCCTCGGAATCGCCCTGGTGAGAAGGGCCGGTGCGCTGCGCTTGCAGATCGTCGGCTTTGCCGGCATGGTGGCTGGGCTAGGGGTGGCGGCGCTCGGCAACGCCGGTGGGCAGAACTGGCTGCTCTTCGCGGGCTTCGCGCTCTTCAATCTGTGCGTCAACGCCGGCCCGAACGGCACGACCTACCTGATCGCCGCGGTCGAGTTTCCGACCAACCTGCGCGCCACGGCCTCGGGCCTGGCGACGGCGGCCGGGAAGATCGGGGCCTCCGTCGGCATCTTCCTGATGCCGATCATGCAGGCCGCCTGGGGGATCGCGGCAACGATCGCGGTCGTCGCCGCGGTCGCCTTGGCCGGCCTGGCCGTCACCCTGCTCCTGCGCGGGGAGTTCGTGGAGGGCGGGCGGACGCTTGCGCGGGTGGAACCGCCGTTGACAGAGGCGCAACCCGCCTGATATATTTCCGTGGTCATGGCGCCCTCTCCCGAGAGGGCGTTTACAACGTACCGAGCACGCGGGGTATGAACGCCAGGGTCCGAGGACTAAGGGCGGGCAACCTTCGCGCGCGCATGTCGGACTCATGAGGAAGTAAATGGCCAAGCAGAAATTCGAGCGCACCAAGCCGCACGTCAACATCGGTACGACGGGACACGTCGACCACGGCAAGACCACGTTGACGGCTGCGATCACGCATTGCCTCGCCACCGAGGGACTCGCCGCCGCGCGCGGCGTCGACGAGATCGATAACGCGCCCGAAGAGAAAGAGCGCGGCATTACGATCGCGATCTCGCACCAGGAGTACGAGACGCCCAAGCGCCATTACGCGCACGTCGATTGCCCCGGTCACGCCGACTACATCAAGAACATGATCACGGGCGCGGCCCAGATGGACGGAGCGATCCTGGTGGTCGCCGCCACCGACGGCCCGATGCCGCAGACGCGCGAGCACATCCTGCTCATGCGCCAGGTCGGCGTTCCGCGCATCGTCGTGTTCCTGAACAAGGTCGATCTCGTCGACGACGAGGAGCTCCTCGAGCTCGTCGAGATGGAGATCCGCGAGCTGCTCTCCAAGTACGAGTTCGACGGCGACAACACGCCGATCATCCGCGGCTCGGCGCTCAAGGCGCTGCAGTCGAGCGGCCGCCGCACGGACCCGGATGCCGAGCCGATCTTCAAGCTGATGGACACGGTCGACGAGTACATCCCCGAACCGGTCCGCCAGGTCGACAAGCCGTTCCTGATGCCGGTCGAAGACGTCTTCACGATCACCGGTCGCGGCACCGTCGGCACGGGCCGCGTCGAGCGCGGCCAGGTCAAGGTCGGTGAGGAAATCGAGATCGTCGGCCTCAAGGAAGAGACCAAGAAGACCGTCGTGACGGGCATCGAGATGTTCCGCAAGCTGCTCGATTCGGGCATCGCCGGCGACAACATCGGCGTCCTGCTGCGCGGAATCGACCGTAACGAGATCGAGCGCGGCCAGGTGCTCGCCAAACCGGGCTCGGTGAAACCACACAAGAAGTTCAAAGCCGAGGTCTACGTGCTTTCAAAGGAAGAGGGTGGACGCCACACCCCCTTCTTCGGCAACTATCGCCCGCAGTTTTACTTCCGCACCACGGACGTGACCGGTACCATCAAACTGCCGGACGGCGTCGAGATGGTGATGCCGGGAGACAACGTCCAAATGGACGTCGAGCTCATCACGCCGATCGCGTGCGAGGAGGGCTTGCGCTTCGCAATCCGCGAGGGCGGCCGGACCGTCGGTGCGGGCGTCGTCACGTCGGTTGCGGAATAGCGACAGAACATAACCATGGCGAAGCAGATGATCCGGATACGTCTGAAGGCGTACGACCACAAGGTGCTCGACCAATCGGCCGAACGGATCGTCGAAACGGCGAAACGCACCGGCGCGTTCGTGAGCGGACCGGTACCTTTGCCGACCGAGATCAACCGGTTCTGCGTGCAGCGTTCGACGAACAACGACAAGAAATCGCGCGAGCACTTCGAAATGCGCACGCACAAACGCCTGATCGACATCCTTCAAGCTTCGCCCAAGACGATGGACGCGCTGATGCACCTCGATCTGCCCGCCGGCGTCGACATCGAACTGAAAGCCTAGCGCGCTCCGCGGTAGGAAATACGCAAGACCGGGTGCCAAGAAGCACCCGGTCTTTCTTTTCGACGAGAGGAGCAACCGTGGAAGTCAAAACAACCTACCTCGGCACGATGATCGGCCTCGCCACCGTCGCCTTCGGTCTGATCGCCGCCGGAGCGTGGAACAAGCTCATCAGCGACGTGATCGCACTCTTCCTCAAGCCGGGGAGCGGCGTGCTCGCCGAGCTGATCTACGCCGTACTCGTTACGGTCCTTGCGATCGTCGTCGTCCAAGGCTTAGCGAAGCTCGCCGAAAAGGAAGCACAGCTCAGCTCGAAACTGCCATTCGGAAAGAAGCCGACGGAGTAGCAATACCGGGGATCAGAGCCAGCCGAAAACCACGAGGCCGTCGTGGTTGGCCTCTTTCCAGCCCTCCCAGGTCCGGAACTTGATCGCGTTGGGCTCGACGTACGAGGAGCCGCCGCCGCCACCGCCGCCGGACGATCCGCCCGAGTAGCTGGCGCCGCCTCCACCGCCTCCGCCTCCGCCGTAAAAGCCGCCGCCGGCGCCGCCGCCGCCGTCGCCTCCGTACCCACCGGAGTACGTGTCGGCGCCCCCGTTGCCGCCTTTACCGCCAACCCCGAGCGAGCCGTTTTGGCCGGGAGCTCCGCCGCTGCCGTAAGAGCCAACGGTGCCGCGGCCGCCGGCGCCGCCGGCGCTTTGCGTACCCCCGCCGCCGCCGCCACCTTCGTACGACGAGCCGGTGTATCGGGTCGAACCGCCCGCACCGCCGATCCTCCCGCCGCCCTTTCCGCCGTACCCGCTAGCGGGGCCGGCGCCGGCACCGCCCCCACCGCCGACGACGAGAATTCGGTCGGACAACTGATTGCCGTTGAGGCGCACGTCCGAGGCGCCCCCGCCGCCATACCCGGAACAGAGACGGCACGACGGTTGGCTGCCGCCGTCGGCGCCGCCATTGAACCCGCCGGCGCCTCCCGAACCTCGGCCGCC
>DATJRF010000229.1:0-9467 GCA_035505015.1 Verrucomicrobiia bacterium | reverse complement strand
GATTGCCGGCATCCATCGCGCCCTCGGCCTTTCCCGCGCCGACGACGGTATGCAACTCGTCGACGAAGAGCACGATCGTACCCTCGGAAGTCGCGACGTCCTTGAGCACCGCTTTGAGGCGCTCTTCGAATTCGCCGCGGTACTTCGCGCCGGCAATCAGCGCGCCCATGTCGAGCGAGACGATGCGCTTGTTCTTTAGGCCCTCGGGCACGTCGCCGCGAACGATGCGCTGCGCGAGCCCTTCGACGATCGCCGTCTTGCCGACGCCCGGGTCGCCGATGAGCACGGGATTGTTTTTCGTGCGGCGCGAGAGCACTTGCACGATCCGGCGGATCTCCTCGTCGCGCCCGATCACCGGATCGAGCTTCCCGCGCTCCGCCTCGAGCGTGAGATCGCGGCCGTACCGCTCGAGCGATTTGTAGGTGCCCTCGGGATCCTTGGAGGTCACGCGCTGGTTGCCGCGCACGTCGCGCAGCGCGCCGAGCAGCTTGTCCTTGCTCAGCCCGGCGTCGCGGAAGAGGCGGCCGACGACGCCCGTAGAGTCGGCCATCGCGAGCAGCACGTGCTCGACCGACGTGTAGTCGTCTTGCAGCGCCTTCGCCTCGCTCTCCGCGGCGCTCATAATGCGCGAAAGCTCCGGCGAGAGCGTCACCTGCGCGTTGTCGGCGTTGGAGCCGGAGAGGCGCGGAAGGTGGCCGATCGCCTCCTCGACGCGGCGCGCGAATGCCTTGGGATCGGCGCCGGCTTTTTGGAGGATGTCGGGCGCGATGCCGCGCTCCTGTTCGAGCAGCGCCGCAAGCATATGCTCGGGCGTCGTCTGCGTGTTGCGCTCTTGGAGGGCGCGGCTATATGCGGCGTTGAGCGCGTCTCCAACGCGCTCCGTCATTTTGTCTACGTTCATGTTCTCACCACCAGACCCGAGCTACCGGCGCAGGGTTGCAGGTTCCTCCTCTCCTGCGCCGCACCGAAGCGCCGTCAGGGGGTCAGCTCGAACGTGAACTCGGCCGACTGCGTGACCTCCGGCACTCCCGCGGAGATCGCGCCGCCGCGCGAGAACGCCGCCGCCATCGACGAGAACGACGTCACCATGCTGGAGAGGTAGTCGCCCAGCATCGGCTGGACGTCGAGCAGCTTCCCGACGTGCCGGCCGTCGGCCGCAGCCAGCGCTTGCGCGCGTCCGCGCGCATCGGCGAGCGCGGCGCGATAGGCCGCATCCCGGGCCGCGGCCGGATCGCGCGGAAGCAGTTGCGGCTGGCCGAAGGCCTTCCAGCCGGCCTTTTCGGCGGCCGTAGCCACCCGCTCGAAATCGCCCGGTGCCAGGTGCAGGCGCGCGACGGCCGACGGCGACGCCGGAACCCCAACCCCGCCTTCGTATTGCACCGCGGAACTCTCGATCGTCGAAGCCGGCAGCTTCGCACTCGCGACGATTGCGGACAGTCGCTCGATCGCCTTCGCGCAGGTGGGATAGGCGGTCGGCCCGCCGCCGACGGCGGGAACGAAGCGCAGGTCGAACCGCTCCACCGCGTCGGTGACCGGAACGCTGCCGGTGCCGACGACCGTGATTCCGGCGGGGAGCGAAGGCGTGCTCTGCGCCGTCGCGGCGACGGGAGCGAGGACGACGCACAGGAGCGTCGCCAGGGCGAGCGTGGTTCGTGCGATCATGGCAGGCCCAGTTGCGCGTACTCCTGCGAAAGCCTCTCGTAGAGCGTTTTCAGATCGGCGGCTGCGGCCAGCTGTGCCGCAGTCGGCGGCTGCAGCGACGTGCTCATGCGCGCGGTAACGTCGATGAGCCGGTCGCGCAAACCCTCCGGACCGCCGAGATCCTCGACGTTGCGCGGGCCGTACGTGAGCTTCCTGGCAAACGCGAGCAGCGCGGAGCGCTGCGACGGCGTCGCGCGAGCGAGTTTCGCGTCGACCGCGTTGAGCCAGCCGTCGACGGCGCCGATCTCGCCGAAGATCGCCGCGAGGAAGTCGTGGCGCGCCTGCGCCGCCTCGGGCGTCCCGGGATCGCGCGGATCCGCGACGACGGTGAGGCTCTGCTCGTAGCGCTGCCCGTCGACGGTCAACCGCACCGTGTAGACGCCGGGAACCGCTTCGGCTCCTTCGTCCGGCCCTTGGTTTTGCTTGAACGTACCCGTCCATTTCACCGGGCCGTCCTCGTTGAGATCCCAGCTCGCTCGGTTGAGTCCGGCGACGTTCTCGACGCCGTCGCCGGTGAGATGGCGAACGACGCGCCCGCTCGCGTCGACGATCTCGATGGCCGGCTTATCGTGCGCGGGACCGGGCAGATAGTAACTGAGCAGAGCGCCGTACGGCGCGTTCTCGCCGACGAAAGCATTGGCCGGAACGCTCCCGGCAAAGGTATTGACCGGCGCGCCGCGCCACGAGCGGACGGCGGTGCGCGGTGCGTAAAGCGTGACCTTCTCGAGCGAGCGCGGGTACCACGCTTCGAGCGGGCGCAGATCGTCGAGGATCCACACGCCGCGGCCGTGGGTGCCGACCACCAGGTCGTCGCTCGGTTCGGCGATCTGCATGTCGTAGACGGCCGTAGCCGGCATGTTCAGGCGCAGCGGCCGCCAGTGACGACCGCTATCGAACGAGAGATAGACGCCGCGCTGCGTTCCCGCAAAGAGCATGCCGCGCCGCTTGTCGTCCTCGCGAATGCAGCGGACGAAGAGGTCTTTGGGAAGGTTCCCGGCGATCGAGTGCCAGCTCGCGCCGCCGTCGACGGTCTCGAAAAGGTAGGGCGCGTCGTCGCCCATCATGTGCCGGTCGCCCGCGACGTAGGCGCTGCCGGCGAGAAAGTGGGAGGGCTCGATCGCGATCCGGCTCCACGGCGGCATCTGCGGCGGCGTCACGTTGCTCCAGTGCGCGCCCAGATCGCGCGTGAGCTGCACGAGCCCGTCGTCGGTGCCGACCCAGATGTCCTGCGGAGCGAGCGCCGTCGTTTCCACGTCGAGGATCGTATCGGAGGTCTCCGCACCGGACATGTCTTCGTCGATCGGCCCGCCGGGGATCTGCTGGTGCTGTTTCTCGTTGCGGGTAAGATCGGGGCTGATGACGCTCCAATGCTGGCCGCGGTCGTCGCTTTCGAAGAGCGCGTCGCCGCCGACCAGCACCTTCGTCGTCGTCGAGCCGGCCTCGAACGCGATCGGCGTGTCCCAGTTGAAACGGTAGAGGAGCGCGTCGGCGGGCTCGTCGCCGTTGGCGCGCATGTAGGGCGAAACCTCCGGAACCTGCTGCGTGCGATCGTTATAGAGGTACACCTCGCCCGTGTCGTTGTTGGTGCTGGTCGACCAAATGAGGTTGCGATCGTTCGGATCGATGAGGGTCCACATGCCGTCGCCGGGCGCGACCGTGTACCAGTCGCGGTTGAGCACGCCGGCCACGTTGTTCGACGATCCGGGCGCGCACCACGAGTCGTCGTCCTGAAGGCCGATGCAGACGCGGTACTGCATCGTTCCGCGGTCGATACCGACGTGGTAGGCTTGCGCGAACGGCAGATCGTAGGGCTGCCACCAGCCGCCCGCACCGCCGTGCGCGTTCATGATGAACCCTTCGTCGCTCCCGACGGCGATGCGCCGTCCGTCGGCCGACCACCACGCCACGTGGTAATCCCATCCGGCGTCGAGCGCGATCGCGTGGAACGTCTTGCCGCCGTCGGTGGTCTGCGAGAGGATCAGGCCGACGACGATCGCGCGATCGCGATTCGCCGGATCGACGAAGATGCGCGAGAAGTAGAACGGCCGCGCTCCGACCAGCGGGCTGTGCGGCATCTTCTTCCACGTCGTTCCGCCGTCGTCGGAGCGCCACAGCTCGCCGGCACGCGATTCCACGATCGCGTAGATGCGCCCGCCGCTCGCAGCGGCTAGGCCGATGCGGCCGGTCGGCCCCTCCGGCAGGCCGCCGCCGACCTTGCGCCACGTCGCACCGTCGTCGTCGGAGCGATACACGCCGCCTTGCATGCCGCCGCTGACCATCGTCCACGGATAGCGGCGGAACTCGTAGATGCCGGCAAAGAGCGTCGACGGATGGCCCGGCACGCGAACGAGATCCGAGGCCCCGCTCGAGGGGCCGGCGAACAGCGCGCGCGTCCAATGTACGCCGCCGTCGCGCGTGAGATAGACGCCGCGCATCTGGCTATCGCGGAAGGCCTGGCCGAGCACGCCCACCGCGACGACGCGCGGATCGCGGGGATCGACCGAGATGCTCGAGATCGAGCCGGCGTCGTCGAGGCCGAGGTGCGTCCAGTGCTTGCCTCCGTCGGTCGAATGATAGATCCCGTCGCCCATCGCAACGTCGTTGCGCGGATTGGCTTCGCCGGTACCGACCCAAACGTCGTTCGGATCGCCGGGGCGCAACGCGATCGCGCCGATCGCCGCCGCCGGCTCGCCGTCGAAGACCGGTTTCCACGAGGCGCCGCCATCGGTGGTTTTGAACACGCCGCCGTCGGCGCCGCCGGCGTAGTAGAGCAACGGGTCGCGATCGCTGCCGGCAACCGCGGTCGTGCGTCCCCCGGCGATCGCCGGGCCGATCGCACGGTACTCCAGCGACCCGAACGGTGCGGCCGCGAAAACGCCGGCTCGCGAGAGCGAGAACGCCGTAAAAAGTGCGGCAAGAGCGAGGAAAATCGATCGCGATCGCTTCATACGACGATATGCTCGCTCGCACGTTTCGCTCCTTCCGAGGAGCGCGGGGGCAGGAAACCTAAGGCATCGATCGTGCTCGAAATCGAAGCCGGATTCGTCCGGGCGTACTATCTCTTCGACGTGGCGGACACGATCGATCTGCGCGGCATTTCCACCCTCGCGGGCGAGGGGCTCTCGCCGGCGGAGTTTCCGCTGCGGCCGCACACCTCGTCGGCCTACCTGCAGTTTCCGCTACCACCGCTGGTCGCGCATCTGCCGGAGGCGACCATCGACGATCTGCGCTGCACCGTGCGCGTGAAGCTCTTCGACTACGGCGTCATCTCGCTGCGGCTTTCGTTCGTAGCCAAAGGCACGTGGGACGAACTCGCGGCGCTCGCCGAACGCGTGCGCACCGACGTCAGCGTCGCCGGCTTCGCGGCGGCGACCGGCAGCCACATCTGCGACGAGATCGCCGGCGCGCTCGACGACCGGCACGAGCCGCTCATCGAAGACTACTTCGCGATCGAGATCGACCGCTTCACGCAAAGCGTCGACGCGCGAGAGCTGCTGGAGCGGCACGGCGCGGCGCTCGCGTGCACGCTGCTCGGCGAGAACGTGCCGCTCTCCGACTCGGAGACCGAGGAGGCACTGCGCGTGCGCTTCTCCTACACGCCCGACGATCTCACGCTCGTCCAATGGGACACCGCGTTCGTTTACGATCGCGGCGACAGCGCCCGGGCGATCGAGGACATCCTGGAGTTCGCCAACTCGCAGCTGCTGGAGCTGCGCACGTACGACGCCCTGCTCGATCGCGAGCTCGACTCGATCTACAAGATGAACCCGCGCAGCTCGTCGGGCTCGTTGCGGGGACGCCGCGAGGCCGAACAGGCCGAGACGCTGCGCTACCTGCTGGTCGACGTGCTCGAGTTGATCGACCGTTCGAGCAACGCGCTCAAGGTCGTGGGCGACGCCTACTACGCGCGCATCTACCGCGCCGCCGCCAAGCGCCTGGGCCTCGCGCAGTGGCAGCGCCAGATCGACTCGAAGCTGGCTAGCGTCAACGACATGTACCGCTACTTCAGCGATCGGGCGCGCGCTCGACGCGACGAGTTCCTCGAGCTCGTGATCATCGCGCTGATCGCTCTCGAGCTGCTCGTCGGCATCGCGGAGCTCGTGCGGTTACACTGATCTCATGAGCGACGAGCGAGCGTACGACCCGGCGACGCTGCTCGAGATGGCCATGGTCGACGCGCTGACCGGCCTGCCGAACCGGCGCGCCCTCGAAGAGGCCGCGCGCCACGCGATCCGCGAGGCGCGCGAGGACGGCTCGCCGCTCTGTATCGCGCTCGCGGACGTCGATCTCTTCAAAACGGTCAACGATCGCTTCGGCCACGCCGCAGGGGACGAATGCTTGCGGCGCGTCGCCCGAGCCTTTCGCGATTCCAGCGCGCCCGGCGATCTGGTCGGCCGCCACGGCGGCGAAGAGTTTCTGGCGATCCTGCGCGGGTGCACGCTCTCCGAAGCGATCGGCCGCGCCGAGCGGCTGCGCAAAGCCGTCGCCGAACTCGAGCTTCCCTTCGACGTGGGCGGAGGGCTGCCGCTCTCGGTCAGCATCGGCGTGGCGGCCCTCGCGCCCGACGCGCCGGAGCCCTACGCCAATGCGTTGGCCGCCGCCGACGCCGCCCTCTACCGCGCCAAGGAGCTCGGCCGCGACTGCGTCGTGACCTCCGGTTCGCTCGTCGAGCGGCGCACCGCAACCGGGGTCGCCGCATCGCCGCTGCCGCGGCTGCGCAACCCGATCTTCGGGCGCGACGCGCTGATCGACGAGTTGCGAACGCTGATCGAGCGCGAGCAGCTCGTGACGCTCTGCGGCCCCGGCGGCTGCGGAAAGACGACCCTCGCGATCGCCGCCGCGGAAGGGCTCGTCGCGCGTTACCCCCAGGGCGTCGCGTTCCTCGATTTCACCGGGCTCGAGCGCGGCGAGCTGGTCGCCGTTCGCGTAGCCGAACGGTTCGGCATCCGCGCGCCCGACGAAGCGCACGCCGTCTCGGCGCTGCGCACCTTCTTGCGTAACCAGCGGATCCTCTTGCTCTTCGACTGCTGCGAGCGCGTGATCGACGGCGTGGCACGCTTGCTCGAAGGGGTGCTTCCGGCGCGGCGCGACGTTCGCGTGATCGCGACCAGCCGCCAACCGCTGCACGTTTCCGCCGAGCACGTCGTCGCGGTACCGCCGCTCGACGACGCGAGCGCCGCCGACGTCTTCGAAGCGCGCGCGCGCTTGACCGCCGAGCGCTTCGACGCGGGCGACCGCGCGGAGATTCTCGAAATCTGCCGCCGGCTCGATAACCTTCCGCTCGCGATCGAACTTGCGGCGGCGCACGGAGCCAAGACGTCGATTCGAGAGCTTTCCGCCGCCATCGTGCGCGCCCCGACGATCCACGCGCTCTACGACTTGAGTTACGCCCGGCTGCCGGAACCGGAGCGCCGCTTCTTTCGCAGCCTCTCGGCCTTCGCCGGCGGCTGGACGCTCTCGGCGGCCGCGGAGGTCGCCGAGGAAGAACCCGACGCCGCGCTCGACGTGCTCACCAGCCTCGCGGACAAATCGCTGGTGGTCGTGGTCCATTCGCGCGAAGCCGGGCACCGCTTCGCTTTGCTCGACTCCGCGCGCGAGTACGCCGGCATGTGCGCTCGGGAGAGCGGCGAGACGAACGAGTTCGAGCGCCGCCACGCGCGGTATTTTGCGCGCCGCGCCGCCCGGGCATACGCGCAGTGGGCTTCGACGCCGACCGAATCCTGGCTCGCGCCGCTGCGCCGCGATCTCGAGAACTTTCGGCGGGCTCTGACGTTTGCCGTCGCGGAGCCGGTCGAGGGCGCGATCGACCCGCGCCTTTCGCTCGCACCGCTCTGGCACGATTTGGGACTGCTGCACGAAGGGGTCGAGAACGTCGACGGCCTCCTGGCGAGCGACACGCTGGCGCCGCGGCTGCGCGCCGAAGCGTACTTGTGGCGAGCCCGCTTTGCCTCGATGCTCTCGCAGCATGCCGAGCTGCTCGCGTCGGCGCAACGGGCCGCCGAGCTGGCGCGGGCGATCGGGCACGAACATTGCCTGGTCGTCGCACTCGCGAGCGCCGCGATCGCCCATTGCTTCCTCCAAGACGACTTTGCGCTTGCGCGGCGGCAGCTCGAAGAGGCGCTGCAGACGGCTCGCACCATCGCGTTTCCGTTCGGGATCGCCTTCGCGGAGCTCGGCTTCGGGTTCGCGGCGCTGATGCAAGGGGAGCTCGAAGCGGCGCTGAGGCATCACGAAGCGGCACTCGCCGACTTTCGCGCGATCGGTAAGCTCGACGGCATCGTTCGTTCGCTGCTGGCGGTCGGCGCGACGCACGTGATCGCCCGGCGCCCGCGCGAAGGCCTGGTCGCCTACGAGGAGGCGCTCGCCATCGTCGAGCGGCTCAACAACGTCCCGATGCTGGCGGCCATCCTCGCAAACGTCGCCGACTGCAGGATCGCACTCGGCGACTACGACGCCGCCTATCCCTACGCGATGAGCGCGCTTCGGCTCAACGAGACGATCGGCAATCGCGTACAGACCGCGCACACCTTCGGCGTGCTTGCCGAGCTCGGCATTCGCAGCGGGCGCAACGTCGCGATCGCGGTGCGCCTCCTGGCCTTCGAGCGCGCCGAGTACGCGGGCGCCAAGATGCCGCACCACCCCAAAGCCGAGCTCCAGCACGCCGAGCTCCTCGCCGCCGCTCGCGAGCGCATCGGAGAAACCGCCTGCAACGACGCCTGCGCGAGCGGCTCCGCGCTCACGCGCGACGCCGCCCTAGAACTCGCCGACGACCTCTGAACCGCTGCGCTGGGAGAAGGCGTCGATCTTGGCCAGGAGGGCGCGTTTGCGCGCGTCGTCGAGGAACGAGGCTTCGAAGGAGTTGCGCGCGAGGGTGACGAGCTCGGCGTCGGTCAGCGCGAGCGCCGCGGCGCTCTCGCGGAAATTGTCGGCGACGTAACCGCCGAAATAGGCGGGGTCGTCGGAGTTGCAGGTCGCGAGCAGCCCGGCCTGGAGCATCGCGCGCAGCGGATGCTCGGCCAGCGACTTCACGACCTTCAAGCGCAGGTTCGAGAGCGGACAGACCGTCAGCGGGATGCGCTGGCGGGAGAGCCGCTCGACCAGCGCCGGATCCTCCATCGAGCGCACGCCGTGATCGACGCGCGAGACGCGCAGCAAATCGATCGCCTCCCACACGTACGAGGGCGGGCCCTCTTCGCCGGCGTGCGCGACCGTGAGAAAGCCTTCGGCGCGCGCCCGGTCGAAGACCGTCGTAAACTTGCTCGGCGGATTGCCGACTTCGGCAGAATCGAGGCCCACGGCGACGATGCCCTCGCGATGCGCGAGCGCCTGCTCGAGCGTCTCCATCGCCGATTGCGCGGTGCGATCGCGCAAAAAGCACATGATGAGGTGGCTGGTGATGCCGAGCTCGCGCTCCCCGTCGCGCAGCGCGTGGCGCACGCCCTCGACCACGGTCGCGAACGCGACGCCGCGATCGGTGTGGGCCTGCGGGTCGAAGAAGATCTCGGCATGCAGCACGCCCTGCGCCGCCGCCCGGCGCAGATAGGCGGCGGTGAGATCGTAGTAGTCCTGCGCCTCGCGCAGCACCGCCATACCCGCGTAATAGACGTTCAAGAAGGCTTGCAAGTCGGCGAAGCGGTACGCCGCACGCAGGGCTTCGACGTTCGGGTAGGCCAGCGCGACGCGATTGCGTTCGGCGATGGTGAAGATGAGCTCCGGCTCGAACGTGCCTTCGATGTGCAGGTGAAGCTCCGCTTTGGGGAGCCGCT
>DATJRF010000228.1:0-2639 GCA_035505015.1 Verrucomicrobiia bacterium | reverse complement strand
GCTGCGCGTCGGCGCGTCGCCGACCAGCGCCAGGTGATCGCAGTTCGCGTCCGCGTCGAGCTCGCGCAGCTCGCTTGCGATGCGATCCGCGATCGCCGCCTCGCCGTGGCCGTTGCTCACGAAAAGCGCGCGCATCACGACGCCGGCGCGAGCAGGGGCAGCAGCGCGAAGCTCTCGACGGTAAAGCGGCGCTTCGCCGAATCGTACGCGAGCTCGCTGCGCGAGACGTACCGGCCGTACGGGCCGGCGTGGACGATCGGCACTTCGCCGACGTACTCCGGCTCGAAGAGCGTGTCGTGGCTGTGCCCTCCGAGCAGCAGGTCGATGCGCGCAACGCGCTCCGCAAGCCGCCGGTCGAGGCGCAGCCCGACGTGCGAGAGCACGATCAAGAGCTCGCCTTCGGGAACGCGCTGCGCGTACGGTTCCACCGCGTCCCACGGATCCGCGAACCGCCATCCGAAAAGACGCTCCCACGGGCTGCCCGCCGGATACTGCATGACGAGCAGCCCGAGCACGTGCACGCGCACCCCGCCGTAGACGAGTTGCAGCGACGGCACGAACGGCAGCGGCCGCCCTTTAGCGTCGGTGAGGTTCGAGCAGACCAGAGGATGCCGCATTCGCGCCGCCCGCGCGCGCAGCAGCGGGTAGAGGTAGTGAAACTCGCGATTGCCGATCGCTTGCGCGTCGTATCCGGCCTCGTCGATCTCCGCGATAACCGGCTCGTTGCGGTGGTAGACCGTCTGGCTGCCGCGCAGCGAGTCGCCGCAGTCGAAGAGCAGCCCGGGGTTCGCCGCGCGCAGCTCGCGCAGCCGTGGCGAGAAGCCGCGGTGGTCGTGGAGATCCGAGGTGTGATAGACGCGAATCACGCCGGTGGCGCCTTTGCCAGCGCGACGGCGAACTGCGCGCATCGCTCCAGCGCGTCGCGCGGGCCGAGCGCCTCGCGCAGCTCGGCGAGCTGCGCGTACCGGCTCGAGGGATCGCGCAAGATCGCATCCAGCTCGGCGGCCAGACGCTCCGGCGTCGCCGCCTCCTGCAAGAGCTCGGGGATCGCCTCGCGGCCGAGCACGAGATTGGGCAACGTGATGTACTTGTGCCTGATGAGGCTGCGCCCGTGCTTCACGAGGATCGGCGTGATGATGTAGAGCGCAACGGCGGGGACGCCGCACAGCGCCGTCTCCAGCACCGCCGTACCGGAGGCGACCCAGGCGGCGTCGGCGCCGGAGAGCGCCGCCGCGACGCCGCGCACGACGCTCGCGCCGTCCAATCCCTCCCGCGCGATCGTGCGGCGAATCAGCGCCTCGCCGCGTGCGTCGGCCGCGCCGAAGACCGCGCGCAGACGCGGCCGCCGTTCGCGCAGCAGCCGGTAGGCCGCTACCAGCGCCGGCAGATGGAAGCGCAGCTCGCCCATCCGGCTCCCGGGCAGGATCGCCACCGTTCCGCCGTCGACCGGCGCGGCGGCGCGCGGCGGGCGCAACTCGTATTCGCCGGCCAACGGGTGGCCGAAGTACGCGATGGGCAGCCCGAGACGCTCGTAGAAATCGCGCTGGTGCGCGAAGGCCGTCAGCGGAACCGCGACCGCGGCGACCTCTGCGGCCTTCTTCTCGCTGTCGAGCCACGTGCCGGGCGGAAAGACGTCCAGGATCGGCCCCCGGTAGCCGTACTTCGCGCGCAGCTCCTTGGCCAGGCGCACGTTGAAGACGCCGAAATCGACGAGCACGACGAGGTCGGGCTTGCTCTGCGCGATGTGGCGCGCCGTCTTCCACATCGTTGCCAGCAGCTTGGGAATGCGCGGGATGGCCGCCAGCGGGCCCATACTCGCCCATCCCGTATGGTCGCGCCACATCGAGAAGCCGGCCGCCCGCATGCGCTCCGCGCCGATCCCCTCGAACCGCGCCTGCGGATCGAGCGCCGCAATCGCGCGAGCGAGCAGCAGCGCGCTCGATTCGCCCGAAGCTTCACCCGTGGAAAAGAAGTAGTGCACGGCGCGCGCTCGGCGCTACTTCAGAACGCCGCGCTCGGAGGGAGCCTCGAGAAACGCCAGGATCTCGTGCCCCGGCGCGCTCGTCACTTCGGCCTTTATCGCATCGATGGCTTGCGAGACGTTGAGCTTGGGATCGTAGAGGATCTTGTAGAACTTCTTAATCTCGTTGCGCTCTTCCGCGGTGAATCCCGCGCGGCGCAAGCCGACGCTGTTGAGCCCGTAGGCGCGCGCCGGATTGCCCTCGACCAAAAAGAACGGCGGCGCGTCCTTCGTGAGCTTGCTCGCGCCGCCGACCATCGCGTATCGGCCGATGCGCGTGAACTGATGGATGCCGGCTTGCCCGCCGATGGTCGCGTAGTCGCCGATCTCGACGTGGCCCGCCAGCTGCGCGAGGTTGCTCATCGTCACCGAGTTCCCGACGATGCAGTTGTGCGCGATGTGCACGTAGGCGAGCAGCAGGCAATCGTCGCCCACCGCGGTGACCTGATCCTCCCCGGTGGCGCGCTGGATGCTCACGTATTCGCGCAGGACCGTGCGGCTTCCGATCCTGGTGTAGGCGCGCTCGCCGGAATACTTACGATCCTGCGACGAGGCTCCGACCGTCGCAAACGGAAAGATCTGGCACTCCTCGCCGATCTCGGTCCAGCCGTTGACCACG
>DATJRF010000227.1:0-11872 GCA_035505015.1 Verrucomicrobiia bacterium | reverse complement strand
GACCGAGGCCTTGAATCCGGCGACGTCCGCGTTGGCCAAATCGCTCGCGATGGTATCGAGATTTTGCTGCTGGGCGGCCATCCCGCTGGCTGCGGCGTAAAGCGCGCGGTCCATCAGCGCACCCGCGCCACGTCGTTGGCGGCCTTCTGCCGTGCCCCGTCGATCGCCGAGACGACCTTCTGCGCGCTCTCGAACGAGCGCTGGGCGGTCGTGACGTCGATCATCTCGGCGATCGCATCGACGCCGGAGCTCTCCAGATATCCCGCCCGCAGCGTGCTTCCCGGCGGGAGCGCAACGCGGGCGATCTCGCGCCCGCCGGCGCGAATCGCACCGTCCGGCTCGAACGACGCACCCTCGGGAAAGCGGACCGGCCCGCGAGCCCCGAGCAGCGTGCGGCCGCGCTCGTCCTGCAGCGTGCCATCGGCTTGCCGAACGAAGGCGCCGTCGCGCGTTTGCGCCACGCGCCCCTCCCCGTCGCGCACAAGGAAGGCCCCGTCCCCGACGATCGCCACGTCGAGACCGCGCCCCGTTCGCACCGGCGAGCCGCGCAGTGGCGAGGGCACGACGGCGATCCTCACGCCCAGCGCGGTGAGAAATCCTCGCGCTTGGCTGCCTCGAAAGCCGCCGCTCGAAACGTTGGCGAGGTTATGCGTCGCGACGTCGAGCCGGGTCCTGGCGGCCGCCATCGCGCTCGCGGCCCATGCGATTCCATCCATGCGGCGATCCTAGCGCCCGCATGTGAACGAAACGTTTTGCGTGCGCGGCCGCGCGATGAACGGCCGAGCTCGGCGCGGCTCCTCTTAGGGGCGAGCGCTGACGGTCGTCACCATTCGAAGACGTTGCCGGCCATCACGAGCCCGCCGCCGAAGCCGAAGAGCAGGACGCGATCGCCGCGCTTGACGCGCCCGCTGCGCACGGCGGGGACGAACGCGAGCGGGATGGAGACCGCCGAGGTATTTCCGTACTCCTCGATGCTGAGCAGGGTCCGCTCGATCGGGAACTTCATCCGTTTGCAGAGGGCCTCGATCATCCGCAGGTTGGCGCTGTGCGGAAGGAACCAATCGATCTCGTCGAGCGTCGTGCCGGCACGCTCGAGCACGCGCGCGATCGCCGGCGGCACGTTCTCGAGCACCCAGCGATAGACGGCTTGGCCGTCCTGGCGCAGCAGGCCGGACGCGTCCTCGATGCCGTTGATATCCTTGCGGACGGCGGTGCGGTAGAGAAACTTGCCGCCGCCGCCGTCGGAGCCCGCGCTCATCCCGAAGATCTGCGGCCGGTCGCTGCGCTCGACGATCGCCGCGCCGCCGCCGTCGCCGAAGAGCACCGCCGTCGAGCGATCGGTGTAATCGACGGAGCGCGTGAGCGAGTCGGCGACGACCACCAGCACGCGCCGTGCCTGCTCGGTACCGATCAACCCCGCAGCCAGGTTCACGCCGTAAGCGAAAGCCGCGCACGCCGTGCTGATGTCCAACGCGCCGACGGTCTTGGGAAGCCCGTAGTGCATTTGCAGCATCGCCGAAAGGCTCGGATAGGCATAATCGGGCGTCGTCGATCCGACGATGAGGTAGTCGAGCGGATCGAGCGCCACGCCGGAGCTGTGGACGAGCAGATCGTCGATGGCGGCGATCGCGAGATGGCTCGAATACTGATCGTCCGCGACGACGTGGCGGCGGCGGATGCCGGTGCGCTGCACGATCCACTCGTCGCTCGTCTCGACGATCCGCTCGAAGTAGGCGTTGTCGAGGACGCGCTCCGGGGCGTACATGCCCACGGCGGCGATCCGCGCCGGCGCGCTGACGACGTGCGCCTTCACAGCCGCGCCGCGACCTCGTCGGCGAACGCCTGCGTCGAGAGCGCGGCGGCGCCGCCGGCGAGTTCGGCCGTGCGCGCACCCGAGGCGTAAGCCGCGTCGACCGCGCGCTCGATGCGTGCGGCGCCGGCCTCGTCGCCGAGCGAGTAGCGCAGCAGCATCGCGGCGGAGAGAATCGCAGCGGTCGGGTTGGCGACGCCCTTGCCGGCGATGTCGGGGGCGGTTCCGCCGATCGGTTCGTAGAGGCCGAACTGCCGCCCCGGCACGCCCTTGGTTCCCAGGCTCGCACTGGGCAAGGTGCCGATCGAGCCGGTCAGGATCGCCGCCTCGTCGGAGAGGATGTCGCCGAACATGTTCTCCGTCACGATCGTATCGAAATCGCCGGGCCGGCGCACGAGCTGCATCGCGGCATTATCGACGAGCAGATGCTCGAGCTTCACGTCTGGGTACTCCTGCGCGACCCGGTCGACCACGCGCCGCCACAGGCGCGAGGTCTCCAAGATGTTCTGCTTGTCGACCGAGGTCAATTGCTTGCGCCGCCCGCGCGCGAGCTCGAAGCCGACGCGCGCGATGCGCTCGACCTCCGGCGCGCGGTAGATCATCGTATCGACCGCCTCCTCGATGCCGTCGACCGTGCGCAGCTCCTTCGGCTTCCCGAAATAGATGCCGCCGGTGAGCTCGCGGACGACGACGAGATCGAGCCCGCGCACGAGCTCCGGCCGCAGCGACGAGGCGTCCTCCAAACCGGCGAAGACGCGGACCGGGCGCAGGTTCGCGAAGAGCTCGTAGTCGCGGCGCAGCAGGAAGAGCGCGTACTCCGGACGCTCGGCCAGCGGCTTTCCCTCGTACTGCGGAAGGCCGACGCTGCCGAAGAGGATTGCCGCGCTGCGATCGCAGAGCGCGCGGGTGGCATCGGGAAACGCCGGCAGCCCGCGCTCCAGCGCGGCGCCGCCGACCGGCGCTTCGACGCACTCGACGCCGGGATGCACGCGCGAGAGCACGGCCACGGCGGCGCGCGTGACTTCCGGCCCGATGCCGTCGCCGGGCAACACGGCAACGAGTGGTTTCACGGCGTGCTCGCTACGGGATCTGGATGCGCGTCGTGTCGGTCTTCGGCGCCGCGCCGTCCGCGATCTGGGCACCTTGCGCGGGCGGCGCGGCGACCGCGGGGGGCACCTTCTCGAGCAGCGCGAGATGCGTCATGAGCAGGCTGCGCAGCTCGCTGCGCGCCTTTTCGCTGGCTTCCACCGTCCGCTGCTGCTCGCGGCGCACCTCGGAGATCGTGTCGTTGTAGGTCGCGACCTCGCGCTCGGCCGCCAGGCGCGCCTGCTCGCGGATGAGATCCGCCTCTTTGTGCGCCGAGGCCTTGACCTCGTCGGCGGTGCGCTGCGCGAGCACCAGCGTGTTCTGCAGCGATTCTTCCATCGCTTTGAAGTGGCTGATGCGCTCCTTGAGATCCGCGATCTCCGCTTCGAGCGCGACCCGCTGGTGCGCCTCGTCCTCCAGCGTTTCGATCACTTCGTCGAGAAACTGATCGACCTCGGCGCGGTCGTAACCTTGCAGCGCTTTTTTGAAGCTTTTGTGCTGGATGTCGATCGGGGTAATTTTTTCCACGAGTGCTCCGGGCTGACGTTGGGTGGACCTAAACGCGGTTCATGAAGTCTAACGTGCCGTCGGGCATCATCGACTCGCGCAGGCCCGCGGCGTTGACGGCGACGCCCGCGGGAACGACCAGATAGATCGCCTCGGCGAGCTTTTGAATCTTGCCGTCGATCGTATACGCGACGCCGGAGGTGAAATCGACGACGCGCTGGAGCAGCGTCCGGTCGGCGTTCTGCAGGTTGACGATCACGACTTGACGATTGCGCAGCGCGTCCGCGATCTCGACGACGTCTTGATAGCTGCGCGGTGAAAAGACGCTCACCTCGGTGCCGCCCCGGCGCCCCGCGTGCGAGAGCGGAACGACGCGATGGCTCGCAATGGGATCGTCTTCGTAGAGATCCTCCTCGTCGTCGCGGATCGAGAAGAACGATCCGATCTTGCTGAACACGCTCACCGAACTCTCCTTCTCCTACGGCAGCGTTCGCGAACCGAACAGCGCCGTGCCGAGCCGGACCATCGTGGAGCCGGCGCGCACCGCCTCGCGCCAGTCGCCCGACATGCCGATGGAGAGCGTACTTCCACCTACGGAGGCAAACGTCTTGGCAGCCAGCGCGAAGGAGCGCGAGATCTCGGCGGAATCGGCGGAGAGCGGCCCGATCGCCATCACCCCGTCGAGGCGCAGGGCCGGCTGCGCGCGGACCGCCTCGGCGAGCCGTTCCGCCTCTGCGGGCGGGCAGCCGAACCGCTCGGCCGGGGAGATATTGAGCTGGAGCAGCACCGCGAGCTCCTTGCCCAGCGCCGCCGCGGCCTTCCCGAGCGCGACGGCCGCCTCGGCGCGATCGACGCTCTGGACCACGTCGAAGAGCTGCGCGACGGCCTTGGCCTTATTGGTCTGCAGGTGCCCGATGAAGTGCTTGCGGACGGGCGGCAGGAGCCCGAACTTCTCGCGCGCCTCCTGAAGGTAGTTCTCGCCCACGTCCCGCAGCCCGGCCTCGATCGCGGCCGCCACCAGCGGTGCCGGCTGCTTCTTCGCTACGCCGACCAGGACGACGCTCCCCGGAGCGCGCCCGGCGCGGCGGAGTTCCGCATCGATCTCGGCACGCAGCGCCCGCAAGCGCTCGGCGATCTCGCTCACGCGGCCGGCGGAGCGGTCTCCGTGGGCAGGGCGGCCTCGGTCCGCGGAGCCGGGCGCGTCGCGCAGTAAGCGATGCCGATCGCTCCGATGACGATCATCGGCAGCGCGTAGAGCTGGCCGCCGGTGATCCCGTGCCAGGTGAAGTCGGCCTGGCGCCACATCTCGGCCACGCTGCGGGTGACGCCGTAGATCGTAAACCAGCTCCAAGCGACCACGCCGTCCTTTGGTTTCGCGCGATAGAGGATCAGCAGCACCGGGAGCGTGAGAATATCGAGTATCGCTTCGTAAATCTGAGCCGGATGGCGGTACATCAGCGGGTCGGGGGCGAGCGGAAACTGCATGCACCAGGGCCGGTCCGGCACGCAGACGTCGCCCCACAGCTCGTCGTTGATGAAGTTGCAGATGCGCACCAGGGTGATGCCGATCGGCAGCATCATGACGACCTCGTCGCCGAGCACCGCGAACTTCAGGTGCGGATGCTTGCGCACGAAGAGCACGATCGCGACGATGACGCCGACCATCCCGCCATGGAAAGCCATGCCGCCGTTCCAGATGGCGATGACGTTGATCGGATTGCTCAGGTAGTACGAAAGATCGTGCTTGCTGATGATGTCGTTGAAGACGAAGAAGGTCCGGCCGCCGACCAGCACGCCGACCAGCGCGTAGAAGAGAAAATCTTGGATCTGGTCCTTGCTCAGCCCCAGGCGGCGGCGGCCGGCGGGCCGGCTCAGCCAGAGATAGACGCAGACGAACGCGGCCAGGTAGGCAAGGGCGTACCAGTGGATCTTCAGCCAGCCGATCTGGATGGCGATCGGGTTGACATTTGTCGGATAGGTAAACCAATGATGCATGCAGGTAACAGGCCTTAAACGGACGGCGGGATAACCATTTCGGGCGCATGACCACGACGACGCATATCACCGTCGGCATCGCCTTCCTCGCGGGGCTCGTTTCCTTCATCTCCCCGTGCGTCCTCCCGCTCGTGCCGGCGTATCTCTCGCTGCTCACCGGCGAAAGCCTCGAGGATCTCAAGGCCGAGACGGCGGCCTCAGCGCGCGCTCAGACGATCGCCCACGCGCTGGCCTTCGTGCTGGGATTCTCCGTCATCTTCATCGCGCTCGGGCTCACCGCGAGCAGCATCGGGGGCGCGCTGAGCGAGCACCGCACGCTGATCGCGCAGGTCGGCGGCGTCCTGGTCGTGATCCTGGGCCTGCACATGATGGGGATGCTGAGGATCCCGTTCCTGATGATGGACAAGCGAGCCCACGTCGTGCACGACCGGCGCAGCTTCTGGACCTCGTTCGTGGTCGGCATGGCCTTCGCCGCCGGCTGGTCGCCCTGCATCGGCCCGATCCTGGCAGGCATTCTGGCCATCGCGTCGCAGCAACACACCGGCGAGGCCGCGCTCCTGCTGGCGTGCTACTCGGCGGGACTGGCGCTGCCGTTCCTGCTTACCGCGTTTGCGATCGGCGCCATCCTCCCGGCTCTCAACCACATCAAACGCTTCCTGCCCGCGATCGAGTTTGCGGCGGGCGCGTTTCTCGTCGTCGTCGGATTGATACTGGTCAACAATGCATTCCTCAACGTCGCAGGATGGTTCTATCAATTTGTCCCGCAACCGAAGCTCTGAGTTCGTCAACACGCTCGTGATCGCGCTCGTCGCGATCGCGGTGCTCTGGCTCGACCAGTACACCAAGCATCTCGTCGTCTCGTCCTTCCTGCCGGGCGAGAGCCGCTTCTTCATTCCGCACTTCTTGAAGTGGACGTTCGAGCGCAACGTGCACGGGGCGTTCGGGCTCTTCGGCAGCAGCGCCGTGCTGCTGATCGGCATGGCCCTGATCGTGCTGGGCCTCTTCTGGGTGAGCTTTCGGGATGCGGCAGCGCGCTCGCTCGTGGTGCGCGTCGCGTTCGGCATGATCGTCGGCGGAGCGATCGGCAACATCGTCGACCGTCTGCACTACGGCTACGTCGTCGACTTCATCGATTTCTACCGCCTCTGGCCGAACATCTTCAACGTCGCCGACTCGTGCATCACGATCGGCGTCGGCTTATTGCTGATCTCGAGCCTTGCTGCACGACGTCACCGCTGAGGAGATCGGCAAGCGCACCGACGTCGTCGTCGCTCGTTTGAGCGGCGCCTCTCGCTCGCTCGTGGCCGAAGCCGTCAGGCGCGGCGCGGTAACCGTGAACGGCGAGCCGGCCAAAGCGAGCCGTCCGCTCGAAGCCGGCGACGTGCTCGCCTACGAGATCGCCCAGCGCGAGCCGCTCGTCGCGCGCGCCGAGGCGATCGACGTTCCGGTGGTCTACGAAGACGACGACCTGATCGTGGTCGACAAGCCGGCGGGGATGGTGACGCATCCCGCGCACGGGACCACCGGCGGGACGCTCGTCAACGCGCTCCTCGCGCGAATCGAGTCGCTGCCCGGCGACGCCGTGCGGCCCGGCCTCGTGCACCGGCTCGACCGCGACACCTCCGGCCTGCTGGTCGTCGCGAAGAACGACACCACGCTCTCCAAGCTCGGCATCGCGATGAAAGCGCGCCGCATCAAGCGCGAGTACCTCGGGCTCGTGCACGGCGTACCGGAGCACGCGCGCGGCACGATCGAGGGACCGATCGGGCGCGACCCGCACCATCGCCTCAAATACGCGATCGTCCAAGGCGGCAAACCGGCGGTCACGCATTACGAAACGGTCGCGGTCTTCCCCAAGCACGCCGAGCTCGTCTTTCGCCTGGAGACGGGACGAACGCATCAGATACGCGTCCATCTCGCCGCGATGGGGCATCCGATTCTCAACGATCCGGTCTACGGCCGCGAGGAGCCGCGCTACGGGCTGCCCGGGCAAGCCTTGCATGCCTGGCGCCTCTCCTTCGTTCATCCCCGGACCGGCGAGCGTCTCGCGTTCGAAGTCGACCCCCCGCCCGAGTACACGCGCGCGCGCGCCCTCTTGCGGCATGGGTGAGGCGCCGTTCGCGCTGCTCGCGCGCGACGGCTCGGCGCGGCGCGGACGGCTATCGCTCGCGCACGGCGTCGTCGAAACGCCCTGCTTCATGCCCGTCGGGACCGCCGCAACGGTAAAGGCTCTGACGCCGGCGGATCTGCGCGAAGCCGGCGCGCAGATCGTGCTCGCCAACACCTATCATCTGTGGCTGCGCCCCGGCCGCGCGATCCTCGAAGCCGCCGGCGGATTGCACCGCTTCATGAGCTGGGACCGCCCGATCCTCACCGATTCCGGCGGCTTTCAAGTCTTCAGCTTGGAGAGCCGGCGCACGCTCGACGACGACGGCGTGACCTTCCGCTCGCACCTGGACGGCAGCGAACATCGCTTCACCCCCGAGAACGTCGTCGCATTCCAAGAAGCGATCGGCGTCGACGTCGCGATGGTTCTGGACGTCTGCGTCAAGCTGCCGGCGCCGCGCGAGGAACTCGCCGACGCCTTGCGCTTGACGACCGCTTGGGCCCGGCGCTCGGCGCAGGCGCGCCGGGCGGCGAAGACGGCGCTCTTCGCGATCGTGCAAGGCGGATTGGATCTCGCCCTGCGCGAGCGCAGCGCGCGCGAGCTGGTCGCGCTCGACCTCCCCGGCTACGCGATCGGCGGCCTCTCGGTCGGCGAGACGCGCGAAGAGATGCTCGCGACCGCGCGCCATACCGCGATGCTGCTCCCGCCGGGGAAACCCCGCTACTTGATGGGCGTCGGAACCGTGCGCGATTTGATCGCGGCCGTGGATTGCGGGATCGACCTCTTCGACTGCGTCTACCCGACGCGCTGCGGCCGCAACGGTCGCGCGATGACGCGCGCCGGCGAGTTCAACATCTTCAACGCGGCCTACGCCGCCGATTTCTCGCCGGTCGATCCCAGCTGCGGCTGCAGCGTCTGCACCACCTACACGCGCGCCTATCTGGCCCACCTCTTTCGCTCGAAGGAGATGCTCGGGCCGCGGCTGCTCTCGTACCACAACGTAGCGCTCCTGAACGACCTGATGCACGAAGCGCGTGAAGCGATCTCCGCCGGCCGCTGGGCGGCGCTGCGGGAGCAGTTCCAACCCGTGGAAGGATAGTACTACTTTTTCATAGTACCAGACCCTCATGCCGGCCTCGGCCCTCTCCGCCCTGCGCGATCTCGGCTTTTCCGATCTCGAGGCGCGCGCCTACCTGGCGCTCCTGCAACACGGCCCGGCGAGCGGCTACGCACTGGCCAAGCTCCTGGCCAGGGCAAACTCGAACACCTACACCGCCCTCGAAGCGCTGGAACGGGCCGGCGCCGTGGTCTGCGGCGAGGGCAGCCCGCGCCTCTACCGGGCGGTCCCGCCGGACGAACTGATGACGGCGCGGACGCGCGGCTTCGAACGCCTCCAGGAACGCGCGCGGCGAGAGCTCGCGGCCCTCTCCCCGAGCGCGGATGAAGAGGGCGCATTTCGCCTGCAGAGCCCCGACCAGGCGTTCGCGTGCGCGCGAGGCATGCTCGCCCGGGCGCGCAGGAGCGCGCTCGCCGACGCGTTCCCGCGCGCGCTCGCCGAGCTCGGCGACGATCTTACCGCGGCGGCGCGGCGCGGCGTCGCGGTGACCGTCAAGGCGTACGCGCCGGCCGGGCTCGAAGCGAGCTTCGTCGTGCAGACGCCGAACGGTGCCGACATCGTGGCGTCGTACGGCGGAGCGACCTGGCTCAATCTCTGCGCGGACGGCCGCGAGGCGCTCGTCTGCCTGTTCGAGCCGGAGTTCGCGGCCGTCCGCCAAGCGTTGTGGATTAAAAGCCGCTACGTCGCGTGGAGCTTTCACTGCGGACTCGCCTCCGAAGCCGTGCTCGCCGCGCTCTTCGAAGCGGCCGAACGCGATCCGCAGGCGCCGCTCGAGCGCGCGCTCGGCGGCGCGCGCGAACTGCTCCACCATCAAGCCCGCGCCTACATGGACGCCGAGTTCAAGGGGGTTTCCGAGTGAATCGTCAGAGCTTCCTGATCGCGGGAGCCGGCCTGGCCGCGGGTCTCGCCGCGAGCGACGCGCTCGCTGCGAGCGGCGGGGCGCCGCAGTTTCGCTTCCAGAGCAGCTTTTGGATGAACCTCCATCACACGCTCTACTATCAAGCTCAGGTTCTCGAAACGGTCTACGGGAGCGGCCCCTCCGACCTTTCCGCGATGGACCGCGACGCCTTTGCCGACCTGCGGCGCGCCGCCGCGCTCGACCAGCAGCGCTGGTACGAGTCCTTGCGCATCTATCGCGACCACTACGCCCCGCTCAGCTTCGTTTTCGACGAAACGCTCCTCGAAGCCGACAACGCGCTCGCAATCGCCGCGGGCGACTCGCTCGCGCAAGCGGTGCCGCAGCCGATGCGGCGCGCGCTCGAGACGGCCGCTCCCGTGTATCGAACCGCGCTGTGGCCGCTCCACGACGCGCGCAACCGCACCTTCATCGCGGAGACGAGCGCAAACCTCGCCCGCTACCACGAGGAGTTTTCGGCCACGCTCTCCCGCATCTACCGCACACCGTGGCTCGCGAAGCCCTACCTGGTCGACGTCGTAGCGTACGCGCAGTGGGAGGGCTCGTACGGCAACGACGCCGCCGGCTTCTTCCACATCGTCATGTCGGTGCAAGATCCCGACGAGCGCAACCTCGGCGGCATCGACGTGCTCTTTCACGAGGCGTCGCACTCGATCGCAATGCCCGGCACGGGAACGATCGGGGCCGCTATCGCACGCGCGGCCGCAGGGTCGAACCGGCCCGAACCGGACCAGCTCTGGCATGCCGTCATCATGTACACGCCCGGCCGGCTCGCCGAACGCCTCTTCGATCGCGACGGCGCCGGGCCGTATACCATGGTTTGGATCCGCGCGGGTCTCTTCACGCGCGTTTGGCCCCGCTACTATCGCGCGCTCGGCCGCCACTGGCAGCCGTACATGGATGGACACGGCACGTTGGAAACCGCTTTGGAGCGGTGCGTCGAGGAGATCGTCTCTCTACCGAGTCAAGAGTGAGCGGCGCCGCTAGCGCGCGGCGTCGAGTGCGCGCACGACCTGCGCGCACTCGGCACAGATCGAGGGATGTTCGGGGTCGTCGCCGAGGCGGCGGTATTTCCAGCAGCGCGCGCACTTCTCGCCCAGCGCGGGCGTCAGCTCGACGGCGGCGACGCCGCCGCCTTCTTCGCGCGGCGCCATCTCCAGCTCGAGCTGCGAGACGACCATCGCCTCGCGCAGCTCGTCGCCCAGGCCGAGCAGGCGCGCGTGCAGCGTCGGGGGCGCGACGATCCGCGCGCGCGCCTCGAAATCCCGCGGACCGTCGCCGGAGGCGGCGCGAGCCCGCAGATCGCGCAGGATCTGCCATAGCTCGGCGTCCGCAGCGCGCGCCTCGGCCTTCGCATGCGTCGCGAACAGCGAGGTATCGAAGACGCTCTCGGCCCCGCCGCGCAGCCGCTCCGGCAGCGCTTGCCAGGCCTCTTCGGCCGTGAACGAGAGCACCGGAGCGATTGCCGTGAGCAGCCGCTCGAGGACGTGCAGCAGCGCCGACTGCGCGCTGCGCCGCCGCGGATCCTGCATCGCTCGCGAATAGAGCGGGTCTTTGAGCGCGTCGAAGTAGAGGCCCGACATCGAGCTTTCGAACTCGACGACGCGCAAGTACGCGCCGTGGATATCGAAGGCGTGATAATCGTCGCGCACGCCGGAGGCGAAGGCGTCGGCGACCGAGCACGCGAGCCGGTCGAACGGGCGCATCCGTTCGACCGCCACCACGTCGCTCGCCTCGAGATCGTCGAGGTTCGAGAGCATGAAGCGGATGCGGTTGCGAATATTGCGATAGACGCGCCCTACCTGGTCGACGACGTTGGGGCCGAAGCGGACGTCGTCGACGAACTCGACGGAGGCGGCCCACAGCCGCAACACGTCGGCTCCCCACCGGTTCATCGCCTCGCGCGCGTCGATGCCCGTACCGAGGGATTTCGACATCGCGCGCCCCTGCTCGTCGTTGACCCAGCCGTTCTTGACGACGCGCCGGTAGGGCGCACGCCCTTCCGTCGCCACCGCCGTCAGGAGCGAGCTGCGGAACCAGCCGCGATACTGGTCGCCGCCCTCGAGCACGAGATCGCTCGGCCACGGCATCCCGTCCTTCCCGAGCACCGCGAGATGCGTGACGCCGGACTCGAACCAGATGTCGACGATGTTCTTCTCCTTCTCGAACGAGCTCCCGCCGCAGCGCTCGCACGCGAAGCCGGGCGGAAGGTAGCGTTCGACCGGATCGCTCCACCAAACGCCGGCGCCGGCTTCGCCGAAGCGTTTGGCGGCGATACGCGCCACCTGCGGATCGAGCACCGACTCGTTGCACGAGGTACAGATCAGCGCCGGA